>CP039459.1:437500-737500 GCA_004843165.1 Acetobacteraceae bacterium
GGGTTTCTTTCAAATATTCTCAATTCGCATATAACGCCTCCCCTCCTCCGCTGAAGATAGAATTGCTATAACGTAACCCTATTCAGGAAATTAAAAATCTCTTTTAAAACAAAGCTTTCTAAAAAGGTTCAATATGAATTTTCGCTTTTTAACCCCTATATTTTCTCTGTTGCTTTTCAGTTTTTCTCTTATACCCGTGATTTCCAAAGCTGAGCCCCCTCGCCTAATTATTGAAGATAATGACTTTTTGGGTCCAGGCGGTTCAGATCAGCAATCTGTCATTCCCCTCCTCTTTAACCCTCAGGTTAAAGTCTTAGGCTTTACCGTTGTTACGGGAGACGGCTGGGAAAATGCAGAATCTGCACATCTCAGACGATTTCTTGAAATTATTGGAAAATCAGAAATTCCTGTCGCCGATGGTGCGGTTTATCCGCTGATTAATAGTGTTTCTTTAATGCGTCTTCGTGAAAAACAATTTGGTACGACTCCCTGGAAGGGGGCTTGGGGTGCGCTTGGATCAATCGAAAAAATCCCCTCTGAACAGCCTGCTCTGCCTGTTTTAAAAGAAGGTTCTCCGCATACGCCGGCAAGTTCTGAAAATGCCGCGGCCTTTTTGATTAAACAAGTTCATGCCCACCCGCATCAAGTGACGATTGTTGCGGCAGGCCCGATGACCAATCTTGCCTTAGCTATTCGGCTTGACCCTACTTTTGCGGAAACAGCAAAAGAACTTATCTTTATGGGGGCGCTTTTAGATACCAGCATGCGTTCCGTCACAGGCAATGTGGATTTTGCTTCTGATTTTAATATGATTTTTGATCCAGAGGCGGCACATATTACCTTAACGGCCCCCTGGAAAAAAATCACGGCTGTTGGCAATGTCTCCAATGATTTAATGATGACACGGGCTTATCTGAAAAAGATTCAACGCAAACAGACTCCTATGACCCGCTATCTCGGTCAATATTATGACCCACTGCCAATGTGGGATGAAATGGCCACCGCTATCGCGGCAGATCCAACCCTCATTAAAAATTCTTTAGATGCTTATATGGATGTCGATATTTCCAAAGGGATTCATTATGGCCATGCCATTATCTGGCCTGATTCCACAACACCAAAAGAAATTGGAGTTCATAAAGTGAAAATCGTAACCTCCATTGAGGCAGACCGCTTTTTAAAAACTTTCCTGCGAGAAGCGCAAAGCGATATTCACACAATAGGCGACGAAAAATCACTGCAAAAATAAAAAGAGATTTTTGTCTTTTCCTAAAATAACGATAGTGGAAAGCCTCCCTTGCTTTGAAATTTCATTTTTAATCGCAAGGGAGGTTTTTCTTTTTCAATCATTTTACCGATGTCTTGCCCAAATCCATAGGTTTTTGAACAAAATCAAGACTAAGGCCATTGGTGCAATAGCGCAGGCCTGTCGGTTGCGGGCCATCTGGAAAAAGATGCCCTAAATGCCCATGACATTTCGCACAAGTAATTTCCGTACGACGCATCCCAAGACTTGTATCCTCTTTCTTCTCGACCGCCCCTGCCACCTCTTCGTAAAAAGATGGCCAGCCGCATCCGCTTTCATATTTCTGAGTCGAATAAAAAAGCACTGCGCCACATCCAGCGCAATGATACGCCCCCTCCCTTTTCTCATGGATCAAACAACTTGAATATGGCGGTTCTGTCCCTCTTTCTTTGAGAATATATGCTTGCGCCGGCGATAGTCTTTTGTCTAAGCTTTGGATCATCCCAAAGCTTCTTTTTCTGCCTTTAAAGCTATTTGAGCCGCTGGGAGTGCAAAGACTTTTTCTTTAAGCTCTTTGGCTTTTGGATACGGGGAAAGATCGATTTTAGCCTTTTCCGACCAGCTTAAAATGACCGCTGCATATGCATCTGCCTGTGTAAATTCCCGACCTAGCCAAAATCCTTTTTCCGGCAACCAATTTTCCAATTCCCGAAGACGTCTGTCCGCCTTTTGATAAAAACCGGTAAGCTGTGCGGCTTCCAAACCGACTTTTTCCGGATGAAGCAGAGGACTGTAAGCAGCATGTAAATCACTGCAAAAGCTCAAGGCCTCATCCAATCTTGCCCGTTTTAAACTGCCTTTATCGGGGCTCAAAGCTGAGAGGCCGGAAAGATCGCCGATATAAAGTAAAATCGCATGATTTTGCGTTAAAATACTCTTTCGACTCTCTTCTTCCACTTCCAATGCCGGCACGGCTCCCCGTGGATTGATTTTGTAATAATCTGCACCATTCTCTGTCTGATGGGTGTTAAGATCCACTTGAATAGCCGCATAAACCAAGCCTGTTTTTTCTTTAACATACGCTAAAAGAATATGATCAGCCAAAGAGCAGGCGCCAGATTTATAATAAAGGGTTAAACAACTCATAATTTTATTCTTCCTTACGGTTTTTTCGATTTTGAATTAAATGTTCCACCACCGAAGGATCTGACAAAGTTGAAAGATCTCCAAGCGTTTCAAAGTCATCACCTGCAATTTTCCTTAAAATACGGCGCATGATTTTTCCCGATCGGGTCTTAGGTAACGAAAAGGCAAAATGTATTTGATCCGGTGCTGCAATCGGGCTGATTTCCCGGCGCACATGTTTCACAAGCTCTTGATGGAGAGCCTCTCCTTGCTTGCTCTCATCGCTAAGAATGACATAACAATAAATTCCCTGCCCTTTTATAGAATGCGGATAACCAACCACAGCAGCCTCTGAAACAAGCGGGTGCGAAACAAGCGCCGATTCAATTTCGGCCGTACCAAGACGGTGACCTGAAATATTTAGAACATCATCTACCCTGCCAGTAATCCAATAATCGCCGTCCTCATCCCGTCGACAGCCATCCCCTGTAAAATATTTACCTTTGTAAAGAGAAAAATAATTTTCAATAAATAATTTATGATTGCCGTAAAGGGTGCGCATTTGTCCGGGCCAGCTTTCCGCAATACATAAATTGCCTTCTCCTGCCCCTTCAATAATGTTTCCTTCTGTATCCACAAGCTCTGGCTTAACCCCGAAAAAGGGACGTGTTGCTGAACCGGGCTTTAGATCTGTAACGCCCGGCAAAGGTGTAATAAGAATGCCACCAGTTTCGGTCTGCCACCATGTATCTACAATCGGGCATTTTTCTTGCCCAACCTCTCTATAAAACCACTCCCATGTTTGCGGATCTGTCGGCTCTCCAACAAGTCCCAAAAGACGGAGTGAAGGACATTGAATGGCCTGATGGGAGATACCGGCCATCAATGAACGAATGGCTGTGGGAGAGGTATAAAAAATATTTACATGATGTTTATTGATAATTTCCCAAAAACGCTCTTTGTTAGGAAAAGTTGGAATCCCTTCAAAAAGAAGGCTTGTTGCCCTATTCGCAAGCGGGCCATAAACAATATAAGAATGGCCTGTTATCCAGCCAATATCCGCTGTACACCAATAAATCTCACCCTCATGATAATCAAAAACATATTTATGCGTCACTGCAGCATAAACTAAATACCCACCTGTTGTGTGTAAAACCCCTTTAGGCTTTCCCGTTGATCCAGAAGTATAGAGAATAAAAAGAGGATCTTCCGCTTTCATCTTTTCCGGTGGGCATTCTGCCGCAACGGTTTGAACCTCTTCATGGTACCAAAAATCACGTTCCGGCACCCAACCGATTTTTCCACCTGTCCGTCTAACGACCAGCACTTTTTCCACGGCAACATTTTGGCTGGCGGCAAGATCAATCGCCATATCCAAATGATCTTTCATCGGAATGATTTTACCGCCCCGCATCCCCTCATCACAAGTAATGACATAAGTGGATTGACAGTCAACAATACGCCCTGCCAAAGCCTCTGCTGAAAATCCGCCAAAAACAACCGAATGCACAGCGCCAATCCGTGCGCATGCCAGCATGGCATAAGTCGCCTCTAAAATCATTGGCATATAAATTGTAACGCGGTCGCCTTTTTTTACCCCGTGTTTTTTCAAAACATTCGAGAGGCGACAAACATGCGTATAGAGATTCTGATAGGTAATTTTTTTATTCGAAGAAGGATTATCCTCCTCCCAAATAAGGGCGACTTGATCGCCAAATTTTTCTAAATGCCTGTCAATACAGTTCCAGGCCACATTTGTTACGCCATCTTCGAACCATTTAATCGACACATCACCTTGAAAAGAAGCATTTTTAACTTTCGTATAAGGCTTAAACCAATCAATAATTAAACCTTGTTGTCCCCAAAAAATTTCTGGATTTTTAAGACTTTCCAGATACCATTTTTCGTAGGTCTCTCGATCTATCAAGGATTTGTTTTTCGCTGATTTTAAAACGGGAAAAATTTTTTCAGACATTAAATCATATCCTTTCTGCCAAGAGTGTCGGAATGACTCTTGCAGATCCTTTTTGACCTCAGAAATTAGGAGGGTCATCCCTATCCAACATCTCAATGAAGAGGTGGAAATATTCTCTTTTTTAACATATTTTTGCCACTTTCAAAATGAATTTCCTTCAACATAAAGAAGCGCTTAACTTTTCCTAAAAGTACGAAATGAAGAGATTCATTTTACCTTCAGTGACAAAGTCCAGCAAAGCTTGATGAGAGATAAATTTCAAAAAAAGCCTCGCAAAAAATAATGCGAGGCTTCCCTTCTTTTAAAAATAAAATTGACCTAGAAAATCACGCCATGCCACCTGTAGATTCCCAAATTTGCGCTGTTGCATAGCTGCTTTCGGCGCTAGCCAATGTCACATAAAGCGGTACAATTTCTACCGGCTGTCCAGGGCGTTTATACGGAATATCTGAACCAAATGTACTGACGACATCCGCAGGCTGTGCGCCTGTTGTTTCCAGCGGTGTCCAAAATGGGCCCGGTGCAACAGCATTGACTCGAATACCACGAGGAACAAGCTGTTTTCCTAAAGAACGTGTCATCGCAGAAATAGCGGCTTTGGTTGCCGCATAATCCACAAGGCCAGCACTTGGTCTATAGGCCTGAACAGAGGTTGTATTTACAATAGAACTGCCCGGTTTCATCAAAGCAACCGCCGCTTTGGTAAGCCATAACAAAGCATAGACATTTGTTTTGAATGTCTGATCAATTTGATCTGTCGTAAGATTTAATAAATCATCTTCAAAATGCTGATAGCCTGCATTATTGACTAAACAATCCAATCCGCCGAGCTGTGTCTGTGCATCTGCGGCCAATCTCTGACAAAATTTTTCATCCCGCAAATCCCCCGGCAACGCAATCGCCTTACGTCCCTCTTTTTTAATCAACGCAATCACTTCTTTTGCATCAGATTCCTCTTGAGGAAGATAATTGATAGCGACATCCGCCCCCTCCCTAGCAAATGCAATCGCCACAGCACGACCAATCCCTGAATCGCCACCTGTGATTAACGCATGACGGCCTTTCAAACGGCCGGAACCAATATAAGATTTTTCGCCACAATCCGGTGTCGGGTGCATTTTAGACTGCAGACCGGGCCAGCTCTGCAAAGATTGATGGAAAGGTGCAGAAGGATACGCCTTTACGGGATCCGCAAGAGATACTGACTGACGCTCCTTAGCCGTAGCAAAAGAACGGCGTGGCACAGCCTCCGCCGCCAAGGCCGCAGCGCCCAGCGTTGCGCCCGTTAAAAGAGTTCGGCGTGTCGGGAAATCATTTTGTTTCGTAGATTCTGACATTTTTCCTCCTAAATCTCAAAGTAGATGCTTTAAGAATTTTTAGCGTAACACGACAACTCTCAAGACCCCCAAGCTTTTCCCTAAAAAAAGCCCCTTTCTCTATAAAGGGGCCTTTTATTCAAAATCTTATTTTTCCTGCGCAATCAAACTTATAGGAATCAATCCGCTGGCCAAAATATGATCGTGAAATTTTTGCAAAGAAAATTTATCACCAAGGCGTTTTTTCTCCGCATCCCGATAATCTTGAATCTGAAGCTTTCCTAAGAGATAGGAGTAATATCCCGGATCAACCGTTCCTCTTCTGGCTTCTTTATACGCCATGCTTGGAGATTGATAGCAGGCATTTTGCATCAAATCGGTTGCCTGTTTCAGCGTGATTTTACCCGTATGCATTTCCAAAGAGGCTAAGAAGCGACAATCCCGTAACAAAGCATCTGTTGCCACCATCAAGCGATATTCCGGCTTTGCGGCATGGAAGCCCTCATCAAGCATCATTTGCTCGGTATAATGTGCCCATCCTTCAGTGGTTGCATAAGAATGTCCTGCTTTGCGAGTCAAAGACCATTCGGGATGACTATGCAAATAAAGCCCTTGGACAAAATGCCCCGGCATGGCCTCATGCACTGTAATATTAAGCATCGTTGGCGTATTGAGATCTTCAATATCCTGTTTTTGTTTTTCCTCTGGATCTTTCGGGTTCGGTGCCGTCACATAATAATAGGAAGCCGTTGCTTTTGTTTCAAAGGCTCCCGGCCATCCCATTGCCGCCGTAATTAACGAGCGCTCAAAGGGCAAGGTTGGCGTGACTGTAGGAACAGTTTCTGCCGGCAATGTCGCAATTTTATGGGATAAGACATAAGATTGCGCTTCTTTAATCTGTGTCGCAGCAAGATCAAGAAGCTTATCCCCTGCCACATGATCTTTCCGAACGATGGAAAGCGCTTTGGCAGGATCTTTTGGCGAAATCTGTTTCTCCGCTGCATGAAGGCTGGCTTGGTCTTTTTTAAGCTGTGCTTCGCCCTTTTTAATCAGATCCTCAATAGAAGTCGTTGTCAGATCACTTGCCAGCAAAGCCTCAAGGTTTTTACGCCCTAAAATATAAGAGCCGGAAGGCTTTATCTTTTCAATCTGTTGACGATATTTTGCGAGCGCTTTTAAAGCTGTTTCCGTTGATTTCTTGAACTGTTTTTGCAAAACAGGGTCTTTGACAGAAGCAAAAGCCAAGGGCACATCGTTTTTGACAAAGCTTTCTGCCCCATCTAGATCCTCTTTGGAGATTTCCAGATAAATGGCAGGGACTTTTGCGAGTTTTTTTTCAGCGCTTTGGAAGAATTTCTTGAACGCATATTCCCGTGCAATAACGTCCTTCATGCGCTCTTCTATCGGGGCGAAATCACGGCTAATCAAGCTATCTAAAGAAGCAGTTGCAATTTGCGTATAACTATCGGGATTGTGGATTTGAGGCTGGATTTTCTCCAATAAAAGCAGTTGGCCCTCCAAATCGTGCAACAGAATCTGGCGATCATCTTCTCTTAATTTTTGATCTGCTGGTATTTTCAGACGTGCCAAAGCCCTGCAGGTTGCTTTAAGCTGTCGAATGGCTTTTTTATCGGCTTTTGCAGAAGAATCATCGAGCAAAGCGTCTAAATTGCGTCCCTCAAGCGTATGCACCCCATCAGATGTGGCAGAGACGGGACTATTGAGCCAGTGCCACTGGAAATAATCTTTTTCAATTTGGGCAAAAGCATCGAGTTGCTTTTGCGCCTTACGAGACTCAGCCTGCGCCATATTTGAAAAAATGACACCCCCTACCAGCATTAGCGCCATAGAAGTCGAAGCCATTAAAGAGAAAAGATTTGAAGGCATTTTTAACATAAAAAAATCTTTCATTTTAATTTTACATGAATTTTGCCGTATGATTTTTATTTGTTATTTTCTAAAGAAATAGGCTCATCTCCATGAAATACCCAATCCTCTAAACGCACCCTTAAATACTCCAACCATTCTAAGGCGCTTATCTGACTTCCTTGGTAAGCAAACTCATTGCCTAAAGCGGTTAAAAAAGACTCCGCCTCTTTGCTTGTTGGATTTGTTTTGAGATAATGTGTGATGTCATTTAAAAGACTTTGAACGGTTTCTGCCTTTTCTTCAAAGCAGAATTCCGCCATTACACTCAGAGGATTAGAAGAATCCTCTGAATCATCGTTAAAAAAATCCTCATCATAATAAGCCGACATTAAACGAGATAAAGTCGGATATTTTTGACGTAACGGGGCATCTTGTTCTAAAACTTTATCCGATACAGGGTGCGCATTATAAAAAGCAATCCCTAAAGGCGTTTTATCGCTGGGGCTAACAAGAACCTTTACGGTTTTAACCTCTTCTATTTCAGGTTTCTGATGACTCCAAGCAATCTTACCGATCGTTTTAGGGAATTTTCCGAATAAGCTGGCTTTGGGATAATTTTGTTTTTTAACCTCTTTAATCGCCTCTGCCTGCTGCTCTAAAACCGCCAGGACACTCTGTTGATAATCCTCTTCGGTTTCAAAGGCACTGGCACTTTGACGTTGGCAAACTAAAAGAGGCCATTCACGATCATAAGCATTTAAGACAGGCATCCAGATAAGTTGCTTTCGTGTAAGCTGAAAAACAGGTTTTTTCTTGCTAAAAAATTTCATTTTTATCCCCCAGTTCTTTTACATTTTATGTTCTATCTTCTTTGAAGAAGACTCTGTTTTTGAGGAAAAAGCAAGGAAATTAGAGACGTATAAAATAAGAAATTATTGCTTCCCCGTTATTTGAAGTGCAAAATATTCAACCCAAGAAAAAACTGTTTGAAAACGACGCCCTTGCGTGCTTTCTGCCTCAACACCACAATACTTAAAACGCCCAAAAAGTTCTGAGAATTCACACGCGCCATCATATAAAATATAATGCAAGACATAATGAAAAAGCCCTTAGAAAACTCTGAGGGCTTTTCTTTTTCAACTTAATGATTTTTCGCTAAAATCGGTAAGGCTGAAAGTGCCGCCGGATTATCTGAATAAGCATAAGGAACGACCATTAAATTTGTTTTTGATGTATGCGATGCGGTGACGACCATATCTGTATCCATCGCCTTGAGCATCAAAGATAAAATCTGTTCCTCTGAGGCGTTTGGCATCCCTTTTTGCATCAAGGTGTAACTTTCCTCTAATCCTTGTGCGATTGCCTTACGCTGCTCCGAAAGTCCCTCCCCTTGAAGTTTTTTACTTTCCTTTTCAGCCTGCGCAATGCCAACAAGCTCGATCCGCTTCGCTTCTGCTTTGGCTGTTGCGGCCTTTTTTAAAGCCTCAGCGGCAACCTCCTGATTCATCGCCTCAGCAACCTCTTTGGGCGGCTCTGGCTGTTCAATCAAAACATTGCTTAAAACCATGCCCATTGCGGCAGCTTTGAGTTCGATATCTTTTAGAATGAGTTGGCCGACATGATCTTTTCTTGAGTAAAGCTGCTCTAAGGTCATTTCAGAAACGATTTGACGCAAATCATTCTCTGTCTGCCACAAAAGCTGCTGTAACGGATTTTCGTTTGCATAAACGAATTTCATCGCTTCGGAAACTTTCCAAATGGCAACCCATCCGATTTTAACGAAAACATTATCTTTTGTTTTAACTTCAGAAGTTTCAGCATTTTGCTGTTCTCTTAAATCCACTTTTTTGCGAATAACAGAAAAAGGAATGAGAAGATGCAAACCCGAATACCAAGGCTGTCTCAGCGGACGACCTAAAAACTCAATCACCCATGCCTCCATTCCCGGCACAATTCTCAAGAACGGCAAAGCGCAGAAGACAATGAGAATAAGAACAGCACAGAGAATACCGAAAAACATTTTTACTCTTTCCTTAAATTTCTATCACAACCTTCTTTTCAAACGACAAAAAAAGATGTCGTCACAAAAAGAATTATACTCTGTTTAAAATAATATTTACGACATCAAAACAATGCATTTCATACACGCCAAAAGGATATGGCGCTCCTTTTTCAGGACAACCAATACTACTTTCACTCACCCAATCGCTAAAACACATAAAGCGATCTGTTTTTCTGATCCTTTTAAAAAGATCTTTATAGATGCTCACACGATAGCATTCAGGAAACTTGCAAACCTACCCCGCAGAAAATTGGTAAATTATTTGGAATCCATTCTGTTATGAATGGATATTTTCCTGCCAAAAAATCAATATAATATGCCTTATTCCAAAGATTATTTTTTCTGTAATAAAAGCACCTGAACATGCTGAGAGACAGGCTGCGGATCGTTTTCAAGCTGTTCATATAGCTTTTGCTCAAAAACATGTTTAAATTTTTGGAGATTTTCGACTGTCTGTTCTTTTTGAAAAAACGCAAAACACATTTCCAAATTTCCTACAAACGTCATCATGAAAAAATCTGTGTGTCTTCTAGCCGCAGAAAATTTTCGAGATTCTTCTGAAAGGCAATTCTCTTCTAGCAAAGAGGAACTCTGAAAATATCTCACTTTAAAAAGATCCAAAAGTGCTTTTTCCTTAAACGGTGCTAAAATCTCTTCATCGCTTCGAGGGTATACCGCCACACGGGGAAAATCAGGCGAATTTAAATCAATCTTCCAGTCTGTCGCCATCTCTTTCAAGACCTGCCATGCTTTTTCCAAAATATGATTAAATCCTGTTTCCCAACCGTTTTGACGTCCTGGAGTTACGCAAAGGAAATATCCTTTTGGCTTTAATTCTTTCGCCCGCAAAAGTAAAAAATTTTTCCAATCTTTTTGCGCCTGTACCGTAGAATTTTTCTGAAAATCAGATCCTGGAACGCAATACGCTGCGAGCCCCTCTCCAAAACCTGAAGGACGAGCAGAAAGGAAAATACTCGCATAAGAAGACCACGCCAAATGCACGGAATTTTCAGGCATGACCTGAAAGTAAAACGATTTTCCTGAAGAAAAAACCAAAGGCTTGCTCTGATCCTCATACGCCTTAAAAATCGTTGAAAAATTATTATCTGTTTGGTCATTATAAATCACAGAAAGTATTTTTTGGGAAAAACGCTCTGTAAAAATACATAAGGCTTCCGTCACAAAAAATTTAGAATTCACGCCATCTGCGCTTCCATAATTCACGAGTAGAATAGTGTTATCTGCATTTTCAATCTCTACGTCTGATGCAGCCTGCTTGAAAATTGGCAACGCTACACGCGCACCAGAAACCTGCAAATAGGAAATTTTATAATAATCAGATCCTGTTAAACCTTGGCACATAGTAACCTCTCTAAGCTCTAAAAATAAAAAACTTTCTTCTCAAACCTACTGGAAGCCCATTTCTATACGCTAGACAAGCGAATTTTTCTTTGTCTATAATAAAGAAATTTTTATATCCAAGGGGAGTCCCGTACGGGGCTGAGATGGCATGGCGCCAGACCCTTTGAACCTGATCTGGATCATACCAGCGCAAGGGATAGGATCTTACATGTTTCTCCAATGGCCTAGGCGACGGTGGGCCTTTACGGTGCTGTTGCTGCTTTTTCACCAGATGCCCGATCTCGCTTGTGCAGATGGGCTGAAATCCACCAATGCACTCACGCATAAAGCCCCTAAAAAACGTTCCGTAAGAATAACAACCAAAGCGCCACCTCCTAAGCCTGAGCATTTTCGGATTGCCTCGCCCCATCATGTCTCAAATGCCGGCGGCGGTTTGATTAGCACCGATAACGGCATGATGGAAAAAAGCACTTCTTCAGAAGCCTATATTAAAATTCAAAGCCCCACGGAAAATGCTTTTCAGCTTATTGAACTTCAGCCCGGCGCAAATGTCTCAAGTTCTGATCCTTCCGGTCTTTCTTGGCAGACAGATATTTCTGTTCGAGGCATTCAAGGTTCCGATCTTGGTTATCTTTTAGAAGGTATGCCTGTCGGAGATGCCGCCTATGGCGGTGGAACGCCTTCGCAATGGGCAGATTCTGAAAATTATAAATCCGTCACCCTTAACCAAGAGGGCGGAGAAATTGACGATCCCCTTCTCCAAGCGGCTGGCGGCGTTTTAAGTATGAATTACATCAACCCGGCAAGAAAGGCCGGGGTTAAAGTCGGTTTTACCTATGGCACTTTTAATACGGACAAAGAATTTGTGCGCCTCGATACTGGCGTTTTAGGTGCAACAAAGATCCGTGCTTTTGCCTCTTATTCCTATACGCAATCCAATCAATGGCGGGGGCCTGGACAAAATATACGCAACCATGTTGATTTTAAGGCCATTCGCCCTTTTGGAGATAATGATAAAAACGCAGCATCCGTTGTGATGTCGTTTAACCGTGCCGATATTGCCTATTATCCAAAAGTAAATCTCTCTCAATGGGAAAGTGAAGGAAAAGAAGCTGGCCTGCTTGCCCCTCATTTTGATCCTCAAAATGCGGTTGGCGGATCAAATTATTACCCGCTTTACCGCTCCCCCTTTCAAACGATTTATGCCGGCGCACCCATCAATTACCAGTTTACCCCCCATTTAAGCTTTAAGGCTGAGCCTTATGGCCAGTATATTTTCGGGAATGGCCCGACAGGGGATCAATTTCTGACCAGCGGAAATTACTCAGGTTATGAACAGCCCATTCCCGGCAGTTTTAACCCGCCTGTGGATAATGACGGCTGGGGAACCTATCGTGATAATTACAGTCAAAAAACCACACGGGACGGCGTTACGCTAACGCTTAAACATGATTTAAAATGGAATCATTTCACTCTGGGCTACTGGTATGACCATGTAACAGACAGTGAAAAAATGAATTATGTGCCGGTTCAGCAAAATGGCTATGCGCCAAATATTTGGGGAGATAATCCTGCAACCATGCTGCATCTTCCAAATGGGCAAGTTTGGAATACCATTAATATGTATTCCGTGACACACAGCAATTCTGCCTATGTAGAGGATCGTATTGAATTGCCAAGGGGATTTACACTCATGGGCGGTTTTAAAGAAGTGATTGAATCCATTGACCCGCATAATCTTGTGCCCGGCCCGCAAAAATCAGGCCGAAATACCTATGCTATTCCATTGCCACGTGCCGGTTTTCTCTGGAAACTTGGGGCGCACGACCAGATTTTCGGTAATGGCGTTACCAATTTCAGAACGCCTTCCGTCACGGCTTATTATGACACTTATAATTTAACCAATTACGGTGATCCCAACGGGCTTGGCGGTATTTCAGGCTATGGGGCGCAAAATCTGAAGAATGAATACGCTATTAATGAAGAGTTTGGGTGGCGGCATACAGGACGCTATGTGATTACTTCGCTGACCTTTTTTAATTATAATTTTACAAACCGCCTGATTTCGAGTGTCAATGACCGCAACATTCAAACCACCATCAATGCCGGCGGACAGACCTCAAGAGGGGTCGATGGTGCCATTGGCTTTAAACCGGTTCGTGGCTTCTCTCCCTATTTAAGCTTTGAATATTTGGACGCTGTGAATAATAATGATCTCCCGGTCGATGGAACGTATCTCCCAACCAAAGGCAAAAAAGCGATCGAAGCCCCTGAATTTTCCGGAAGCATCGGCCTCAGATATGACTGGCATGGCTTTTTCAGCATGATTACAGCCCATTATAAAGGGCCTCAATATTCAACCTTTATGAATGATGAATCTATTCCGGGCTATGCCACGGCAGAACTTGCCTTTGGCTATCATGGGAAAGATTTTGGCCCTGTCAAAGCCCCAAGCTGGCGTTTGAATTTCAACAACCTCTCCAACCAAACTTATCTCTCCGGTGTCGGTACCCCAACCTTTAACGCCAAAGATACAAGGGCTGTAAACGGCACCATTATCCAAGGACAAAGCCCTAAATATTATATTGACGGCGGTTTCGGCGTAACCGGAAGTTTAAGCGCCGGTTTTTAATTTTCCAAAGGAAACCCCAAATGCAAAAAATCCATTTTTTAACATCATTCTGCCTCGTGGCGCTCTGCCTTCCCAGCCTCTCTTTTGCCGCTAAGGCACACCAGAAATTCTCGGATGAAGCTTGGCAAAAAATTGCGCCCATTTACGAGAAAATTCGTCAACATCCTTTTAATCAGGAATTAGAAAAAGGCACACTCGATAAAAAGAAATTCGATTTTTATGCCTCTCAAGATACGCAATTTGTTGAAGATTACACCAAAGCCTTAGCCACTCTGGCCACAAAATTGGATAATCCAAAATCTATGGATAAAATTTTAGAATTTACCAGAACGGCACTTTCTGAAGCGACATTTGAGGTCAAGGGCGACTGGCTGCCTCAAAAAACACGCAATCCTGCGCCGGCAACCTTGCTATATACCAACTTCACGCTGGCAACGGCAGCCTATAAAAGCCGTGAGGAGTTAGCCGCAGCCCTGCTCCCCTGTTTTTGGATTTATGCACATCTTGGCAATGAGATTGCGCAAAAGGCAATTCTTCCCAATCCTTATGAAAAATGGATCCATTTTTACAGCAATACCAATAAGGAACGTCCACTGACGGAAGAGAATATTGCCAATGGCCTCATTGACATCACCGATCAGCTCGCTGAAAAAGCAACGCCTGAAACACGCCAGAAAATGCTAGATGCCTTTGTCTTAGCCTCCAGAATGGAGCTTAATTTCTGGGATGCCGCTTACAAACTCGAAAATTGGCAATAACGCCCCTTCTTTCACCCCTCTTTTAAGGAAACTTTTACAATGAAATCCAAATCTTTTTCGCTCTTTTTCTCTCTTACCTTGCTCTTACCTAGCCTTTCTTTTGCGGCCGTCCCACAGAAAAAATTCTCAGATGAAGCTTGGCAAAAAATTGCCCCCATTTACGAAAAAATTCGTCAACATCCTTTTAATCAGGAATTAGAAAAAGGCACGCTTGATAAAAAGAAATTCGATTTCTATGCGGCCCAAGATGCCTATTATCTCAAAGATTATGCGAAAAGCTTTGAAATACTTGCGGCAAAGCTTGAAAATCCGACAGATGCCGCAATTGCTTTAAAATTTGCAAATGACTCCCTCAAAGAACAACAAGATGATTGGCATCTCAAAGCCCCAATCAGTCCGGCACCGGCAACCCTGCTTTATACAAGCTTTGAACTGAGTACGGCCGCCCTAAAAACGCCGGAGGAGTTGGCGGCGACCTTACTCCCCTGCTTTTGGATTTATTCCGCTCTCGGTCAAGAATTAACCCAAAAGGCAGTTTCTCCTAATCCGTATGAAAATTGGCTCAAAGATTACCGTAATCCCGACTTTCAAAAAGCAACCGATCAAATGATTGATCTCACCAACCGCCTTGCCGCCCAAGCCAGCCCAGCCCAGCGCCAAAAAATGCTCGATGATTTCGTAACAGCCTCACGCATGGAGCTGAATTTTTGGGATGCCGCCTATAAATTAGAAAACTGGCAGTAAGTTTATTTTGAGCCTAGATAACTTTTAGCATCTTTCTAAATTCTAAAGTTATCTAGAACATTATTTTTTATTTTCTGGCTTGATGTATTTTTCAACAAGTGCCTTCATTTCTTCTTGAAAATTTTTAAATTCTTTTGGAGAAAGTCCAGGGACGAAAGGAACATTTTGTTGCTGTGAATGTTTCAGAACCTCAAAAGAATAAATAATTTTTTTTGAGCCGTTTTCTCCTTCAATTTCAAATTCATAAATACCCTCTTCTTCTAAAAAAAATACCCCTGGGTAATTTACAATAAAAATTGTACCCTGTTTCCCCGTAGGATTAAATCTAAAAGGCACACCAAGAGAAGGTTGCTGCTTTTTAGGTGTCCTTATAAAAAGTTTACCTTGAATAATTTTGTTTGAAATATTCCAAACATGTCCAATAATTGCTAAAGAAGGCAACATAAAAGGAGTTTGATTTATAACAATGCTTGGCGGCATAATACCAAGCGCACTCATCCCACCATTTTGATCGAATCTAGCTCCTGAGCACAGATGGATTGCCTTTAATTTTAATTTTTCAATCATTTTACAACTTCACTACGTCACTTACTGGTTGATTACCAGAGAGAGAAAAAACACCCTCCACGATATTATCTCCTTGGTTAGGCACTATCCCCCTTACAAAGGAAGATATGTGGTCAAAAATATTCCCACTATGCGGGTTTTCTTGATGTGAAAGCGCTGCCTCAAGTATTTGAACGACATCAGCAACTATTCTTTCATGTCCTGGCTTGACAAAAGAAATCACTATTCTTTTGTCATAGTTTCCAGCAAAAACCGCTAATGCTTTTTGACTACATGCACCTGCATCTCCTAATTTTCTAGAGACCCAAGTTGAACTTTTTCCTATTTTTTTAGCGACTTTACGTTGTGTCTTCTGAGGATCTCTTCCATAGCCCTCACGATCCATCAGATCCTTAATGGCACGATAAGATGCATCATGAAACTGCGCCAATGCATAATATGTGTTAAATTCACACTCTTTTTTTATATTTCTTCCTGATGATTCAGATAGGATAATTGTCATGTTCCGTCTCTCTCAAATATGCATACAAATCATTGCTATGAAAACAAGCACGAATATTCAATGCATTCCATGAAGCCTTTGTGAGTGTTTTTGCCAGTTCCCACTTTTTATCTACAACGTCTCGCTTTACAACCAGACACACAATGAATTTATTTGGAAAAATAAAGCGACCTAATAATCTCGTTTGATTTCTTGGAGGATTAGTTACCCGTATTTCCCAAATTTCGTCTATTTCTGGTTTCAATCTTTTTAAAAAACGTCCTTCTTCTTTCTCTTTTTTAAGCGAGGAATCACATTTTCCTCCTTCAACCCAATAATCCGCAGCATTAGCTATTTGCGCCTGAATTTGAATCTTTTCTTCCAAAAACTCGCTCCATGCCGAAGATGTAAAATATAAACTCCTTGGTGAAAAATTTATCTTAGATTTCCAAGCAATAACTTCGGTTTTTGGGCATAAAATTTCCTTTATAATGCGTGAAGTTGCGAAAATACGCAACTCCTCTCCTGAGCTGGTTTTAATAGCTTTAAGATTTTCCGAAGCACTTGTATCGTCTATATCACATACAACATTCACCTCACTCATTTTAGAAAATTCCTAGTCTTTTAAGATATAATTTCTATAAGTTAGCTAAAGAAAATCATGCTCCTAACCCATCCGCCTGCATCAAATGCTTGCCTTGGCGGAAAGGTTTTACAGCTACGGCAAGACCTGTCTTGTCATCGGTTTCAAACATCACACCACAAACGCAGGCTTCTTGAGAAGCAGGGGCTAATTTTCCGCCAGCGAAAGGATGGCGTGTTCTAAGGATTGCACCTTCTTTTTCCATTCCGATAATACTGTCATAATCACCACACATGCCGGCATCTGTTTGATAGGCTGTGCCCTTTGGTAAAATCCGTGTATCGGCTGTCGGAATATGGGTATGGGTGCCGACAACAAAAGAGACTTGTCCATCAAAAGCATTTGCCAAAGAAAGTTTCTCGCTTGTCGCTTCGCCGTGAACATCTAAAATAATTGCATCAACAGCCCTGCGAAGTGGAAAGCGGTTTAAAATATCTTCAACCGCTTTAAAGGGGTCATCCGCAATCGGATTCATAAAAATTCGGCAGGCAAGATTCACGACCAAAACTTTTTTACCATTTGGTAGCGGCTTAACGCAGAAACCATTACCCGGTGTGCTTTTCGGATAATTTACAGGCCGCACAAGAAAAGGGAAATCATTGATGGCAGGAATAAGTTCTTTACGGTCAAAAGCATGATTGCCCAAAGTAAGGCTATCAATCCCGGCTTCAAAAAGCTCTTTGGCAATCATAGGGCCAAGACCAAAGCCATGGCTGGCATTTTCGGCATTTGCAACAATCATATCTAAACGATATGCTTTACGCCATTTTGCAACATTATGGATGATAGCTTCTCGCCCTGACCTACCGACAATATCACCTAAAAAAAGAATTCTCACTATCCTGCTTTCCCTTAATTTTCTCTCACAAAGGATCTCGAAACGGAAATGTGACAATCCCCTTTTCTGTACAAAGCACATCCAGCCTTTGATCGTGTTTTTTAATCTCTAAAGTTTCCTTATACTGCACCGAAAGCGCATAACCTAGCCGAAAAATTTTTGGATATTTCGCTAAAAAACGGTCATAAAAACCACCGCCATACCCTATCCGATACCCTTTGGAATCATAACCCAAAAGTGGCACGACAACACCCTCTAAAGACAAGGAGGAATCAACCGTTTCATCGGGATAAAACGTTCCAAAATCCCCTTTTTTCATCAATATTTCGGGAGTCCATTTTCGGAAAAGAATTTTTTTCTCTGCCTTAAAGGTTTCCGGTAAAAAGATTTTAAACTGTTTCTGGTAAAGAAAATGACATAAAGGGCGTAAATCTATTTCATGCGCTAGTGGCCAGACCAATCCCCACGATTTCAAATGTGATTTGAGGACAAAATTTGCCAGATTCACGCTTATTTTTGATTCATTTTCGGGAGAAAGGGCTATTTTTCGCTTTGCTTTGAGAGCCTGACGCACTGGCATCCTATTTACGGCCTCCCTGCCATAAGCGGAGCCGCCATGGCCGTCTTCAAATCAGCTCTCCCGGACCTGCTTTAACAGGTGGGTGACCGGATAATGCGACCACGATCGCAACAGTGCTGGCCCCCTTCGGAGTGCTTATCGGCCCAGAGGTTGATGTGCGAATAACGTACCGGGCAGCTCCTGTGAGAATAATAAGCCTTTTCATGTCACAGCTCAAGCAATTTAAAAACGAAATTAAGCTGCTTTCTGAAGATTCTCTTTGACTTCCGCCAAGGTTTTTTCAGCTCGATCTGCTAAAAATCTAATTTGATTTTCAGCTCGTGCAAGCGCCTCTTTCAGAGAGGCGATTTCTTTTTTATCATTTTCTGCCTGCTTACCTCTCTCCAGAACTTCCTGAGCGACTTTGTCAGCCTCGTCTTTTTCTTTAAGCGCCTTGGTTTCAATTTCACTTAAAAGAAGAAGAGAGGTCAAGAATAATGCATGCGCCTCGCTATCGGGGCGCAATGTTCTGGCAACTTTAGAAGTCCGCTCTTCCAATGTCGTTCCCAAACGGCAAATCTTTGTTTCGTCCTCTTCTTTGCACCAAACGGAATAAGGAGATCCGTTAATCAGCAACTCGACCTTTTTTGCCATTAATGTACATCCCTTACTTTATCCAGATGTACATTGTCATTTCCAACAGGCAATTTGACAATTTCAGCCTCTTGAACGACCGTGTCCTTTACGGGATTCACTTCTTCTAAAAGTGCTTCGGCAACACTGAGAACGGCATCATAATCTTTCTTAATAAGATCTATACCTGTCTGATGCTCTGATTTTAGATGCGCGATCGTTTGCTCTTTTTCCGCAATATTTTGAGCATATTCTGTCTTAAGGGCAGACATTTCATCAGAATGTGCTTGACGCAATTCAGAAAAAGCAGCCTGATGCTTTGCCTGAAGTTCCTCTTGCTCCATCTGAGCCATTAAAAGAATCTCTTCATTCTCCTCAAGCTTTTTTTCGTAACCTTTTTTGAGGGTTTCTGTCTCTGATGCATGTGCCTCACGCAGCGTGTTTAATTCTGCTTTATGGCTTTCCTGCTGATTTTTTTGCTGGAGGCGTAAATTTTTAATCTGCTCACAAAGTGCAGATAATCCTTCTAAAACCTTTTCTAAACGTTTTGAATCCGCCTGAAATACTTGCTTCTCTAACACAGTCTAATCCCTTCCAAAACCAAATTTCTATACATTTTTGAACTGTTTAATCCGCCTTTTTTATAAGGCGTCAAAGTCACAATTCAATCAATATCTTCTCTTCATCGTCATCATCAACATTGTCATTTTTAGCCTCGACAATAACCTCTTTTTCCACCGGTTCGCTTTCATCAACGGATTTCAAAAGCTCCTCCGCCATTACAAGAACCGCATCATAATCTTTTTTAATCACATCCAGAGAAGCAGCATGCGTCTGACGCTGTTTTTCATTTTCTTTTTTTAGCTCTTCTGCCGTGCGACTCAGGTTCAATAAAGAATCCAAAGCCTTTTCAAGCCGCTGTATTTCTGTTTGAAGCGTTTGCTCTTCTCTCACGCCTAAATCCCCTTCGCACCCAAGATTTTTCCTGCTCGCCGTATTTTAACGCAATTTTTCCTTAAAGCCTAATCCTGCCCTATCATAAAAATCAGACAAAGCAAGATTTATCCAACGACAAGATCTTTTATTTTTAAAGGCACAGCAATTCCTTGCCTAAACAGCGTACAATGCCTCTAACTAAGGCCCTTCTCCTTTCAGAATTTTTTCCAAAATTTCATCTGAAAGATTAAGCCCGTAAAATGTCTGATAAAAAAAGTGCATCTTCTTTTTTATTCCCTGACTTTCAAGCCCCCTCCCACTTATAATCGCACTTGCCCATAGCGCCTGCAAAGGCAGCTCCGGGCCGGAGCGATCCCATAGGAATAATCCGGCAGGATTGCGGTAAAGATGATTTTCCTTAAAGGCCTTTAACAGAAAAGCGCCCGTCGGAACCTTTCCCTTTTCCCATTTACCTGCATTGGCTTGCAAAATGATAATGTCAGGATTCCAAGCATAAATCTGTTCCCACGTAATTTCTTTCTTATTACCGCTAAAAGTAAAAATATTTTGCCCGCCTGCCATCCGTATCCATTCATCAATAATCGTATTCTTGCCATCAGCTTTTAAAGGTTCCAATGATGAAAGATGCAACACTTTGGGCGCATCAGGTTTTACTTTTATAAGATTTGGAAGTGAGCCGTTCGGCTGACAGATAGCGCCTTCTAAATTCGTTGGGATTTCTCTTAAATTCTCGATTAAAAAATCTTTATAAATTCTAGCTTTTTCAAGTGCCAAAGCTGTATTTTCCAACTGAGCGCTCTTCTGGATACAGGCCAATAATCCAGCATAATCTGTAAAGTCCAAAACTTCGACATGAAGACCAGCATTTTTTAGAATCCCTGCCTTATCTTTTCTTTCCGCCGGAAGAATAACCAAACGAGGATGAAGGGAAATGATGCGTTCTGGAGCCATCCCCCCGACCGGCACAATTTTAATTGCATAAAGAAAAGGAAAAAGCGGATACAGCCAAGGCGTTCTTGTTGAATCAACCGCCGCAGCCGTCACGTGCGTTCCCATCATGACATTTATAGGTAAATGGGAAAACCATTCATCAATCAACCCGTCGCCTTGCGGCAAAACAAGAGAATCTTTTTCTTGGGCAAAGGCCGAGACTGTAAAAAACGCCAACATCCATAAAAAGAAAAGAAAAGATAAAAAACGTGTGAAATTCATAAAAAATAAGTATGCTAATTTTTAAAATTAAGCATACTTATCTATGACTTCTAAAGAACTGTAAAGCGCTGAATCTTTAACGGATTATTCCCAAATCACGTCTTTTATTTTAGGCGCGCCTGTTGCGAGCATCACGAGACGGTCAAAACCAAGGGCAATTCCGGAACAATCAGGCAAATCTTTTAACCCCTCTAAAAAATCCTCATCCATTTCCCATTTTTGATCGGGATAAAGTTTTTCACGCCTTTCACGATCGGTTTCAAAACGCTTGCGCTGTTCTACAATATCGGAAAGTTCCTCAAATGCATTCGCAAGCTCCAAGCCGCCGGCATAAAGCTCAAAGCGAAGCGCTTCTCTCGGATCTTCTGGATTTAATTTTGCCAAGGCCGCCTGTGGCGCTGGCCAATGCGTCAGAAAAGTCGGCTTCTTCCGGCCAAGATGCGGTTCAATCTTTTCAAGTAAAATTCGAAAAAAAAGGTCTTCCCATTCCTCCTCTTCCCGCAAAACATAGCCGGCCTGCTGGGCTAAAGCCTTTGCATCACCGATCGTGCCCAACACATCTGCGCCGGCATATTTTTCAAAAGCCTCGGACATTTTTAAAATTTCAAAATCGCCGTAAATGTCAATTTTTTCACCTTGGCGTAAAACTTCTGGCGGTAAAAGCGATTGTATAAATTCCTGGGTTTCCCGCATTAAATCCTGCAAAGAGGCATCCGGGCGGTACCATTCCAGCATTGTAAATTCAGGATGATGATGATCGCTCCCCTCCCCATTGCGCCAAACACGTGCAAATTGATAAACAGGATTTTTCGTTGCGGCGACAAAACGTTTCATGGCAAATTCAGGGCTGGTATGTAAAAAACGCTTAACCTGACCGCCTTGAGGATGTTCCAGCATTGTCGAAAAGACGCGCAAATGGACCTCTTCTCCTGGGCTTTTAACAAGATACGGTGTTTCAAGCTCGATATAGCCCCGTGCTTCAAAAAAGGCTCTTCCCCCTTGTAACATCAAAGATCTGCGTTTTAATAAAGCCTGTTTCATTTTGCCATTCCCATTTAAGCTTTTACTCTCTTGACCGACTCTTCTTCTAAAACAACTTTACGCCATTTTTCCCAACTTATTGCGGAAAAGCTCCTTCCCGATGTGCAGCCAGCGCCCCAATGGCATGAAACCCTTTCTAAGAAATATGCCATCGCTGTTCCCAAAACTTTTGCCGAAATCATTGAGCATTCAGATGATCCCATCGCTAGACAGGTTTTACCAGATGAAAGGGAATTGCACACCCAATCTTATGAGGTTGAAGATCCGACCGCAGATGAGGCTTTCTCCCCCATTGCCGGTATTATCCACCGCTATCCACACCGAATCCTTTTAAAACCGCTCTTAATTTGTCCACTTTATTGCCGTTTTTGTTTCCGGCGGGAATTTGTCGGACAAACCGGCAAAGCCCATCAAAGCGGCCTTTTATCACAGGAACATTTAGAAGCCGCTTTAGACTGGATTGAAAACCATTCTGAAATCAATGAGGTGATTTTAAGCGGGGGCGATCCGCTTTTACTTTCCCCCCGGCGTTTGCGTTTCATTTTACAGCGCTTGGAAAAAATTCCGCATGTAAAGACCCTGCGTATCCATAGCCGGGTACCCGTTGCCGCCCCCGAATTAATTACGGCTGAACTTTTAAAGGCTTTGGAAACAGAAAAGCCGCTTTGGATCGCTATTCACGCCAATCATGCCAAGGAGTTTTCCCCCAAGGCCCGAAAAGCCATTAGGGATTTACGCAAACAAGGCGTTCTCCTGCTTTCGCAATCTGTCCTTTTAAAAGACGTGAATGATAATGTTGAGGCACTCGCCGATCTTTTTGAGGGTTTTTTAGAAATGGGCGTCAAACCTTATTACCTGCATCACCTTGATCCAGCACCTGGCACAGCACATTTCCGGGTTGAAATTTCGGATGGTTTAGCGCTTTTACGGCAGTTGCGGGGACGTTTAAGTGGACTGGCGTTCCCAGCTTATACGGCGGAAAGACCACAGGGCGGCGGAAAAATTCCGCTTGGCCCTGCTTATGAACTGAAAGAGCTTAAAAAATAAAAGAAAATACGCTACATATCTTGCATGAATTCTCGAACAAGACTTGCATCTCCTATAGGTGCAAGATTAAGAGATAAAATGTATAACTATAATTTCTGTCACTTTAAATTTTTCTGAAAAGACGATTACATTCCAATGAAACAACAGGCTAACCTCATTCGTGCCGGCCAAGTCCTTGAACATAACGGACGCCGCTGGACTGTTCTAAAGCAGCAAATCCTAACCCCAGGTAAAGGTGGTGCCTTTATTCAGGTCGAAATGAGAGATCTAGAATCAGGCAACAAAACCAATGAGCGCTGGCGGACGGCGGATACGGTTGAACGCCTTCCAACCGAAGATCGTGATTATGTCTATTCTTACATGGACGGCGACAATATCGTTCTGATGGATCCGGAAACTTTTGAACAGACAATGCTCCATAAAGACATTTTAGGCGAACAGATTGCCTTCCTTCAGGATAATATGGAACTTGGCGTTCGTTTCGTGGATGGTGATGCCGTTGCCGTTACCCTTCCGCCGCATGTCACCGTTGAAATCGCCGAGGCAGATCCTGTCGTCAATGGCCAGACCGCAAGCTCCTCTTATAAGCCTGCCCTTCTTGCTAACGGAGTCAAAACCTTGGTGCCGCCTTTTATTAAATCAGGTGAAAGCATCGTTGTCCGCACCGAAGACGGCTCCTATGTCGAGCGTGCAAAATAATTTAATTTTTTAACTTCTTCTTTTCTTTGCGTGTATTCCTCCCCTTTACGGAGGAATACATGTTTTTAAATCTAAATAAGGTTATCAATATGCGTTTATCCCCTCATATGGCTGTCATGCACAATGCTGCGACAAAAGCAGGTCGCTCGCTATTGCGGGATTTTTCAGATATTGAGCATCTTCAGGTTAATGCCAAGGCTCCTGGTGACTTTGTTTCACAAGCCGATTTAAAAGCAGAAAAAATCCTTAAAGAAGAGCTAGAAAAAGCCCGTCCAGGCTATGCTTTTCTTATGGAAGAAAGCGGAGAAAGCGGTTCTGAAAATTGGACATGGCGCTGGATTGTTGATCCTTTGGATGGCACCTCAAACTTTTTGCACGGTATTCCTCAATGGGCTGTCTCCATTGGTCTCCAACGCCGTCATGAAGATGGCAGCGTCGAGATAATAGCTGGGGTTGTTTACAATCCCGTTGCCCAAGAAATGTACTGGGCGGAAAAAGGCTTAGGCGCTTTCTTAAATGATCGCCGTATCCGTGTTTCTGGCAGAGCTCGCCTTTCAGATGCCTTAATTGCTACAGGGATTCCCTTTGCAGCCTCTTCCAAAACGGTTCAGCGTCCTTTCCTCAATGTTTTAGCAACTTTAATGCCACGGGTTGCCGGCATTCGCCGTTTTGGTGCGGCTGCCCTTGATCTGGCGGGGGTTGCTTGTGGACGTTTTGACGGATTCTGGGAATATGGTTTAAAACCGTGGGACTGTGCGGCAGGAATTATCATTATCCGAGAGGCTGGTGGACACATCACTGACCCACAGGGTAAACAACTAGACGGTAACCTTAAAGGAAGCCTAAATGTTGTCTCCGGTAACCAACATCTTTTTGCACGTTTACAAAAACTTGTTGATCGTGCGATTACAATTTCTGAGCCACAATCAAAATAATTGATTGAAAGGCGGTTTTATAACCGCCTTAATTGAAGTGAAACATGCGCCCTAATGAGGATTCTTACCTTTTGACTTGTCAGGAAAATAGCAAATTAAAAAAAGAATTTCCTTTGCTTTCCCGCATGTTTCACCCAAAAACACTGCCCTTTTTACTGATGCCGATATTCTGTTTTCCCTCGGCCTCATGGGCGCAAATGACAACCAATTTAGACGCTCTTCCCGGCGGTGCGGCAGAGGCATCGCCAAGCCCTCGCCAAGCCCCACCTTCGGAAGCCGCTCCTGGTGGTTTTTCTAACAACTACAATGCCAATAGCGGTGGTGAAAGCAGTGGAATCGTTTCTTCACAACAGGCACAACAAGCAGCAGATAATTTAGGTATTTCCTCAAATTACGCAGGAGCAGCCTTTCCAAAGAGGCAAGAGAACCCGCCCTCCGGTGAAAATTCTCCTCCCCTTGCACCTGCCCGGACGACACCGCCGGCCACTGCGGCACACCCTCCTTATGAAAAGGGAATTGTGTCTGTCAACAGAGCTGGCACAACAATTGTCCCCCGTATCCCTGCCAGCCCGCCACCTTTAATTTTAGCGCCGCCATTTCCAATTGTGCATCTGCATCCGCCTGTAGACCCCGATCCTGTTATTGCTGTCAAAGGCGCTATTTCAGACACGAGACCCTTAGCCAATTCTCTGGAGGGAATCCGTATCGAATTTGCGCCTCTCAAAGAGGAAATGGATCAAGAAACCATTGATGCAATCTCACGCTTCGGATCGCATATGGCGCATAATCCAAATATCCGCTTAACCTTAGAAGGGTTTGCGGGCTCACAAGATGATGACCCTTCCCTTCCACGGCGGTTGGCTTTACAGCGGCTCTTAGAAATTCGCTCGCTTTTAATGCGTGCGGGGGTTGCTTCAACCCGGATTTATCCAAAAACGATCGGGACGCCCCGACCGAATACGCATGAAACCAATGGTCCTGCGGATCGTGTTGACATTTATCCAGAGGAAAATCCTAACGAGCTTATTCCTGAAGATGATACACTCTCACGTGCCCAGAAAAACTATTCTTCGAAATCATAAATCAGCCTTTTAAGCTGACAAAACCAACAGATTGTCCTAATTAAAATCTATGACCAATACGCCCCTTTCTCTTATTCGTAACTTTTCCATTATTGCCCATATCGACCACGGGAAATCGACCCTCGCCGATCGCTTGATTGAGGCCTGCGGTGCTTTGACCGCTAGAGAGATGAAAGGGCAAGTGCTCGACTCGATGGATCTTGAACAAGAGCGCGGCATTACGATCAAAGCGCAAACCGTTCGCCTGACCTATCCCGCCAAAGATGGCAAAACCTATATTCTTAATCTCATGGACACCCCAGGCCATGTTGATTTTGCCTATGAGGTCAGCCGTTCTTTAGCCGCTTGCGAAGGGTCCCTCTTAGTCGTTGATGCCTCTCAAGGGGTCGAAGCGCAAACAATGGCCAATGTCTATCAGGCGATTGATGCGGATCACGAGATCATTCCCGTTCTAAACAAAGTTGACTTACCCGCAGCAGATGTTCCTAAAACAAAAGAACAAATTGAAGACATGGTTGGTATTGATGCCGATAACGCTGTTGAAGTAAGCGCTAAAACCGGTCTGAATATTGGGGCTGTTCTCGAAGCTTTGGTTCACCGTTTACCGCCGCCAACAGGAGATGAGAATGCACCCCTGAAAGCCTTGCTGGTAGATAGCTGGTATGATTCCTATCTTGGCGTGATTACGCTTATCCGTATTAAAGAAGGCACAATCCATAAAGGCGATACAATCCGTATGATGGAAACAGGAGCCACCTATCGTGTGGATCAATTAGGGGTTTTCCAACCGAAAATCACCCCTGTTGATACGCTAGGCCCTGGGGAAATTGGCTTTATTAATGCGGCGATCAAAACAGTGGCTGATTGTAATGTCGGGGATACAATTACACTGGATAAAAATCCTGCCAAAGAAATGCTACCGGGATTTAAACCTTCTGTGCCCGTTGTCTGGTGTGGTCTTTTCCCAGTGGATGCGGATGATTTTGAACATTTGCGTGATTCTCTTGGGAAGCTCCGTCTGAATGATGCCTCTTTCCATTTTGAAGCGGAAACTTCCGCCGCTCTAGGTTTGGGTTTTCGCTGTGGCTTCTTAGGATTGTTGCATCTTGAAATTATTCAAGAACGCCTCTCCCGTGAGTTTGATCTAAATCTTATCGCTACGGCCCCTTCAGTCATCTATCATGTCTATAAAACAGATGGAGAGGTTGAACATGTCCATAATCCTGCGGACATGCCAGATCCTGTCCGGATTGAAATGATTGAAGAACCTTGGATTAAAGCCAATATTCTTGTTCCAGATGAGTATCTTGGTGCCGTCTTAAAACTTTGCAGTGAGCGTCGTGGCATTCAGATGGATCTCACCTATGTGGGAACACGGGCTTTGGCTGTTTACCGCCTGCCATTGAACGAAGTGGTGTTTGATTTTTACGATAAGTTAAAATCACTCACACGTGGTTATGCTTCTTTTGACTATCAAATGGATGGGTATGAAGAGGGAGATTTGGTCAAAATTTCCATCCTTGTAAATCAAGAACCTGTTGATGCCCTTTCCTTTATCGCCCATCGGAGCGCCTCGGATATGCGTGGTCGTGCCATTTGCGCCAAATTAAAAGAGCTTATTCCACGTCAGCTCTTTAAAATCGCTATTCAAGCGGCTATCGGCTCACGTATCATTGCCCGTGAAACGGTCGGGGCCCTTTCAAAAGATGTTACCGCAAAATGTTATGGCGGTGACGTTTCGAGAAAGCGTAAATTGCTCGAAAAACAAAAAGAGGGTAAAAAACGCATGCGCCAATTTGGTAAAGTCGAAATTCCTCAGACGGCCTTTTTAGCGGCGCTTAAAATCGACTAAGGATATTTATGTCAGCGCAGTCTTCTGAAAATTTATCTTCTTCAAAGGCTGTGCTGCTTTGTCTTGGGAAATATCATCGGCTTGAAGCCCTCGAATATTGGCTGGCGCATCATTTAGCCTTTGGCATGACAATCTTCATTTCTTTTTTAGAAGAGCTAGAGGATATGAAGACATGCCAAGATCTTTTAAAAATTCTTTCCAAAAGATTTCCAATTGAGATTTTAGATGTAGAATTAGATGCGGAAAAAACGGAAGAACTTTTTTATCAAATAGCAAAAGAAAAAGATTTTTCCTTTGCCCTACGCCTCGCATTGGATGAGTTTTTTCTTCCTGACTTGCTTGAAACTAAGGCGCAGATTTCAGAGCATTATGGCCTGCCAGCGCTTAAAATCCCTTACCGGCATTGTGGGCTTTCTGGTCATAATCCGCATGACATTTTAAAACTTGGCCTTAATCCCCGTCTTTATTACACAAAAATGACAGACGGCACGTTTATTCCTGATACGGAAGGACGTTTTCTCTGTGCGCTCGAGAAAAATCTCGAAACTTTTCCGGTAAATTTACAGCATGCCGGTATCTTACATGATGCCGCAGGCAGTTCTTTGTCCGAGGCAGCAAGAAAATTTTTCGATCAGGGAACGCTTAAAATCCCATCCCACCCCACCCCCTTTAAAGTCGAAGAAATTATCGCCACCATGTGGCAGGATATTCTTTCGCATTATCTCATCACAGAGAAAAAATTTCCGCTCTGGCTTTGCTTTCCCCCTGCGACACTTTCATGGCATTTCCTCGAAATTTCCCAAGACAAATTTTTAGGCATTCATCATCAGACACAGGAACTCTGTGCCATACCCAATATCGAAGGCACCCATTATTCCCGCCTCCTCCTCGCAAAAAAAGAAGTTAATTCCCAAAAAACCGAAGGCTGGCTCTGTCTTTTTGATCCTGCTCCCTTTTCTTTTCTTCCTTTCAAAGAAATCAATAGCAGAACACCTGCCTTGCCTGTTGAAATCGAAACCGATCAACAAACATGTCACCTTAAAAACGCTTTTACCCAGACAAAAATTACCTTTCAGAATCAAACGGATTTCGTCCTGAAAAAAATAGCAAAACGTGACCTGCCTTATCCGCTGGCGGCTTTAGATCAGTTAATTTTTAGAGGAAAAGAACTCCCTGTTCAAAAGCACCTGCTTGACGGTTTTCCAGCCCCGCCCGTAACAGCTTTATGGGCGCTAATGACACGCCCGGAGTTTTTTGACTCAAATGAGTCTCTTTCTTTATTTTCTCTGTTAAAAGCTTTGCTAAGCAATGAAAAATCTTTTCCCCTGCCCGCCAAATAAGAGAGCTGATATTTTAAAATGAATTGGTTTACCCAAACGCTTAATAACTATTTCGAAATTAACGAACGGGGCTCGACCATTTCTCGGGAAATCATGGCAGGTATTATGATTTTCGCAGCAATGGCCTATATTATGGCGGTCAATCCAACAATCATGGCAAGTGCAGGATTGCCAAAAGAAGCCATGATTATTACAACCATTGCCGGCACCGTTGTTGGCACTTTACTCATGGCGCTTTGGGCACGTCTTCCGATTGTGCTTGCGCCGGCAATGAGCAGCAATGTTGTCTTTGCCAATGTCATCGTGCAAGGCAGCCATGTCACGCCCTATGTTGCCTTTTCCGTTGTCATTATCAGTGGACTACTCTTTACTTTAGCTTCGCTAACCTCTTTAAGACGTAAAATTGTTGAGAATTTTCCTGCGCCGATTATTCTTGGCATCCAATTAGCCATCGGTGCCTTTATTGCGCGCCTTGGCCTTATTATTGCAGGGATCGTTACCTCCAGCGACCATGGGATGAGTTTTGGAAAACTCTCTCAACCGACCGTCATTCTGGAGCTCATCGCCATGGGCATTGCGATTATTTGCATGTTGAAAAAACGAGCTTCCGGCCTGTTGCTCCTTATTGCTGCCATCACGATTTCCGGCCTTTTTATCCCGGGTATAGATGGCCAGCCTTTTACCCATTTTTCAGGAAAAATTTGGGCACTTCCTCACTATCCAACCGAATTTATTGCCCCCTTTGATTTTAAAGGTTATTTCGATGCGCTTGGGCTCATGATTCCTGTCACGCTTTACTTGCTTCTCAATGATTTTTTTGATGCTTCGGGGACATTGATCAGCGTGGCGAGCCGAGCAGGACTTTGCGGCACTAAAAAACATCCAACGCTGGATTCCAAGGCCTATATTTGCGATGGTGCTGCCAGCGTCGTCGGCGCAGTCCTTGGCACCTCTACTGTTTCTGCCTATGTCGAAAGCGCTACCGGTGTCGAGGCCGGCGGACGAACAGGCTTAACGGCGGCAACGACAGCCTTCTTGTTCCTAATTTCTGTGCTTTTTTGGCCTTTACTTATTTGCATTCCAGCCCTCGCAACGGCCCCTTTGCTGGTAATGGTTGGCATTGCCATGATGGGGTCTGCCCAAAATTTGCCAAAAGATATAGCAGATGCTTCTGTGCCGCTTTTAATGATTTTATTGGCCGCTGTGACAGGGGATTTTATGATGACCCTCACATGCGGTATGATTCTCTATACAACGATACAGCTCTTTTTTAAGCGTTATCATAAAATTACCCCAACCTTGTTGGGACTTGATCTGGTCTTTATTCTTTATCTCGTTCTGCATAATTTTCTTTAAAAGGCTGAAATTGCTTTGACAGAAAAATCTCCCCTCGACCTGCGCCATTTATCCTGCCCGCTTCCCTTTGTGCATCTTCATCGTGCGATGCGTAAATTATCGCCCCAAGAAAATTTAGAGACGATTGTTGCCACAGGCACAACCTCTGATGATATGATAGGATGGGCTGAAAAAATGGGGTATTGTGCCGTACTTTTAGAAAAAAACACGCAAGAATCTCATTTTATTTTAAAGCAAAAATCTTAAAACATGGCTTTAGAACGTAAAATTACCCTATAAAGACTATGTCTTAAAACCAGTTTTTACTTTATATCTTTTTAGGGCATTGCCCCTTCTTGTGATTTTTTTCTCTTTGAAAAGAGTAATCCTTCTATGACGGAGAACGTTTCTGTAATGACCGATGTCGCTTCCTTCTCTTTTGAAGAGGCTCTCAAAGAACTCGAAATTATCGTAGCAAAATTAGAAAACGGGCAGATGAAACTCCAAGATGCCGTTGATGCTTATGAACGTGGTTCCGCCCTGAGAAAACATTGTGAAAAACAACTTGAAGCTGCGGAGAGCCGACTAACCGTCATGACGGAAAATGACCGTAAAATGGAAAAAAATACAAAAGCCGACCCAGATACGGCTCTGGAAATATAGGGGGATATTTTTAAATGACATCTGCGACAGATCTTCTCAAAACAGCCATTGAAACAGAGGCAAATGCGGTTGAAGAAACCCTTCAACACCTCATTCCTCTTTTAAAGAATAGTGGCAAGCTCACAGAGGCAATGCGCTATGCCGTTTTAGGCGCAGGCAAACGCCTACGTGCCTTTTTAGCTGTCACAGGAAGCCGTCTCTTAGGCCAATCTGTTGAAACAGCTTTAAGAGTGGGTGCCGCCATTGAATGTGTTCATGCTTATTCTCTCATTCATGATGATCTCCCTTGCATGGATGATGATGATTTACGCCGTGGCAAACCCTCCACCCATATTCAATATGGCGATGCGCTTGCGCTTCTGGCCGGAGATTCTCTTCAAACCAGTGCTTTTGAAATTCTGCTCGAAAAGGCAACCTCTCCCTCTGCCGAAATTCGCAGTGAACTTGCACTAGGTCTCAGCCGTGCCTCCGGTGTCAATGGGATGGCCGGCGGACAGGTTTTAGATATTGAAGGTGAAAAAAAATCTCTCAATATTGACCAAATCCGTCAAATCCATGCAATGAAAACAGGTGCATTGATCCGTTTCTCTGCTGAGGCAGGTGCCATCATCGCCGGACTTTCCCAAGACAATCCCAAGCGCCAAGCACTATTTGCATATGGCAAACATCTTGGGACGGCCTTTCAGATTGCGGATGATATTCTCGATGCCACGGGAACGGCCGAAGAAATTGGCAAGACAGCCGGCAAAGATGCCGCTTCTGGAAAATCCACCTATATTTCTTGCCTAGGACTTGACGGCGCACGGGAAGAAGCGCGCCGTGTTATGCATGAAGCCATTAAGGCCCTTGAGGTTTTTGAAGATTCGAAAGAAGTTCACCTCCTTTCAGCCTTTGCGCATTATGTTATTGAGCGTCAAAACTAATCGGATACTGTATAAAGACATGAATAAATCTTCTTCCATTCCCACTTGGGGACGTTTCCCTCAGCTTGATAAGATAACAGATCCGAGTCTTCTTCGAGCACTTTCTCCGGCAGAACTTCAAGAAGTTGCCGATGAATTACGGGCGGAAACAATTGATGCGGTTTCCTCCACGGGGGGGCATCTCGGTGCCTCTCTAGGAGTTGTCGAGCTGACCGTTGCCCTTCATGCTGTTTTTAATACACCTGAAGATCGTGTCGTCTGGGATGTTGGTCATCAAACCTATCCGCATAAAATCCTCACAGGCAGAAGAGAGCGTATCCGTACGCTTCGCCAGCCGGGTGGCCTTTCCGGCTTTACCCGCCGTTCCGAAAGCGAATATGATCCTTTTGGCGCTGCGCACTCCTCTACCTCAATTTCTGCAGCGCTTGGCATGGCTGTCGCCCATAGAATTATTGCCAAAAATGATCCCAAAGCCCAACCAGATTATAGCAAACGCCATACGGTTGCCGTTATCGGTGATGGCTCTATCTCTGCCGGTATGGCGTATGAGGCGCTCAATAATGCCGGTGCTCTCGAAGATGATGCCAGCCAGCTCATTGTTATTTTAAATGACAATGAAATGTCGATTGCGCCCCCTGTTGGTGCCATGTCGAACTATTTAACGCAGCTAATTTCCTCCCGCCCTTATTTTAGCCTCAGAGACCTTGGAAGTCGTATCGCCAAACGTCTCCCCGGCCCATTGGAACGTACAGCCAAAAAAGCCGAAGAATATGCCAGGGGCTTTATTTCTGGCGGCACTTTGTTCGAAGAGCTCGGTTTTTATTATGTCGGCCCTGTCAATGGACATGATATGGGATCTCTTGTCGGGATCTTAAAAAATCTCCGGGACAGCAAAAAACGTGGGCCTATCCTTTTGCATATCGTGACGGAAAAAGGCCGCGGCTACAAACCTGCTGAAGAGGCAGGCGATAAATATCATGCTGTTGGCAAATTTGATGTCAAAACAGGTATTATTCAAAAAACAAAACAGACCGTTCCGACCTACACCAATATTTTTACCCAAGAGCTTCTCAATCTTGGACAAGAAGATAAAAAAGTTGTTGCCATTACGGCCGCAATGCCTTCTGGAACCGGTCTGACTGAATTTGCCAAAAAATTCCCGGAACGTTTTTTTGATGTCGGCATTGCCGAACAGCATGCTGTAACCTTTTCAGCAGGTCTAGCTACCGAGGGCTTAAAACCTTTCTGCTGCATTTATTCCACTTTCCTCCAGCGGGCCTTTGATCAGGTTATGCATGATGTGGCCTTACAGTCCCTTCCTGTGCGCTTTATGGTAGACCGTGCCGGCCTTGTCGGAGCCGATGGCGCAACCCATGCGGGTTCTTTTGATCTTAATTATCTTTGCTGCCTGCCAAATATGATTGTGATGGCACCTTCTGATGATGCCGAGCTGTTCAACATGACAAAAACAGCTTGGAGCATCAATGACAAGCCAAGTGCCGTACGCTATCCTCGTGGCAATGCCCGTGGGGTTGCCCTACCAGACTCATCCGAAATTCTTGAAATCGGTAAAGGCCGCATTGTTTCCGGTGAAGATGAACAAGGCGGCGTTGCTATTTTAAGTCTCGGTTCAAGACTTTACGAAGCGGAAGCCGCTGCAGACTTACTACGCCAAGAAAATATTGCCGTCACGCTTGCAGATGCACGCTTTGCTAAACCTGTCGATAAAGAGCTGATTGAAACTTTAGCCAAAAATCATAAAGTTTTCATTACGCTTGAAGAAGGCGCCGCAGGCGGTTTTGCCATGCAGGTTGTCGTCCATCTCAGTGAAACATCTCTTTTAGACAAGATTGCCTTTAGACCGATCCACTTTCCCGATCGTTTCATCGATCACAATAACCCTGAAACGCAATATCAGGAGGCAGGTCTCTCTGCGGCGAATATCGTAAAAACGGCCAAGCAAGCCCTAAATGCAAAGAGCACAGGCTGACAATGGCCAAAAAAAGAGTAGACCAGCTTCTAGCGGAACGTGGATTAGTGGAAAGCCGCACCCGTGCCCAAGCCCTTATTATGGCGGGGCTCGTCTATGAAGGGGAAAATAAAGAACATCCTGTTACCAAAGCAGGGCAAATGTTTCCCGAAACGGTGGTCTTGTCGGTCAAAGGCAAAGACCATCCTTGGGTCTCCCGTGGTGGGATGAAGCTGGCTCATGCGCTTGAAGCATTTAAGATTGATCCGAAAGACTGGATTGGTCTTGATGTCGGCTCCTCCACAGGCGGCTTTACAGATGTTCTCCTTCATCATGGGGCAAAATATGTTTATGCCGTTGATGTCGGCACGGCGCAGCTTGCATGGAAATTACGGGATGATGACCGTGTGATCGTGCATGAACAAACCAATGCCCGCCATCTGACCAAGGAAATCATTCCAGACAGTCCCGATATTATTGTTTGCGATGCTAGTTTTATCAGTCTAAAAACCGTTCTTGCCGCTTCGCTGGATTTAGCGCATATCGGCACAATGCTGGTCGCATTGATTAAGCCGCAATTTGAGGCCAAACGTGAGGAAGTCGGTAAAAAAGGTGTCGTTCGGGATGAAAATGTCCATCAGCGTGTTTGTGAAGAAGTCAAAAATTGGCTTATCTCCGAGGGGAAATGGGACATTCAGGGCTTAACGGCCTCCCCTATTTTGGGACCTGAAGGCAATAAAGAATTCCTGCTGGTCGCTCAAAAAATAGCTTAAATTTTAAATAGATTTCCGAATTTCTTAAAAACAAAAAGGCAGCAATAAGCTGTCTTTTTTAAGCTTCTTTATTTTAAAATATTTTTTAAGCAATTTTGCTTTTTCATTAAAAATAAGCATAATCGCAAATAAAAATTGAATTTGGTGTTTTTAGCGCCATCGTCTATTTTAAACTTCTTTTCATTATATTTTTTAAGTTTATATCTTCCTTATGCCGCCAGTAACGCCTCATTCTGCCAAAATAGATTCTGTACCGCTTCATCCTGATGAAGAGCGCCTCCTCATTAAAACTGCCCTCATGTCTCCACAGCAGGAAGTGGATGAACAAGGACGTGAAAATCTTGTTGGCCTTTCCCGTGAGGAACTCCTTGAAAAAATGACTGCGCTCAAGGAAAAACCCTTTCGAGTCAAGCAGATTTGGCATTGGATGTACCATCAAGGCGTGCGTGATTTTTCGGAGATGGCCAATATTTCCCGCCCCTTGCAGGAAAAGCTATCCGCCTCATTCTTTATCGGCCGCCCAGAACAAAAACTTGCACAGCTTTCCAAAGACGGTACGGAAAAAATCCTTTTTGGTTTTGATGATAAACGGACAGCAGAGGCGGTCTATATTCCTGATCAAAAAGAAGATCGTGGTGCGGTTTGCGTTTCCTCTCAAATCGGATGCACGCTTGCATGCAGTTTTTGCCATACAGGCACACAAAAGCTTTTAAGAAATTTAAGTTCTTCCGAGATTGTCGGGCAATTTATGGCGATGCGCGATCATTATAACGAATGGCCTACCCCAAAAGATGGAACACCGCGTAAACTTTCCAATATTGTGATGATGGGCATGGGAGAGCCTCTTTATAATTATCAAAATGTTGCCAAAGCCCTCAGTATTATTATGGACGGCGAAGGGATTGCCCTTTCTCGCCGGCGCATCACACTTTCCACCTCCGGCATTGTGCCGATGATCCGCCGTTGCGGAAAGGAAATCGGGGTTAATTTAGCCATTTCACTCCATGCCGTAACAGATGAGTTGCGAAATAAGCTTGTGCCGATCAACCGTAAATATCCTTTAAAAGAACTCCTTAAGGCCTGTGAGGAATATCCAAGCGCTTCCAACTCTCGCCGTCTGACCTTTGAGTATATTATGCTCAAAGGCATCAATGACAGCCCGGCGGAAGCCAGAGAACTTGCACGTTTACTCAAAAACATGCCAGCAAAAGTCAATCTCATTCCTTTTAATCCTTGGCCGGGGTCTGATTACGAACCCTCAACACCCAAAGATATTAAAAATTTTGCCGATATTCTCTCCCGTGCCAATATCGCAGCCCCAGTAAGAACCCCTCGTGGCCGTGATATTTTAGCGGCTTGTGGGCAGCTGAAAACCCTACATGAAGGAAAAGAAAATCAGCGTCCGCTTTTCAACCGCAAAAGCGAAAGACAATCAAATGATTGAATTTTTCTTTAAATAGCACCCTAAAAAACGCTATATAGAAAGGGTTATTGATTCTTAATCACCCCTTTCTATCTTATAAAATGTAATTTTTATTCTGGAGAATAAAGGTGAAGGCTTCTGTCTTTTTTTCTAAAAAAACACTTATCTTCCTTGGGGCGTTTACCTTTATCTCAGGCTGCGCTCAAATTGAAAATATTTTACACCCTGTTCAAGATGAGGAAGAAATCTCTTCGGATGATTTCATGGCGGAAGTTTATAAAAAACCTGATATTATCCGCCGTCCAAGCGGTCTAGCCTACCATATCGAAGAATCAGGCCCTAAAGACGGCCCCCATCCCCGTAAAGGGAAAAGCATGATGCTAACCTATGAGGGACGATTGCCTGATGGGGCTATTTTTGACAGTTCGGAACAGCATACAGGTGCAGCCTATCAGGAAATGCCTCTGGATGGGCAAATTGACGGCTGGATGGAGGCACTGCCTTTAATGCATGTGGGGGATGTCTGGACACTCTATATTCCCGAAAATCTCGCCTATAAAGAGCGTACAATGGGCATTATCCCAAGCCATAGCCCTTTAGTCTTTAAAATCCACCTCATGGGTGTGGATGAAAATGATGCTGGTGAAACAGAGAGTGAGAGTGATGAGGGGCCGACAAAGCACGAAATGACCTCTCAAGAATTTATGGAAGAAAAATATAAAGAGCCGGGTGTCATTCGCCGTCAAAGTGGCCTTGCCTATAAAATTATTCAATCAGCACCGGGGAATCCGCCACAACCACCTTTTGGCGGAACGGTCAGAATTGCGTATAAAGGTAGCCTGCCCAATGGCGTGGTTTTTGATGCCTCCAATAAGCATTCCCCCAACGGCCTAATGACGATGCCACTCACCAATGTTATTCGTGGATGGCAAGAGGCTGTACCGTTAATGCATGTGGGGGATCACTGGGAGATCTACATCCCTTCAGAACTTGGCTATGGTGAACGTGAGACAGAAGGCATTCCTGCCAACAGTGCCCTCGTTTTTGATATCACGCTAGATGATATTATTAGCTAATCTGTATTCGTAACATTATTATTTTAAGGAAATAAATCTTACCATGAAATTTAAGCATCTCTTTAAAGCCTGCTTGGCTGTCTCTGCTTTGACATCTTTTTCTGCCGGCACATCTGCTTTTGCCTTCCCTGTTCAGGACCCCAATATCTCTTCTGATGATTTTATGGCCGCAATGGCAAAACAGCCCGGCGTCACCCAGCTTCCAGATGGTCTTTCCTATAAAATTATTCAATCCGGCCCAGAAAGTGCGCCACAACCAGAAAAAGGCGCAACCGTCAGTATTTCTTATAAAGGCCAACTTCCAGATGGTACGGTCTTTGATGCCTCAAACAAACATTCCACCAACGGCTACATGACAATGTCGCTTGCCAATGTTATTCCCGGCTGGCAAGAAATTGTTCCAATGATGCATGTCGGCGATAGCTGGGAAGTTTATATTCCAGCAGAATTGGCTTATGGTTCGCATGCCGTTTCCATCATTCCAGCCAATAGTCCTCTTGTTTTTAATATCACACTCGGCGGGGTTTAATTCCTTATGAAAGAGCGGGTTTTTTCGGGTATCCAGCCAACAGGTACGCCCCATCTCGGTAACTATCTGGGGGCCATTGCGCAATGGGAAAAGCTTCAGAAAACGCATGACTGCCATTTCTGCCTTGTTGATCTCCATGCCATTACAATGCCTTGGGAAGCTGAAACTTTGCGGGAAAATATCCTGCAAAGCGCCGCCTGCCTTTTAGCCTGCGGTATTGAGCCGGGAAAACTCTATGTTCAGTCAAGCCTGCATGCCCATGCACGGCTTGGCTGGCTCTTTAATTGCGTTGTACGTCTCGGTTGGCTGAACCGGATGACACAATTTAAAGATAAAGCCGGAAAAAATCGTGAAAAACATTCTGCGGGACTTTATACCTACCCCTCCCTCATGGCTGCCGATATTTTGACCTTTAAGGCAACCCGTATCCCTGTTGGTGATGACCAGCGTCAACATATTGAACTTGCCAATGATATTGCGCAAAAATTCAATCATGATTTGGGTAAAGAATATAAAGAAAAAACAGGCAGGGATTTCTTTCCTACAATCGAAGCCCTCATTCCGGCACAAGCAGCCAGAGTAATGAGCCTACGTGATGGTACAAAGAAAATGTCTAAATCTGATCCCTCAGATCAAAGCCGTATTCTTCTCACAGATTCTGCAGATCTGATTGCGACAAAAATTAAAAAAGCCAAAACGGATCCCCATCCTATTCCGGAAACTGTTGCAGAACTGACAGAACGCCCTGAAGCCAAAAATCTCTTATCGCTTTATACTGTCCTTGATAAAGATGGGAGTTTAGAAAAAACCCTTAATGCGTTTTCTGGCAAAGGATTTGGCGATTTTAAATCCGCATTAGCAGATTTAATGGTTGAAAAACTCGCCCCTATTTCCAATAAAACCAACGAATTACTTTCAGATAAAGAAGAACTCCGCAAGACCCTTAAATTGGGAGCAGAAGAGGCACGGAAAGTTGCAGAGCCTATCGTGAGCGAAGCAGAAGCTCTGGCAGGACTTGGGTTTTAAAAAACGCTCGGCCAGAAGATGAGTCCTACAGATATTCTGGCCGATGATTTCCTTTTATTTCTAAAGAAATTTTCAGTCTTTGGCCGTGAAACGGAATGTTTTACCGAAGGCGATATCCCTTATTTTCAAAATGAATTTTGGACCTCTAAACAACGCCAAGATCATTCCCTGCACCGCATTTCCTATCGGGGCTGCTTCAAAGCCCAACTCCCTGAATTTTTTATTACACATCTGACGGAACAAGGCGATTTTGTCTTTGACCCCTTTATGGGACGAGGTACAACACTCCTCCAAGCGCATTTAATGGGACGCCGTGTCGGCGGAAATGATCTAAATCCGCTCTCTGCCCTCCTCTGCCGTCCAAGATTAAACCCGCCGACTTTAGAGGAAACTAGAGAAGCTCTAAACAAAGTTCCTTGGGAAAAAGGACGCATCACGCAAAATGAATTACGGGTCTTTTATCATCCCAAAACCTTAAAACATCTCGAAGCCCTACGTGTTTGGACAAAAAAAAATGCGCCTCAAGATCCCGTAGCAGATTGGATCAGAATGGTTGCACTCAACCGCCTTACCGGACATTCAGAAGGTTTTTTCTCTGTACGATCCATGCCACCTAGCCAAGCGATTTCGCTTAAATCGCAACGAAGGCTCAATCAGCAGGAAGGAATTGATCCACGAGACAAACAATATCTTAAAAATATCCCTGAAATTATCCTGCGAAAATCGCACCTTCTTCTTAAAGATGGAAGACCGCCGAAAGCACCTCTTTCTGAGCCTCTTTTTCTCAATAAAAATTCTTGGAACCTGAGAGAAATCCCTTCGGAAACGGTTGACCTCATTGTAACCTCTCCGCCCTTTTTAGATACGCTTCATTATCGGGATGACAATTGGCTTCGCTGCTGGTTTGCAGGAAGAAAATCTGAAAAAATCAAAATCCCCATGCAGAAAACCCCTAAAAGCTGGCAGGAAATGATTCAAAAAACGCTTAAAGAACAAGAACGGATTTTAAAAAGAGGCGGATTTTTAGCCCTCGAAGTCGGCGAAATCCGTCATCAAAAAATCCAACTTGAAAAGCTCGTTTGGGAAGCCGCTGAAAACCTATCCTTCAAACGGCTTGGCGTAATGATTAACCAGCAGAATTTTAACAAAACCGCCACCTGCTGGGGGATCCAAAATAATGAAAAAGGCACCAACTCCAACCGTATTGTCCTTTTACAAAAACACCCTTCCTAGAGAGAGACCGGCTAAAGAGGCAAGCGTTATCGTTAGCACAGGCAAGGTAATTAACGCCCCTATAGCCGTTCGGCTTCGACTTGTTCAATAGGTGTGTGAAGCAGTTCTAAAATCTCATCCGCCGCTGCACCAGCCGGTGTTTTAGAAGGATCTTCCGGCTTTAATTCATTAAGAATATCGGGGAAAAAGGCCAATTGCTTTTTCCTTTCTGCCGGGTTTCGTAAAAGCTCACTCAAAGTGTAAGCCAACAAATTTGGCTTACAGCGTCCCTGAATAAATTCCGGAACAATTTCCGCATTGGCCAAGATATTGAGCATACAAATATAGGGTACTGTAATAAAATAACGTGCCAACATCCCAAAGATAGGCCCAACCTTATGTGCCACAACCATTGGAATATTATGGGCGGCAAGTTCAATTGTTGATGTGCCCGATTTTGTTAAGGCACAGGTGCAAGAGGCAAAAGCATCCTGTTTTCCCATTTTTCCAATGACAAGAACCGGCTTATTTTTCCAATGTTTGGATTTACGTTCGATCATCTTTTTCACATTCTGCCCCACCAAAATAGCAGGACGAAGATCAGGAAATTCCTTGGTCAAAAGATCAACCGTTTTTTCATAAATCGGCATAAGGGTTTTAATTTCCGTTTTGCGGCTCCCCGGCAAAAGAAGGAGAATTTTAGCATTATCAGAAATATTATGCTGGTGACGGAACCGGCAGGCTTTGCCTGCCGGTCCAGAAGCAGACTGCAAGGCAGGATGCCCAACAAAAGACGTCTTAACACCCGCATTTAAAAACCAAGGCACTTCGCAAGGCAGCAGACATAAAAGCCGATCCCAGCGATGACGGTAATTCACAATCCGTTTTGGCCCCCATGCCCAAACTTGCGGGGCAACATATTGTACCCTTCTGGTTTCCATATGACTCACACGGTGCATAAGTTTTCCAGAAAAAACAGGATGGTCAATCGTAATCACAATTTCAGGATGGGAAAGGATAATATCCTGAACACATTCAAACAATCTTTGCCGTAAATGGAAATAATGGAAAACAACATCCCAAAACCCCATAACAGAAAGATCCGCCATTGGAAAAAGGCTTCGCAGTCCCAAAGCCGCCATTTGCGTTCCCCCGACCCCTGCAAAAATCAGGGTCGGATCACGCTCACTCAAAGCCTGAATGAGACGTGCCCCAATCGCATCCGCACTTGGCTCTCCTGCCAAGATCCAAATAACAGCGCCATCCTTATTATAAGTTGAAAAATCACTATCCAACTCACCTGCCAAAGCGACCAAAGGATCGGGCAGCACACGATTAGCTGCCATTTGCGCTATTGTCTGATCCTGCATGAAGAAAATCCTCTATTTACGCAAAGCGCAGCTCGGCCCCTGCTTTTGCGACCTCTTGTTTAATTTTTTCCTGCAAATCGGAAAGAATATCCTCGGTTAAGGCCTCTCCCTCTGGATAGAAGGTCACCTCTATCCCAATAGATGCATGACCTTCCCCAAGCTTATCCGCATCTTTGAAAATATCAAAAATACGCACATCAGCCGGTTTTGCAAAATTCTTACCCCCCCGAACCGCTTTTTTAACGGACTGAATAATCTCCTGCCCTGAAACAGTCACAGGTGCTAAAAAGGCAAAATCACGCCGAACAGGCTGAAGATTCAGCGCCGTAAAGGCAGATTTCCGTTTTTTAGGCAGCGCTACATTGCCTAGAGCAATTTCAAAACCGACAACCCGATCGTTAATGTCATAAAATTCCAGAATTTTAGGATGAATTTCCCCAAAATAACCAAGTAGAATTTTACGGCCGAGATAGACAGCACCTGAGCGGCCCGGATGATAATAATGTGGTGCCGCTGCTTGAACAGAAAGGGAGTCAGAATTCACACCGGCCTCTTCTAGCAACCCCATAAAATCTGCCTGTGCCGCACGCCACTCAAATTCAGCGCCTTTTTTATCAGCAACGATTTCACCGGCAACACGTGCCTGACGCCCCCCCCGAATACCGGAAATCATCATACGCTCGCCCTCTTCACCAAAGGCAGGGCCTAATTCAAAAAAGCCTGCATCTCCATGTAAACCTAAACCTTTAGCAAGGTTGCGGGAAAGGGCTTTAAGCATATTGGGTAATAAGGAGGAACGGAGCTGGCCAAATTCTTGTGAAATTGGATTAGGCAGCTTTTCTGTTTCTTTGCCACGACCAAAGAGCGCCTGCTCTTCTTCAGAAATAAAAGAGAAACCTGTTGTTTCTTGCAAACCATGCGCGGCACAGAAACGACGAAGCTGACGATCTCGTGCATATTTTTGACGCTCATCTTTTCCCTGAGCAACCTCTTTTGGCAATTCATGTTCCTGCACTGCCTCATAGCCTCTCAGACGCACAATTTCATTGAGAAGCTGGGCTTGCCCTGAAAGTTTTCTGGCTTTTTCCTCTAAAATTTTTGCCTTTTCCTCCGTCAAAGAGGGAGCAGGAAAAGCCTGATAATTCAAAGGCAAAATATCATTACGCCATGAAGGGATTTCGAATTCCCCTTCTGCAACTTGCTTAAAACCTAACTTTTCAAGAGTTTGACGGGCTTCCGTTTTAGAAACATCCAAATTGCCGAATGTTTTAACTTTTTCAAAATCAATCGAAGCGGTGCGTTTAAAGTCAGGCAAAGAACCAGCCACTTCAACTTTGCCAATCTCTCCGCCGCAAAGCGAAACAATCAAACGAGAGGCAATCTCTAAGCCTTCTTCAATGCCACCGAGATCAATACCACGCTCAAAACGATAAGAGGAATCAGAACCTAACCCCAAACGACGTGCAGTTTTCGCAATTTGCGCCGGATTGAAATAAGCAGATTCAACAAAGACATTCTTTGTTTCAAAACTTACAGCGCTTTCTGCTCCGCCCATAATTCCAAGCAAAGACTGAATAGTGCCATCGCCATCACGAACAATCATATCGCTTTCATGCAATTTATAAGATTGGCCATTGAGCGCTTTAAATTCTTCTCCTGCTTTTGCTGAATCAATAATGAGCTTATGACCCGCAATTTTATCCGCATCAAAAACATGCAAAGGGCGATTGAGCGCATAAAGCAGATAGTTAGTCACATCAACCAAGGCAGACTGCGCCTTGACGCCCATCTGATCCAAACGATGTGCTAAAATTTTTGGTGACGCTGTATTGGCAACATTTTCAATCATTCTGCCTGTAAAATAAGGCTTAGAATCATGCATGCCGGAAAGTGTAATACTTTTTTTAGCGCTTTCATCCGGTAATTTCGGCAATCTCTCCAAATCTGAAGAAAGCAAATTTAAAATACCGATCTCTGCACCCGCAAGATCTCTGGCAACGCCACGGATACCAAGCGCATCGCCACGATCGGGTGTAATACCGATTTCAATAATTGCATCATCCAGCCCTGCCCAATCGGCATATAATTTACCGATTTCTGCATCTTCGGGAAGTTCTGCAATACCGCTATCTTCATCCCCTTGGGCAAGCTCACGATAAGAGCACATCATGCCAGCGCTCTCTACCCCACGAATTTTACCCTTTTTAATCACCATACCATTTGCAGGAACAACGGCTCCAGGGAGTGCGCAGATGACTTTAATCCCTGCTCTGGCATTTGGGGCTCCGCAAACAATCTGAATATCATCATGGCCTGCGCCGACATCCACCTGACAGACACGCAAACGATCGGCATCCGGATGCTGTACCGCTTCTTTAATTTGAGCCACATAAAAATTTGCAAGCGCATCTGCCGGATTTTCAATCGCCTCAACCTCTAAGCCGATCTTATTCAGCGTTGCCGTAATATCTTCCAAAGAGGCTTCTGTCTTTAGAAATTCTTTCAGCCAAGAAAATGGAACTTTCATAAGAGACCTCTAATTTATTTATTATTTTCAAAATGATGGAAAGATGGCGCTGTAAAAGCAGAAAAACCATGATGACGCAACCAACGTAAATCGCTGGCATAAAAGGCCCTTAGATCATCAATACCGTATTTCAACATAGCCAAACGCTCGATCCCCATGCCAAAGGCAAAACCATTATAGATTTCAGGATCAACGCCGCAATTTGCCAAGACTTGTGGATGCACCATGCCGGCACCTAAAACCTCGAGCCATTTTTCAAAATTCCCCTTTTTATCCCGCATCCCAATATCAATTTCCAAGGAAGGCACGGTAAAAGGAAAATACGAAGTTCTAAAACGCAACGGTAAGGTTGGATCTTCAAAGAAATGCTTTAAAAAAGTTTCAATCGTATATTTTAAATGACCAAGACCTAAATTTTTTCCAACAACAAGCCCTTCACACTGGTGGAACATCGGTGAATGGGTGGCATCATGATCGTTACGATAAGTGCGACCCGGCGCAATAATGCGGAATGGCGGTTGACGATCGAGCAAGGTTCTAATTTGAACGCCTGAAGTTTGCGTTCTTAAAACAGGACGTTTTGCCGGGTCTTTTTCTGCTGTTGGGAGGTAGAATGTATCCCCTTCGGCTCGTGCAGGATGTTCTTCAGGCGTATTAAGTGCTGAGAAATTATGCCATGACGTTTCAATATTCGGCCCCTCGGCACGCTCAAAACCAAGTCCTGCAAAAATCGTCTCGATTTCGTCCATAACTGACATCACAGGGTGTAATGTGCCTACAATATGGGATTTACCTGCGATAGTAATGTCTTCTGCTTCGTTTTGCAGCTTCTCTTCCAAGGCTTTGGCCTCAAGCGCTGTTTTGCGCTCTGTAAAGGCCGCTTCTAATTCACCCCGTAATTTATTAAGCTGCTGTCCACGAGCTTTTCTTTGATCCGGTGCAATAGAAGAGAGTGAACGAAGCTCTTTGGTCAGTTCCCCACTCTTGCCGAGAATTTCAACACGGAAGGCATCCCACTCTTTTAAATGAGAAATTTCAGCCAATTTCGAGAGGCTCTTTTGGCGTAAGCTTTCGATAACATCCTGATTTTCGCCCATGCTGTAACTCCGCTGGCTTGATAATATATATTTAACTTAAAACGTACTATTCGCTTTTCAAAAGAAAAAAGGGAACGCCGTCATGCGGCCTTCCCTTCTCTCTCAAAAATTCAATCTGAACCTTCTCACGAAAGAAAAGATCAGAAATAAACTCTAAATCTTAGGCAAGCGCTGCTTTGACCTTTTCAACGATCGCAGCAAAAGCTGTTGGATCTTCAAAAGCAATATTGGCAAGCACTTTACGGTCGATTTCAAGACCGGAAAGATTTAGACCGTTAATGAATTTGCTGTAGGTCAGGCCATGCTCACGAACTGCAGCGTTAATACGCTGAATCCACAATGCACGGAAATCGCGCTTACGGTTACGTCTGTCACGGTAAGCATATTGTAATGCTTTCTCAACCCGCTGAAGGGCTGCGCGATAGGTTGTGGACGAACGACCACGGTAACCTTTTGCAAGTTTTAGAATTTTTTTATGACGGGCGTGCGCTGTGACGCCTCTTTTTACACGTGCCATGATGGACTACTCCCAGATAATTATTTTAAGCCGTAAGGTGCCCACTGTTTAATAGTGCGTGCATCCATATCCGTCATCACAGAAGTGCGGCGATTGGTACGCTTCATTTTCTGGGTACGTTTAATCAAACCATGGCGTTTGTTAGCAGCGCCTGCTTTAACTTTTCCAGTCGCAGTGAGGCGGAACCTCTTTTTGACTGAAGATTTCGTCTTTAATTTTGGCATTTTTTCTCCAATTTTTCCCTGCTTCCTTCCGGCCGAAGCCCTCAGATAAACGGGAAAATCAATTTAATACGATAATTAAAAGAAAATATGGCCGGGCAATGCCTTTAATAACCGCGCCGGACGCATACGATGAGGCACTATAAACGCAACGCCTATTACGTGCAAGCTGCCGCAGAGGGATTATCCCTCCAGCGCTTGTTTGGCACGTGTCTGAATATAAGCAGCCATAGAGCTCACACCGTTTCCACGAGTCGCTGAGAGTGCGCCTATCAAGCCTAAATCTTTTAAAAAAACAGGCGAAGTCTCTAAAATTTCTTGCGGCGTGCGATGGGAATAAACACGAATAATCAATGAAACAAGGCCTTGGACGATGGCAGCATCAGAGGCACCCTGAAAAACAAGCTTACCGTCAAGCTCTTGTGAATCAATCCAAACCTGACTTTGACATCCCGGTACTTTATGCGCATCGCACATCAGCGCCTCTGGCATTGCCGGCATAGCTCGGCCTGCTTCAATGAGATATTGATAGCGCTCTGTCCAATCCTCAAAAAGCTCCAGCTCTTCTTGAATGGCCAAAATTGCCTCTTGCGCAGAATCTTCTTTGTTTTTTATTTCCATTTCTTCTATTCTTCTATCTTTTCATTCTTGAGATCATTGACATAATTTTGGCGCAGAAAACACAATTGCTCTAAAAAGATGTATAAAAACCGAGGCAACTATAGGATAAAAACTGTTACTTTTGTAACCTCTCTTCTGATTTTATCGCTAAAAATCTCACATAATTTTACTTTTGACTTGAAAACAAATTCAGGATCATTCTGATGCAAGATCGCTACAACCCCTCCTCCCATATCGAGCCACAAATGTCTTCTCGGGATTCTTTCAATGTACAGACAGGCTCAGAATATCCTGTAGAACAGCCAAATGCTTTTCCGGGATCGGAAGGTTCTCATCCTGTTCGTCCTGCATTACCTCCTTCCTCCGGTGAGTTTCCAGAAGCTTTTCATGCCCCTTTAAGCCCCAGTGCTCCTGCGACTAAAAAAAAGCGTTCCCCTTCTTTTCTTTGGATCTTTGCGCAATTTACAGCCTGCCTGATAACCCAAATTGCGGATATTATTGCACCACTTTTGCTTGTTCTCGGCTGTGCATGGGCTTTACTGCCTGTGTTTTCACGTCTCGCAACAGATGCTTTGGCAGAAGCAGACCCTCAAACAAAAGAACTTGCCGTCCAAGTGATTTCCCAGCTTCCTTCTCATGTTAAAATTGCAGGAATATCTTGGAGCGCCTTTGGGATTATTGCCTTAGCGCTTTTTCTGATGATTGGCTCTGCTTTTTCCGTGACATGGCAGGCATATCTTAATAAACAAAATCCATAAAATGCTACACGCACGCAGTCATTGAAAGGTCGTCAAGTGAGGGATTTTGAAGCACGTGTTGAACAGCCTATCCCTGACGGCCTTTCCCTTCATGGGTTTTCCCTTGGGAAAATTCCGCATCAAGCCGTTCATCTGGACATTCATCCGGGTGAAATTCTCTGGGTAGAGCTTCCGAATGATGCGATCCGCTCTCAGTGGCTTGATATTTTTTCCTTTCAAAAAGGAACTTTTAACGGCGCTTTTTCTTTTTTAGAGCATCGTGTTACGCCCAACATGCCTTTACAAGATTTGTTGTTGTTAAAAGAGAAAATGCAAGCAGTTTTCTCCAATCCCCTTTTTGTGGAGGAATGGCCTGCGATTGCCAATCTGACGCTTCCGCTTCGGCTTCAATCCATTCCACAGCGCTATATTGAACAAAGATGCCATGAGGCGATCAAATGGGCAGAGGCTGAAAAATGGATGTACATACCGGTCTGTGAACTTTCCAATTTTCAAAGACTTGAGTTAAATTGGCTTAAAGCCCTCATTGCCTATCCACGATTTTTACTCATTCATGCCCAAACCTTACCTTATGATGATTTTTTCTCGGAAAAAATAAGCGCAACTTTGGAAAATATCTCTTCGCATGGCAATATTGTCATGATTATCGCAACAAAAATGGATCGCATGATTCATCAGTTTTGGCACTCTCGCCTGCCCAAACTCGATTTGTTTAACCTTCCTGATTAAGCTGGCCTAATGCGCTCTGCCCTGTTTCCGAACTTTCTGCCCCAAAAACCGCACGCTTTCTGGATCTTCCTTGGGGTCAGTGTCAGTATTTTTCTGGCAAGTTTAGGCCTAAAAATACCTTATATTGCTCAAAATATTGCGGCTTATTGGCATCAGGAAAACCCTATTGCTCTCACTGATTTTTCAGCCTGCCCTGAACTTAACCTTAAAAATCTCCAGCATGATTTTTCTCAAAAATTTCCAAGCTGGCATTTAACTTCCCTTAAGGGAAGTTCTTTCCAAGCGCCGCTCCCTCTCAATGCAAAAATAGATTTCTTTTTTTCACTCTCGCCTAAAAACGAAGGTAATGACACCCTTTCTTTGCGCCCTTCGATAGAAAAATTTCTATCTCAAAATTGCCCAAAAATAGCTTTAGCCACCCTTCCCGACATAGAAGAGCAAGAGATTGATTTAAAGAGCCTTTCTTTGGAAAGAAGCGCTGGTAAACTTTCTCACTTCTTCGAAATTTCTGCCCTTGCGCTCTTTGTCTTTTCTTTTCTCTTCCTGGGGAAAGCACGTTTTCAGCCTTCCCAACCACAGCTTATTTTTCTAAGGGGAAGCGCCCTATCCACCCTTAAGATCTGTCGGCAAACGCTCTATTCACTCAATTATTCATTTTGCCTCGGTCTCTTTTCAGGCATTTTATTTTCCAATATATTTTACGCTTATTTTTTAGCTCATTTTTTTCAAAAATCTTTTTTCAGACTCTTTTTCCACGGCATAAAAGAAGAAATCTCTGCGGCTGCCCATTTATCTGCAACACCTGACCTTATATTGATTCTTACGGCATTGAGCCTATATGTTGCTCTGTTGTTCTCTTTCGTCCGAAATTTGCGTAAAAAACTGCACAGACATCGTCAGACACGTATTTTCCTTTCCGATAATAATCCTTTTGGCTAATGATTTTATGATTTCTCTTTTCCGTGGCCTTCTCTTTCAAACCTATTTCCTTATTCTCACCTTTATTATGGGAATTGGTGGTCTTTTCTTGAGATTATTTCGCTTAAAAAAAGCGGGGCTACGCTATGCGCAAGCATGGTCCTCGGCTGTTTTATGGGGATTTAAAATCTTTTGTGGCGTAAAATTGGAAATTTCCGGACTAGAAAATATCCCGAAAACAGCCGCACTCATTGCCCCGCAGCACCAATCCTTTTTTGATGGTTTTATCTGGATGATCCTACTGAAAAATCCGGCTTATATTATTAAAAAAGAGCTTGTTTCCATTCCGCTTGTCGGGCCGATGCTCGTCTTAAGCGGCATGCTGCCGATTGATCGTTCCGCAGGTGCAAAATCCATCCGACTGCTTCAAAAAACCGTTCAGGATTCTTGGGAAAAAGAGCGTCAAGTCATTATCTTTCCGCAAGGAACACGAACAGATCCCGGCGAAAAAATACCACCACAAAAGGGTATTATTGCGCTTTCCCGTATTGCCGAAACACAACAAATTCCACTCATTCCTGTTGCCATTAATTCCGGTCTTTTTTGGCCAAAATCCGGCATTTCAAAACATAAGGGCGTTTTAAAAATTGTGATTGGTAAATCGCTTTCCTTTGAGGAAATGTCACAAAAAGCACTTCCCGACATTCTCGAAAAATCTTGGGAAAATCTTGAAGTGAAATCCGGCATTACCAATACCTACTCGCCCCTCTGCCGCTAAAAAGTTATTTTCTTTTTCATTTCAAACATTGTAATAAAAGACTAGAGTCTTATTGAATATTTTCAAAGCCATCATAAGCTGCAAAGAAACGCATAATGTCCTTTTTACGTCCTATTAAAGAAAGTCTTGCCGCACCGCACCGTGCTGGCCTTCCCTTCATTGCAATCGGTTTTATAACGGCTATTGCAGGCCGCCGCTTCGATAATTTTTTTGGAAGATTGCTTTGTCGTTTAGGTTTGCTCTTTGCCGGATTTTGCCTCTATTTTTTCCGTCATCCAAAACGTGTTCTGCCACCACATCCGCTTGAAGAACAAGGAACAGACCGTTATGTGATCGCCGCAGCAGATGGACGTATTCAATCTGTGGAGCTCGTTGTTCCGCCTAAAGAGTTAGACATGGGTGATCAGCCTGTTTGGCGTGTTGCAACTTTTCTCTCTGTTCTTAATGTGCATGTCAATCGTATTCCAGTGACAGGAACAATCACAAAAACAGATTATCGGGAAGGTAAATTCTTTAACGCCTCCTTGGATAAAGCCTCTGAGTTTAATGAACGCAATTCCATTCGGATTACGACCGAATATGGCCAAAAAGATATTGGTGTTGTCCAAATTGCCGGCCTCATTGCACGTCGTATTATTTGTGAAGCCGAAATTGGTGACAAATATGAAGTTGGTGAAACTTATGGTCTCATTCGCTTCGGCTCCCGTACTGATATTTATCTTCCACCAGGCGTAAAACCTTTAGTGCATGTGGGGCAGTTAGCTCTTGGTGGTGAAACGCTGATTGCGCTTCTCTAACTTTTCTTTCTGTTTTTAAAATGATGGAAGACTCCCAATGAAGACCCCGCAAAGTCCTAAATCTCGTACAAAATTAAGCCGACATGTTGAGGCCGTCTCTTTCAGTCAACTTGCCCCTAATCTTTTAACGACAATCGGACTTTGCGGTGGGCTTGTCGGCATTCATTATGCACTTTCGGGGCATTTTAGATCTGCTTGCCTTGCGCTTTTGGTGTCTTTCTTCTGTGATGGGCTTGATGGGAGAGTCGCACGTATTTTACGTGCCTCTTCCAAATTTGGTGCGGAATATGATTCCTTAACGGATTTTATGGCTTTTGGGGTCGCCCCTGCTCTCATTGTCTTTCTTTGGTCTGTTCATAACCACGACAGCCTTAACTTTGCCTTTATCCCCTCTTTGCTTTACGCCGTCTGCATGGCACTACGTCTCGCAAGATTTAACGTTGCCGAAGAAGCGCCAAAAGGTGCCGAGGAATATACAAGACATTTCTTTTCAGGCGTTCCGGCTCCTGCTGGTGCTGGCTTAGCACTCTTTCCTATTTTTCTAGGGTTAGCCGCACAGCAATCAGGGATAGACTGGCTTATTCCCTATACACATGGCGAACTTCTTTGTGCTTCCAGCCTTGTAATCACAGCATTTCTTTTAGTATGCACGTTACCGATCTGGTCAATTAAACATTTTCGTGTTCCAAAACATTTTTTCCTCCCTTTTCTCCTCATTGCCGCCATTTACATTGCCTTTTTCGTGGCAACACCTTGGGCAACCTTAGCTATGATGGGGATTGTTTATATTTTATTAATTCCGACATCCCACTATTTTTACTGGAAATGGCGTCGCCTTCAAGAAAAAGAAGAGGGAGAGGAATTAGTCGCTAATCTCTAAATTAAACGCTCTCTTGAGGATGGTGAGTATGCTCTTTAGACCATTCTCCAGAGGCATTTTGGCGCCAATAGGTTAGAATAAAACAATTTTGATCTCTCAGTGATTTCCAGCGCTTGCGCGCTGCATTTAAAAGCGTCTCATTATTGCCATCAAAGAGATTAAAAATACGCTGATATGGCTGTAAATTCTCCTCAAGGCAACCGCCATCTATTTGAAAAAGAAATTGCGCCTTATTTGGATTTTCTACTGGCATTTCTGGCCCTGAAATCCAAATAGGCTGATCCTCAGCCCTGCCATTCTTGCCTAAACTTTTAGAAGTCGCATGCGGCAACCAAGAAGTTGGCGTCTCATAGAGCCAAAGTTTTTGATCCAGCTCTGAGGCTAGAATATCAGAGGAGGCTCTGATCAGCGCCCGCTTCCCAAGATCCAATGTCTTAGAAAGCAAGCGTGGCAGAACCTCCTCTACCCGTAATCGCGTTAAATGGTAAAAAGCAATTTCAGGTTTTTGAGACAAGTTTTTATCCTGCGTAGCTATCTGCAAAATGATTCAATAGACGCACAGCAAAGCCTGTTGCCCCTTTTGGCCCAAGAGCTGTTGCATAATCTTTCCATGCAACAGCAGCGATATCCAAATGCGCCCATGGCGTATCTTCAACAAAGGCCTTTAAAAATTCAGCCGCTGTTGTCGAACCAGCGCCCCGTTTTCCCGTAATATTCTGAAGATCTGCCACAGGAGATTTAAGATCTTTGGCATAATCAGCCCCCATTGGCATACGCCAGATTTTCTCACCACTTACTTCTGCCGCTTTGAGCAACTTCGAAGAAACCTCTTCCGATCCAGGGAAAAGACCTGCATAAACATCGCCTAGCGCAATCACAATAGCACCGGTAAGGGTTGCCACATCAACCATCGCTTTTGGCTTATATTGACGTGCGGTATAGGTCAAAACATCGGCAAGAACCAAACGACCTTCGGCATCGGTGTTAAGAACCTCAATGGTTTTACCTTGATGACTGGTAACAATATCCCCCGGACGCTGCGCATCACCAGAAGGCATATTTTCAACCAAGCCGACAACACCAACAACATTAACTTTTGCCTTACGCAAGGCCAAAGCTTTCAATGCCCCGACAACAGCGCCTGAACCACCCATGTCAGATTTCATTTCATCCATACGTGCAGCAGGTTTAAGGGAAATTCCCCCTGTATCAAAGGTCACGCCTTTTCCAACAAAAGCAACCGGCGCGTCTCCTTGCTTACCACCATTATAGCGCATGATAACCGTATAAGGCTTACGGGAACTGCCCTGCGCCACGCCAAGCAAAGCACCAAAACCGAGTTTTTTCATGGCGGCTTCATCCAGAAGCTCCACCTCAACACCAACAGATTTCAGCTCTTCAATCTTTTTCGCATAGCTTTCCGGATAAAGGTCATTTGCCGGTGCATTGACCAAATCACGTGTAAAGATCGTACCATCCAAAATAGCTTTTAAAGAAATCCAGCTTTCATTGGCCGCTTTAAGATCTTCTTCACTGCCAGCGGTAAGCGCTGTAATCGCTCTAATCGAAGCCGTTTTTTTCTTCTCTGCCGCTTTGCCTGTAATATAATTATCATAACGATATGCTGCCAAAGAAGCGGCAAAAGCAACATTTGCCACGAGATCTTTTGCGGTAAGAATGCTCACGCTACCATCTTCTGTGCCACCAGAGGCAACAAGCGCCTGAATAGCTCTTCCTGTCGCCTGTTCTGCAGCAAGATGCGCAGGAAGGCTTTCTTCACCTTCCTTTGAAATTCCGACAACGATCAGATGTGAAAAAGCCTCTGTTGGCGCTGTTAAGAAAATATTCTGCCCAAGTTTTCCTTCAAATTTCTTAACTTTGGCCGCCCGCAAAAGCGTACCGTTTGTTTTTTCATCCAGAGCCTTAAAACGAGGACAATCCCGGAAGCCCTCGCCGCAAACAACCACAAGAGCCGTAGGTTTTTCTGCAGAAAACAAAGCCTCGTCATATAATTTAAAGGAGACGGGCACAGTCTCATTTGTTTTTACCATTTTTTTTCCCTTGCTTCTTTTGTTTCTCTTAAAGGATCAATGATTTCCTCTAAAAATTATCTCTATAACAAATATATAAGCGCCTCGTAACGCTCTTTCTAGGCATCTGCTTTTCATTTTCTCCAATGCTCTCTTTTTATTGAAAAAAAATCTCATTTTCCTAATAAAAACAGTCCCATTTCCGAACAGATTATTTTATAATTCTTTCATCATGAATAATGCCTTTCCTCCGACCCACCTTCTCCATAAAATCCGAACCCATACAGGCGAGTGGGGGGATACTTTTTGTACTTTACTCAAAACTGTTTTTGAGACGTCACAATCCATTTTAAAAGTGCGAAATCATGGGCTTCAAACCCTTCAAAAACCGGATGGCTCTCCTGTCACCAACGCTGATAAGATCGCACAGGAAATCATCTTAAAAGATATTCATGCTTTACCAACACCCTTTTCAAAGATAACGATTGTCTCCGAAGAGCTTCCGCCCTTACCAAAAGCCTCACCCCAAGGCGATTTTTGGCTCATTGATCCGCTTGACGGCACAAAAGGATTTATCAAAGGACGGCCTGAATTTTGTATTAATATTGCGCTCCTCCGAAACGGAAAAACCATTTTTGGCCTTGTTGGTGTGCCTGACCGTCATCTCATTTATCTTGCGGCGGAAGGCACCGGTGCATGGAAAATCAACATTAAAACAGCTTCTTTTGAACAAATCCACTGCAGGAAGCTAACAGCCGAAACATTAGCGCAAGAAGGATTACGAGTTGTTGCCTCAACACGCCCCAATAGCCGTAGTCTATTATATAAACATCTTGAAAAAAATTGTGGAAATCCCAAAATTTCTACCATTCAGGAGATGGGATCTGCCGTTAAAATTCTTGAAATTGCAGAGGGGAATGCGGATTATTACTATCAGCCAGGTCCGACAATGGCTTGGGATATTTCTGCACCGCAAATTATTCTTGAAGAGGCCGGCGGCATCATCCGCAAGCTTGACGGGCACCGCTTATCTTATGGTAAAGATGATTGGAAAAATAGTATTTTTGAGGTTATTGGAACTTCAGAAACACTATTAGACTAAAAATTTCCCGAAAAATACTTATCAAAGATAGACTTGGATTCCGACTATGCCACAAACCCATCTTTTTACCGCCCATATACGGGACCTTGAAAAAGCTGGGGCATGGTTAAGAGAAGGAAAACTCGTTTCTTTCCCGACAGAAACTGTTTATGGGCTTGGTGGCTCCGGTCTTTTGCCCGAAGCAATCGAAAATATTTACAAAGCTAAAGGCAGACCACGCAACAACCCTCTTATTCTCCATTTTCCCAATTTAGAAGCGGCATTTAAAGAGGCCGATCCGAATGCTCCCCTCTTTCCTCTCGCTAAAAAAATTGCCAAAATTTTTTGGCCTGGCCCACTGACACTTATTTTAAGGCGGGCATCTCACTCAAAGCTTTGCAATGAATCCTGTGCTGGCTTGCCGACCTTTGCGGCAAGGGTGCCTGAACCGCTTTCAACTCGCCAGATTTTAGAATTTGCAGGTGTTCCGATTGCTGCGCCTTCAGCCAATAAATCAGGACGTATCAGCCCTTCCAGCTATCAAGATGTCTTAGCAGAATTAGATGGGCGTATTGATGGGATCGTCGCCGGACAATCCTGTTCTGTTGGTATTGAAAGTACAATTCTTGATTTCAGCCAAGAAATTCCAAAAATCCTGCGGCCGGGGAAAATCATGACCAATGATTTACGTCCCTTTATCCCTAATCTACCACATTATGCACTTAAAACGCACATGGCGCACCCGGACGAAACATCCCAACCACCTCCCATTGCCCCCGGACAATTCCTCTCTCACTATGCCCCAACATTGCCTGTAAAATTAGAGGTCTCCATACCGAACCCAGAGGAGGCTTGGCTCTCTTTCAAACCAGCGCCAGACTCTTTTAAAGGACTCTCTTTCGCTCTTTCCCCTTCGGGAGACTTAGCAGAAGCGGCGACACGCCTCTATAAAGGTTTACGTTTTTTAGATCTTGAGGGGCAGAAACAAGGCTTGAAATCCATTGCTGTGGCTCCCATTCCACAAGAAGGGATTGGTATTGCGATTTTAGAGCGTCTTTTCCGAGCTGCTGCCCCTCGCCCTTCTCAGCAATCATAGTCCCTGTTGCATGCCCCGCACATTTTCTTTTTTTGCAATGATACGTTCCCGTTTCAGCTTCTATATTTTTTATTTGCTGCTCAAACGGTTAATTCTTTTGACATTCGCCGGTGTTCTTCTGATCTGGACGATCCAGTCCCTTCATTTTGTCGGCCTGATTGCGGCCCATGGGATGAGTCTGGCGATTTTCTTTAAACTCACTTCTCTCCTGCTCCCGACTTTTCTCAATATCATTCTGCCTTTAAGTACATTTGCTGTTATCTTATTTACCTACGAGCGTTTAACAACAGATCGGGAACTCACCATTTTACAAGGACTTGGGCTTTCCCCACTTCAGCTTTCCTGCCCTGCGATCGCCTGCGGTCTCTTTTCGCTTATGATTGGCTATGGACTTTCTTTGTTCGCTGTTCCTGCCGCCTATCACTCTTTCCATAAGCAGGAATTTCAAATTAAAAATGAACTTTCAGGCCTTTTTCTTGAGGAAGGGGTTTTTAACCATCTTCCCAATGGGATGACAATCTATGTTCAGGAAAAAGAAGAAAATAATTTTACGGGTGCTCTGATTGAGCAAGAAGCGCAGACAGGCGAACGGACAATTTTAATGGCGGAAACAGCGAGCCTCCTCCATGACGAAGACGGACTTAAAATTCTGCTTCAAAACGGGTCTCGGCAAACGATCAATAAAGAAGACAAAACACTTTCTTTTTTAGGGTTTGGTGAAAAGATTGTTCCTGTTTCGCCACCAACGACCGCTATACGTTCTTTTGATCCGCAAGAATTACCGCTTTCAAAACTTTTTCACTGTTCAAAAAATCTTCCGACTAGTCTCAAAGGGAAATTTCACGTTGAAGGATTTGAACGTATTGCAGCGCCGCTTTATAGCCTATCCTTTACGCTAATTGCACTTTTTTGGGTATTGTGCGGCCCGCCGAGAGGCGATCGAAAAGCGATGCTTCCCGTTGCCGGAGCCGTTCTATCCATGGCATTTTTTCTAGGGGGAAACCTTCTTTTGAGAAGTTTTACAGCCTTGCATGCCGAATTTTCCTTTCTTTTGTTTTGCTTTCCATCCCTCCCTATTTTAATTGCGCTTTTTATTCTTTTTAAGCATAGTGGACATCCTAAATTCCCTCCGACTGCTACGCTATTGTGAATATTATTTTAGAAAAAAAGATTAAAAAAAACGATCTAGCGGAACATTCAGCCCATTTACCGCAAACCCTTAGAACTTATGTCGCAAAAAAATTTTTTCTCTTAACAATTTGCGCAACAGCATCTCTATGCCTACTCATTAATCTTTTTGATCTTATTGATCTTCTTCGGAAGAGCGCTGGCCATCCACAAGCAGGTATTTGGATCGCTATCAAAATAGCCCTCTTGCACCTGCCATTTTATTTTCTTTCCATCGTACCTTTCGGCATTCTCTTAGGGGGCGTTAGCTGCTTCTTTTTTCTTGCCCGTGCCTCAGAGGTCACCGCAGCACGTGCTGCTGCCATTTCTGCATGGCAATTTCTCACCGGCCCACTTCTTGCATCACTTCTCATCGGCATTTTTGCTGTACTGGCGATTTCTCCCCTCTCTGCGACATGCTATCACAATGCTGCCGGCCTTGAAGAACATTACCTGACCAATCAAACCAAATCTTTAGATGAAGAATTATGGCTCAAAGAAAAAGATAACGGTCTCAAAGAAGATGGACATTTTATTTTGCATCTTTATGGGATTTCAAAAATTTCCTCTAAAAATAAGTACTCTTTTTTAGAGGCAAAGCGATCTACCCTGCTCCGTCTAGATCGAAATAATCATTTTCTAAGACGGGTTGAAGCCCAAGAAACACGCCTTGAAAAAGGCCGTTGGGTTTTTAAAAATACAATCGAAATTATTCCGGGAAGAGCCGCACGTTCCCTCCCTCATTTTTCCCTGCCAACCCATTTAACAGCCAAACGTGCGAAAAAAATTGGTGTTTCTGCCGATACGCTCTCTATTTGGAATCTTCCACGCAGTATTTACTGGCTTCAGGAGGCGGGATTACCGACCCGTAAGCAACAGCTTCACCTTTATACCCTCTTGGCCTTACCCTTTCTAAACGCTACAATGTTGCTAATCGCAGCAGGCTTTGCTTTGCGCCCTTTTCCGCAAAGGCAAAAAAAAGCGATTACCGTTATTGGGATGGGTATAGGAACCGGATTCTGCCTTTTTACACTTTCAAAAATTGCCGAGCAGCTTGGAAATTCTGGAAGTATACCGCCTTTTTTTGCGGCAACGCTTCCTGTTTTGGCAGGCCTATCTCTTGCGGGAAGCCTTCTTTTAAAAATGGAGGAGGGATAAGTTTTGTCATCCTCCTTTAGAAAATTATCCCATCGCCTTTATTGGCCTTTCCTCTTTACCCTTTTAATTTTTTTAGCCTGTCCGCTGTCGACCTTTGCGCAAAATCTAGGACCAGAAGGTGTCTCAGGATTTCAGATCGATAACAGCACTAGCCGCATGATTAAGCCTGGGAAAGTCACACCGGAAGAACCCATTACCTATCTGGCCAACCATGAAAGCTATGACAAAACAGGGCAGCTTGTCTGGTCAGGAAATGTTCGCATTTGGCAAGGGGAACAAGCTCTGCGTGCAGACCGTGTGACCGTTGATCGTCCCTCTGGCCTCTTACGGGCAACGGGGCATGTGGCCCTTCTTCAGCCTGACGGCAGTACGCTCTATGCCAAAGAGCTTGAATTTCAGAGCGGTATGAAAGACGGGATCGGACGGGCAATCTATATCCGTATGCAAGAAAATGCCAAAGTCGCCGCAAACGGATTGCGTGCCTCAGACGGCGTTGTCCAAGATTTGCGCCGTGTCTCTTATACCCCTTGTAATGTTTGCGCCAAAAATCCGCACAAAGCACCCTTTTGGCAAATTCAAGCGTCCGGTTTACGCCGAGATGATGACCATAAAAGGCTCGAATTTGAAAATGCTTGGATCAAAGTCTTTGGCCTTCCTGTCCTTTACATGCCCTATCTGAAATTAACAGATCCCTCTGTCAAACGGCAAAGCGGTTTTCTTCCCTTCCAAATCAATCCACACGACCGCTATTTAGGGACCTATTTTACCATTCCTTATTACTGGGTGATCGATAAAAGCTCCGACCTCACCTTAACGGGACTTTATTCGACAAAATCAGGCCCTAACTTTACCGTCAATTACCGTAAATATTTAAATTTTGGACGTATAAACGTTCAAGGCGGGGTCGGGGTTGATTCAGATAAAGAACAGGGCGGCGGCCAAAATGGCGCACAAGCCTATTTATTTGCCTCTGGTGATTTTATCTATAATAAATATTGGCATTATGGGGCGGATGTTAAAGTAACAACTTCTGCCAACTATTTACGAGATTACCGTGTTCCTGGTTACGGCAATGACTTCTTGCCCTCAACGGGATATATTGAAGGTTTTGGCCAAGGATCTCAGCTTCGCTTGGATGTCCAATTCTATCAAGCCTTGAACCAAGGAACCATTAATAACAATCTTCTCCCTTACTCCTTGCCGAGCTTCCTCTATAATTACCAAGGCCAGCCTGATAAATTAGGCGGCACATTTACAGTCCACTCAGAGGATTTTGATGTCTACCGAGCACAAGGACAGCGTGACCAGCGAGGAGAATGGCGTTTCCAGTACGACCGGCCCTTTGACGGCCCTTGGGGACAGAAATGGAAAGTTACCGGCCGTCTTGATTCAACCGTTTATCACTCGACCGAGCATAATTGCTACGAAACAAACAATAGTGACAGCTGCCCCTCAAGATATCTAACGCCAGGTGACCAAATTACGGGCCAAATTCTGCCAACCTTTGCCTTACAGGTGAACTGGCCCTTTATGCGGACATTTGCCCATGGACGGGGATTTCATATTTTTGAACCTATTGCCCAGTTTATTGCCGCCCCCAATACGGGCGGACAGCTCAACACGGATATGCCCGATGAAGATAGTTTTTACCATAATTTCAGTGATTCAACGCTCTTTTCTTTAAACCGTTTCGAAGGGACGGACCGTCTGGACGGTGGTGTCCGCGGCAATGTCGGGATTCATCAAAATTGGAGCTGGAAAGGCCATATGGTCGATATGCTCGTCGGTGAAAGTTTTCAAGACCATATTGCGAGAAACCAGATTCCCGGCGATGGCTTATCACGTCACCTTTCTGATCCTGTCGGACGCTTTCTATTTGCCCCCAATAACTGGCTCAATATTGTCGCCCGTGGAAAATACAATCCTTGGGAAGGACATTTCGACTATGGCGAAGGTCTCTTTAATGTCCGTGTACCGCATGTTAATTTAAATGCTGGCTATATTTATCAGGTTAATAATCCCTATTATTTCTATGACCCATATGGCGAAGTTGGCACCCAAGAGGTCAACCGCTTTGACTTCCAGCCGATGAACCAAATTACAGCTGCCGGGCAGTTTGATTATGCCGGCATGCATGTCGGCGCCTTTGCCCGATTTGATCCAACGACGATGCAAATGGTCACAAATGGCGGAAATATCGGCTATTCCAACGAATGTTTCGGCCTTGATCTCTATTATAGCAAACAATATACACGCATTGGTGGGGAAAGCCGTGGTTCCAGTTTCCTGCTCAATATCTTCTTAAAATCTATCGGAACCTTTGGTGCTGGCGGATCTGCTGGATGACAAAATATTTTATTTCTTTTCTCATCTCCCTTCTCTTTGCAAGCGCCTCTCTGCCGCTCAAAGCAGAGGAGGTCGCCGCAGAGGCTCAGGAAACCATTACGCCAAAAAGCATCACGGCGGATGATCCCAATCAAACAGATGCCCAAATCCTTGCTGTTGTGAATGGACAACTCCTAACCCGTGCGGATGTGGAGGATCGTGCAAGACTTTTTGTCGTCTCTACGGGCTTGCCGATCGCCCCCCATGTGATGAAACGGATGCGCTCTCAAATTCTTGAACAGCTGATTCAGGAAAAACTTAAAACCCAAGAAGTTCTCCGGCGACATATTGATATTCCACCGGAACAAATTGCCGCCTCCATTGCCAATATCGAAGAACGTAACGATATGCCTCGGAATGCTTTACGGGACAAATTAGCCAAGGATGATATTTCTCTCACAACTCTGATTGACCAAATCCGATCCCAAAGCGGCTGGATGGTTGTGCTGCGCCAAACATTAGGAGCGAGAGGACGTGTTCTTCCTGAACAGATAAAACAACGTCAATCGGCCCTTGAGCAAGAAGAAGGCCGCCCACAATATCTGATGAATGAAATTTTCATCCCTGTTCAAGATTCGGAACATCCGCAAAAAGAAATTGCCTTTGCAAATATGATTATTTCACAACTGCGTGGCGGTGCCCCTTTCCCGATTGTTGCCGCCCAGTTCTCTCAGGACCAATCAGCCCTCAACGGTGGCTCTCTTGGGTGGATGCAGGAGGATCACTTAGACCCTGCTGTTGTTGCAGTGCTTCAGAAAATGCCGGATGAAGCCATTTCCAATCCTATTCTTGTTCCGGGTGGTTTGATTATCACCACAGTACATTCAAGGCGAAAACTTGGGAAAGAAATGGGGACTTTGATTACTTTACGCCAAGCCTTTTTTCCTTTCAGCACGCCTCTAAATCCCAATGATCCCACCGAAGAGCAAAAAGCGCTTTTACAACAGGCGAACGAAGCCTCTTCCAATCTCCATTCCTGCAAGGAAATCGAAGCGCTTAATGACAAATTAGGCGCAAAAAAGGTGGGCAATCCCGGCACACAAGTGATGGAACGGCTTCCACCGCAAATGCATTCTATCTTAGAAAAACTGCCCAACAATACAGCCACAAAACCCCTTGTTGCCGGTGATGGCATTTCTTTGCTAATGATCTGTAGTCGACAAACACGCAATCTTGCACAGCTTACGCCTGGACAGATTGCGGATCAGCTTATGAATGAACGTATTGAACAAACCGCACGGCAGCTCCAGCGTACTTTGCAGCGAAAAGCCGTTATTGAAATCCGTCCTGCTGGACGTGCGGAGCTAAACGCATGAACACCTCCCCCCTTTCACCGCTTATCGCGAAAAAATCCTTGGGACAGCATTTTCTGCTTGATCCCAGCATTTGTGACAAGATTGCCAAACTTGGCGGCGATCTAACACAGCAAAATATCCTTGAGGTTGGCCCCGGCCCCGCAGGCTTAACCAAAGCCCTTTTAAGACAAGGGGCAAAAAATGTTTATGCAATTGAAATTGATGAACGGGCTTTTCCGCATTTAGAGGAAATTGAAAAAGATTCTGAAGGGCGTTTTACCCTGCTTAAAGGGGACGCTTTAAAAATTGACGGCGCACTTCATCTTGAAAGCCCTCGTCAAATCATTGCTAATCTGCCCTATAATGTTGGCAGTCCTTTGCTCGTCAAATTCTTGCGTCAAGCTTCCTTATGGGATCAAATGAATCTCATGTTTCAGCTCGAAGTGGCCGAACGCATTTGCGCAGAACCCAATAGTTCTGCTTATGGGCGACTGGGGGTTCTTGCACAATGGTGTGCGCAATGTGATATTGTTATGCGCCTGCCGCCAGGAGCATTTTCACCGCCTCCAAAAGTCCATTCCGCCATTGTGAGAGTCCTTCCACACAAAACACAGCCTTCTGAAGCGCTCTTTCAGGAAATGGAAAAAATTACCCATGCGGCCTTTGGCCAAAGACGTAAAATGCTCCGTAGCGCCTTAAAGAAAATGGGGGGCGAAAAACTTTTAGAAGAAGCAGGAATTGCACCAACAAGACGGGGGGAAACGCTTTCTATTGAAGAGTTTGACCGCTTGGCTAAAATATCGCTGCACCATAGAGAAAAATAATTTCTCTCTTAAAAACAATATTTGACAAAAAAAATACTGTCAGGTTACAGTCCCCCATACAAAAAAGACTGGAAGCAATTTGCCTCCAGCCTTTCTTGAATCAATCAATTTCCATCATCAAAGAGCTTTTTCCTGAGGGACAGGATAAAATTTCTATTAACGATGATGGAAATTTTCATGGTGCTTATCACCTGCTTTATGAGGACGCTTACCAAGTTTAAGCTCTTCCTCATGGTCTTTTTCAACAAAAACCTTGAAATTTTCTGGCTTTACCGCATGTTTATGTGCTTTGCGGTCTTTGACAATATGCGCTTTAAAACCCTTTTCAATAGCGCCTTTCGCTGCTTCTTTTTCTGTTTCAGCCTTATGAATGACTTCGCCATGAATATTTTTGGCTTCAAAATGTTTAATGGTTTCATCTTCTTCACGAGGCGGATGTGCGACGACAAAAGCATGTTTACGATCTGACATTTTCATAATCCTTAAAAAAACAAAAATAATGAGGGTCAGAGAATTAAGAGCAGTAACTCGAAAACCCTGCCCTCTCCTAAGAGTTTGGACTTTATTTTTTCAAAAACAATTCATTTTTTTTATTTTTTTAAATACTCGAGTCTCATCTTGTCGTCTGTTAAAAACTTACTCTAAAATTCGCATGCAAGTTATCTTGTCCTTGAAAAGCTCTTTTTTTAATTTTTTTCTCAAATTAAAAATAAGATGTACAAATTTTCTCCATAAACATTTAAAAAAACCGATTCGGGATAAAAAGTCCCCTCTTCCAGAATTTTCAGAAAATTGATGCGAAAGTGGAAGCCTCTAAAAAGGCGCTGATGCTTCCGCACCAGCGCCTTTTATAACTTCACACGAAAAAATAATCCTTTTTAGGGAAAGATTTTATGTGTGACCGCCGCAAATATCGCCCACCTTATGCGGGCGTTTATTATTCTTAATCTCTTTAGCATGTTCCTCTGGAACAAATTTTTTAAAATGTTCCGGCTTGGGCGTTCCTTTATGTTTGGGATCTTTGAGAATATGCGCCTCAAAGCCAAGTTTTATAGCCCCTTCTGCCGCTTCTTTCTCCGTAGGAGCCTTATAAACGGTTTTGCCCTCTTGCGTTGATTTCGCTTCAAAATGCTTAATCGCTTTACCTTCCTCACAAGGATGTGGAAGAACGAAGGCTTTTTTCTCTTTATTAGGCATAATAAATACCCTTTATCAAAACTAAGAAACAGGAGTGCCAACAGCAACACTGGAACCATTTCTTATCCTTTGAGTTGGAACCCTTTTAAAGCAAAGCACAAGCCGTTTTATTTCTTTTTTAAAACACAGAGTCGCCCCCTATTAGGAGATTTTTAAGGCTTCTATAATGCATTCTCATTAAAAATTTCTATTTTAAAATTTTATTCTTCTCCATATAAAAAAGGCTCCGGGCAGAGCCTCGGAGCCTTTCCTATAAGAACAAACAAGAGGGGAAGATTATTCCGCTGCTGCTTCTTCTTCTTTGTGTTCTTCTTGACCTTCAATGCCAAGATCAGCTGCTTCTGCGGCTTCATCTTCTGCACGGTTTTGAGTCTGAAGATCACCAAGGACGTTTTCGTCCTCTTCTTTTGCTTTCGCCTCTTCGCCACGTGCCTGACGCTCTGCTTCTTCAGCAGAACGGGCAACATTGAGCGTTACAGAGATGACAACTTCCGGATGCAAACGCACTTTAACTTTTGTTAAGCCAAGTGCTTTGATTGGCTGATCCAGAATGATCTGCTGACGAGAAACAGTTGCACCACCATCTTTTGTGATTGCATCTGCAATATCTCTGGCACTCACAGAACCATAAAGAGATCCGCTTTCGCCGGCCTGACGTAGAATAACGACGGAAAGACCTTCGAGACGTTTTGCAACATCTTGAGCCTCTTCACGGCGTTTTAGATTGTTAGCTTCAAGCTGCTGGCGTTCTTGTTCAAAACGCGCTTTGTTCGCAGCATTTGCACGAAGCGCTTTTCCCTGTGGAAGCAGGAAATTACGGGCATAGCCTGGACGCACTTTAACCGTGTCACCCATTTGTCCCAAGCCTTCGATGCGCTCAAGTAGAATAATTTCAGTAGCAGCCATCAGTTCACCACATATGGAAGAAGTGCAAGGAAACGGGCATGTTTGATTGCTTTAGCAAGTTCACGCTGTTTTTTCGCAGAAACGGCTGTGATACGGCTAGGCACAATTTTACCACGCTCAGACAAGAAACGGCTAAGAAGACGAACGTCTTTATAGTCGATTGCAGGCGCACCTGCTCCAGCAAATGGGCATGCTTTCCGACGACGGAAAGAACGACGTGCGCCAACAGCTGTACGGCGTGCGGCGGGATTGACTGTTTTTGGTGTTTCAGTGTTATCAGTCATTATTATCTCCTTCAGAATCCTGTGCCTCGTCATTTTCTTCGGAAGGCTGAGATTGTGAATGACCTTGTGGACGGCGACCACGGCCGCTTTCAAAACGTCCGCCTGCCTGTGGCTGGCCACCCTGACGCGGACCACGTGCCGGACGTTCATCACGACGGCTCATCATTGGTGTTTGACCTTCTGGAAGGGCATCAACACGAAGGGTAAGAAAACGAAGAATATCTTCGTCCAAAGACATTTGACGTTCGATTTCTTTAAGAGCGTCAGCCGGTGTATTCAGACCCAAAAAGACATAATGCCCTTTACGGTTTTTCTTAATACGATAAGCGAGCGGACGTAGCCCCCAGAATTCTTTTTTCTCGACGGAACCGCCGAGTTCGCCCAATTTACCTTCAAGACCTTCGATAAAAGTCTCAACTTGGGTCGTTGATAGATCATTACGCAAAATAAGCGTTAATTCATATAAAGCCATGCAAACTCCCTATGGCTAAAGTGATTTTCCCGTGCAAGAGCTAAGTGAAGTGCCCTTTTCCATAACAGCCTAGCGCAAAGCATCAGAAAAACGAGAACCTTATCCAATAAGGGGGCTTTCCATTTCTTTGAAAAGAATTGTCATGTCACAGGAACAGCCGGCACGCATGGGCAGCACCGGCAGGGAAAAACAAAATAGACCACAGAATCATCGAAAATGCAAGAATTATATATCCTTACAAAAACTCTGGACTTACAAAGACTCCCCCTAAAGCGCCCCTCTTTAAGGCGGTTAAGAAATTGAATCTTTTCTGAATTCTTTTATTTGCTGGACAAGTTCTCCCACAAATTGATTCATATTTTTAATATAGAGATTTCCGGCAAAGCCCTCTAAACCATCCAGCCTATACTCAAAATTATCTGTGTCATAAAGATAGAGAGAATCATTACCTGAAACTTTATCAATCAAGACCTGATTAGACCAGATTTCAGCAACATTATTAAGGACAATCAGTTTTCTTTTACCGACAAAGGCAGCGCTATGGAGTGCGGAACTTGCGCTTGCGATAAAAAGCCCGCCTTCCTTCCATAATTTTATTTGATCGTACAAAGAGAGCTCTTCAGGAGAGATAATCTCTATTCCCACAGCACGTAGTCTCTCCGTTAAAACGGCCTCGTTATGTATTTGCCAAATACCAGAAGACAAATGCTGTTTTGTAAAATAAATAATTCTGTTTGCGTTCGTGCCTGCTTCCCCTTGAATAAATTTGATGCCCTATCGCCTTCATCATCTCCGAATAAACCTGATGAGCATGACTATTTTCCTCAAAAGAGGACGCAGGCACATCTATTTTCTTAAATAAAATACCTTCTGAAAAGAAAGAAACATTTTCAGATGACAAACCCAATATAGACCAAATTTCACGCATATAAGGTTGCGTAAATAATGCCTCTTTATTGGGCTGGCCATTAAAAACCAAACGAAGTTTTTTACGATCCAACGAAGGCAATGCCCAAATTCTAGAAAGGGCGCCAATTAAAAAATGACCGTAATGCTGCTTCACGTCACCAATATAGAAATAATGATATTCCTCCGAAGCGAACGCAAACTACTTTCTATTTACCTCTGTATAAAGAGCATTAAGCGGAGAATACGGCGAAGGAATCCCTCTATAAGCGATACTTTCTGAAACAACACGTCCCAAAGGATAAAAAAGGCCAGCCTTTTCACCAGCAAAAACACTCGGCAAAAAAGTTACATTTTCTACTGTCAAAAAGGGCGGTTTTTCCTCAATAATTTCAGTCCCACCGTAAATTTGTTGGCAGGGTTTAAGCATCCATCCTCTCCGAAAAAACCCAAATATCAAAAGCGCCTCGCTCTTTTTAAACAAAGAACGAAGCGCTTTTGAAAACTTCTTAAAATCCCGACTTTTTAAACATCTAAAAAGGATTTTAACTTTTTAGAGCGTGTTGGATGTTTGAGCTTACGCAAAGCTTTCGCTTCGATCTGGCGAATACGTTCTCTTGTGACATTAAACTGCTGTCCCACCTCTTCGAGCGTATGATCCGTATTCATCCCGATTCCAAAACGCATTCTCAACACACGTTCCTCACGGGCTGTCAGTGAGGCTAAAACCTTTGCCGTTGCATCACGCAAATTTGTATGAATTGCGGCATCCAGTGGAATAATGGCTGATTTATCCTCAATAAAATCTCCAAGATGGCTATCTTCCTCATCCCCGATCGGGGTTTCAAGAGAAATAGGCTCTTTGGCAATTTTGAGAACTTTACGCACTTTTTCCAAAGGCATTCCAAGCTTTTCTGCCAACTCTTCTGGCATTGGCTCACGGCCAATTTCATGCAGCATTTGGCGAGATGTCCGAACCAATTTATTGATTGTCTCAATCATATGAACAGGAATACGGATAGTTTTTGCTTGATCTGCAATGGAGCGTGTAATCGCCTGACGAATCCACCATGTCGCATAGGTTGAGAATTTATAGCCCCGGCGATATTCAAACTTATCGACAGCTTTCATCAAACCAATATTGCCCTCTTGAATCAGATCAAGAAATTGCAAACCACGATTAGTATATTTTTTTGCAATGGAAATCACCAATCTAAGATTGGCCTCAATCATTTCCTTTTTTGCACGGCCGGCATCGCGTTCCCCACGGGAAATCGTTTGATAAACCTCTCTAAATTCCGAGATTGGTAAGCCCATGCGGTGCACTAAACTCGCCACCTCATCGCGTAATTTTTCTAAACGTCCACGATGATTTTCAATGAGTTTTTTCCAGTTTTTCCCCGGAAGTTTAGAAATTTCATCCAACCATAACGGATCAAGCTCACGGTTACGATAATAAGAGAAAAAGGTTTCACGACTTAGGCGGCACCCTTCTGCCAAACGCACCATTTTAGATTCAAGATCATTAAGACGCTTCACCTGCTTCTTAATCATTTCACTGATTTCTTCAATGCGGCTTGTGTGAAGCCTTAAACGACGGACATGCTTGACCAGCTCATCACGGATCTGGCGATATTCCTTCTCACTCTCTTTATCTAGCGCATCCCCTTGAAGCAGGACAACAATACGCTTTTCCTGTAATTTAGAGAGTTTTTGATAAAGAACCTCAAGAGAATCAAATTCTGCCATGATTTCAGGGCGTAATTTTTCTTCCAAAGCGACCAAAGAAATAGAGGGGGCATTCATGGCATCCTCTTCATCTTCGGACTCCTCTTCTGCCTCCTCTTCATCATGCTCTTCTGCCGCCTCAAGCGCCTCTTCTTCCTTTTCAGAGAAGCTCTGACTTTCTTCGAGATCAATCACTTCACGAAGGCTTAATTCGCCCAAACGAATTTTATTTGCCCATTCAATTAAGGCGGCAAAGACAATCGGACTGCGGCACATGCCGTCAATCATTTCACCCCAACCGGCCTCAATCCGTTTTGCAATGGCAATTTCGCCCTCACGAGAAAGAAGCTCAACAGCCCCCATCTCCCGCAAATACATTCTTACAGGATCATCTGTGCGGCCGGCACTCTCAGCGATATTTCCGCTGCGTCCCCCTTCTTTAACGGCAGGCTTACCTTCGGCATCCTCTTCTGCTTCGAGCTCTTCGTCTTCCTCATCCTCTTGATCAGATTCTTCGGAATTTTCAACGACTTGCACGCCCATTTCGGACAATGCAGACATAATATCTTCGATCTGTTCCGAAGACATCTTATCTTGAGGCAAAACAGCGTTCAGCTCATCAAAGGTAATGTGACCGCTCTCACGTCCCTTTGCCAGCAAGCGTTTGACGGCAGCAGACTGTATATCTAGCTGCATCCCATCCTGATCGGCAGTATCTCGTTCCGTATCAGCTGGAGTTTTTATCGCCATACTCTCATCTTCCATTGAAGCTTGGTTTTCATTTAAAAATCACGCCCCCATTTTAAATTATGAGACGTGAAAAAGTGCTAACTGCCACTTGGGGAATATTGGGTACTGTGTCAAGGGGGAGGAGATAAATTTTCACCCGCAGGCATGTCCGGCATTTCGCCTCGCCTTAGACGATCCCTTGCCTCAATCCTTGCTAGAAGGGCTTTCGAAAAAGTTTTTGGAGAATCACTCTCTTCAACTCTTTCATCATTTAAAAGCTCTCTTTCAATATCCCGTCTTACAGACTGGTCGAAAGATTTAATATCAATAAATCCATAAAAATGCCACCAACTTTCGACAATCGGTGCGCCTTCTGTGTCAATATTGCCCAAAGAAGCGAATTTTTTTACCTCTTCAGAAAAATCATTTGCCTCAAGAAAGCGCTTTAAACTCCCCTCTGCGTCTTCTTCACGCACCTCTTCTTGCTCATACCATTCAAACATTCTGTCCTGCAGGGCTAAAAGGCGACGGTTTCCTCCGAAATCCAAACGGGAAAAAGCCTCCTCTATCCACGGAAAAATTTCAGGATGTTGCATTAAAATGCCGAAAAGAATCTCATAGCGCTGCTGTGGCACACTTGCTTTTGAAAAAGCAATGATATTACTACCGCTTTCCAATATCTGAGGCGGAGAAAAAACGGACTTTGTTTGGCTGATCTGCTGATATTGACGGAATCGGCTTTGATTTCTTTCCCGGTTATTTTGCCAAGCACCCTTTGTTTTTTGTGTCCCCGAAAAACGAAAATGAGAGAAAAAACGATCCATCCAAGAGGCACGGTATTCACTGCCCAAAATATTATCCTTAATCCGCTCACTTGCCTCTGTTAAAGCCTTGCGGAACTGCGCACGGCTATCCGCACCCTCCGGATCTATTTTTTCAGCCAGCAGTCCAAAATAGCTTTCATCCAGCGAAAGCGCATTTTCCACCCTTTTCCAGAAAATCTCTTTTCCCTCTTTCCGCACCATGCTGTCAGGGTCTTCCCCCTTGGGCAAAAAGCAGAATTTTAACCTTTTCCCTGTTTCCAAAAGCGGAAATGCCACTTCGCAAACCCGAAAAGCCGCCCTGCGCCCCGCAGAATCCCCATCAAAGCAAAAAACTGGTGCCTCTGAACTCCGCCACAGAAGACGCAGTTGATCTTCTGTCACTGCTGTTCCCAAAGGCGCAACGACACCGCCAATCCCTTGCTGACTCAAAGCGACAACATCCATATATCCCTCCACCACAATGATAGGAGATTGGCGGTCGATAAAATTTCTGGCCTGTTCAAAATTAAATAAAATATGTTTTTTAGAAAAAAGCGGCGTTTCTGGACCGTTTAAATATTTGGGCTTACTCTCATCTAAAACACGCCCACCAAAAGAAAGAACTTCTTTTTTACGTCCAAAAATCGGAATCATTACCCGATTAAAAAAGAAAGGCCGTGCGTCTCCTCCGTTTTGGGAATCTCGCAAAATCCCTGTTTCTTTCATTTGGCTTTTGGAAAAACCCTGCGTTTCTAAATGCGCCACAAGCGCATTGCCGGATTCTGCCCAGCCAAAAGAAAATCTTTCCGCAATTTCCTGACTAATGCCACGGGCGGCAAGATATTCTCGTGCAGCCCGCCCCTCAGGCGCATGGAGACAATCTCGATAATAAAGGCGTGCAGCCTCCAGCACATCACTTAACTGACGGCGAACCTCTCTTTTCTCTTCGGCGTGGATATCCGGCGCAGGCAAGGCCAAACCGGCCTCCCCTGCAAGACGCTCCACGACATCGGCAAACGTCCCCCCTTGCGTTTGATGAACAAAACCAATGGCATCCCCATGCGCACCGCATCCAAAACAATGATAATGATCATCATAGACATAAAAAGAAGCTGTCTTTTCCCCATGAAAGGGGCAGCAACCTTTCCAGTCTTTTCCCGAACGTGTGAGCTTTACCCGCCGCCCAATAATGGATGAAAGGGAAAGGCGAGATTTTAACTCATCAAGAAAAGAGGGTTCAAAACGCATTTAAGCCATTTTTCCTTTAAGAAAGGATCTCAAAAATTTACTTATTCATTAAAGAAGCACGGACCATTTTACCTGCCTTGCCAGCATCCAGCGCTGCACCGAATTTTTCTTTAAGCTCTCCCATAACTTTGCCCATATCTTTCATGCTTGGCTCAGACAATGTGGCAACAATTTTCTCAATTTCTGCTTTGAGGGCATTTTCATCAATTTCGGCAGGCAAATAGCGCTTAATCGTCTCAATTTCCGCCCGTTCTTTTTCTACCAACTCAGGACGGTTGCCTTTTTCATACATTGCAATCGAATCGAAACGAGATTTAACCATTGAACGAAGTGCTTTTTGGAGTTGTGCCTCATCAACTTCCTTTCCCGTTGCGCGGGATTCGATATCAAGATCTTTGAACTTTGCGGTAATGGAACGCAAACGTGCAACTTCCTCACGGTTACCTTCCTTCATTGAAAGTTTAAGATCATTCATAATTTTTTGACGCAAATTAAGTTCTGTCATTTTATCTCCGTGCATGATGCTTTAAAAATTTTATAGATGAGGCGTTTTTACCATTTTGAAGGCTCTGGTCACAAATAAGAAAATAAAAGAGAAGTTCCAGCACAGGGTATTCTCTGAATTTTAAGCCCGGTTTTCCATTGCATTCCCAAAAGAAACTTTCAAAAATAAAGCGACTAATAGGCTCTTTCTGCCCTCTTTTCTCTGAAAGTTTTCTGTGAAGATTTCACATTACGGTGAACTTCAAGTAAAAGCATCTATATATATCTTGAATTTTTATCTTTTACGATCTAGCGACTTTATCAATACGGAGAATTATGTCCTCCTCTTCTGCTTCTTCCTGTACCACACAGGATGCCTCTCTTGATGCCCTCATTGCGCCGCATGGGGCAACGGCTGCGCTTCTCTTGCAAAATGGCGATATTTTCTGGGGAAAAGGTTATGGTGCCCAAGTCATTACCGACCCTGCTGAACTTTGTTTTTGCACTGCCACGACAGGTTATCAAGAAACTTTAACCGACCCTTCCTTTCGTAAGCAGATTATTACTTTTACGTTCCCCCACATTGGCAATACGGGCATTAACAGCTTTGATAACGAGGCCAGCCATATCAGTGCGCTGGGACTAGTGACCAAAGAGCTTCCTACCCCGCCCTCTAGCTGGCGTTCTGAAAAAACCCTTCCGGAATGGCTGATAGAGCAAAGCCGCCCCGGTATTGCCGGAATTGACACAAGAAGACTTGTCACCCTTTTACGTCAAAAAGGTCCCCAAAATGCCATCATCGCCTTTCCCGCAGATGGAAAATTCGATCTCAAAGAGGCCTTTAAAAAATTAAAAGCATGGGAGGGACTGGAAAGCCAGGAGCTCGCAGCAGATGCTGCCGGTGAAAGCCGCAAATGGTCTGAAGGCAAATGGCAAGAGCCGCTTCCAGAACATTCTGATCCGAAAATTCGTGTTGTTGCGCTGGATTTTGGTGCTAAAGACAATATCCTGCGTTCCCTCGTTTCCGCCGGTGCCGATGTGCATGTCGTTCCCGGTACGACCCGTTTAGAAGAAATTAAAGCGCTAAATCCAGATGGGATTTTTCTTTCCAATGGCCCCGGCGATCCAGAGGCAACGGCCAAATATGCCGTGCCGCTGATCCAAGCGCTTTTTAAGCTTAATCTGCCAATTTTCGGGATCTGTATGGGGCATCAGCTTCTCGCCCGTGCGTTAGGCGGTAAAACCTATCGCCTCAGCCAAGGACATCGTGGCACAAACCATCCCGTCAAAGAACTGACAACAGGCAGAGTCGAGATCACCAGCCAAAATCATGGTTTTGCCGTTGATCCGGAAAGCCTTCCTAAAGGGGTTGCTCCAACCCATATCAGTTTGTTTGATGGCTCAAATGAGGGGCTGGAAGTTTCAGGAAAAAATATTTTCTCTGTCCAATATCATCCAGAAGCAAGCCCCGGGCCAAGCGATGCAGGGCATCTCTTTGAAAAATTCATGACGATGATCCGTCAAAACCTTTCAAAAAACACTTCTAAGTAAAAGATGGATTGTTATGCCTAAACGTACAGATATTAAATCAATTCTCCTGATCGGTGCCGGCCCTATTGTTATCGGACAGGGCTGTGAGTTTGACTATTCCGGCGCTCAAGCCTGCAAAGCGCTCAAAGAAGACGGTTATCGCATTATTTTGGTGAACTCTAACCCAGCCACCATTATGACCGATCCTGATTTGGCGGATAAAACCTATATTGAACCCATCACGGCAGAGTTTTTAACCCGTATCATTGAAAAAGAAAGACCAGATGCGCTTTTACCGACAATGGGTGGACAAACAGCCTTAAATGCGGCTTTGGAGCTTGATCGTTCAGGGGTTTTGGAAAAATTTGGCGTCGAATTGATCGGTGCCCGTGGCGATGTCATTGACAAGGCTGAAAACCGTCAAAAATTCCGTGAAATTATGGATGAAGCCGGCCTTTCCAGCCCAAAAAGCTTTACCACCCATACGCTCGAAGATGCCCAGCAAAAACTTTCTGAAATCGGCTTGCCTGTTATTATTCGCCCCTCCTTCACCCTTGGCGGTGCCGGTGGTGGTATCGCATATAACAAGGCAGAATTTGATGAAATCGTCATGTCTGGCCTGAATGCCTCCCCAACAACGGAAGTCTTGGTTGAAGAATCCGTCATTGGCTGGAAAGAGTATGAGATGGAGGTCGTCCGTGACATCGCCGATAACTGCATCATTGTCTGCTCAATCGAAAATATTGACCCGATGGGCGTACATACAGGGGATTCCATTACCGTTGCCCCTGCCCTAACTTTAACGGACAAAGAATTTCAAAAAATGCGTGATGCGTCTTTGACCGTTTTGCGTAAAATTGGTATCGAAACGGGTGGCTCTAATGTGCAGTTTGCCATCAATCCAAAAGATGGCCGCATGGTTGTCATTGAGATGAACCCACGTGTTTCGCGTTCTTCTGCACTGGCTTCCAAAGCAACAGGCTTCCCCATTGCAAAAATTGCAGCCAAGCTAGCCGTTGGCTATACGCTCGATGAGCTGGATAATGATATTACCGGCACAACACCAGCAAGCTTCGAGCCTGTCATTGACTATGTTGTCACAAAAATTCCACGCTTTGTCTTTGAAAAATTCCCGGCAACACCGGCCCTGCTTTCCACCTCTATGAAATCGGTTGGGGAAATTATGTCCATTGGGCGTAATTTTGCGGAATCTCTTCAAAAGGGATTGCGCTCCATGGAAACAGGTCTCGAAGGTTTGGATGATCTTCCAGCGCCAAAAGACGGTACCTTGGAAGATTATCTTGAAGCTCTGGCAACGCCTCGTCCTGATAGATTGCTTTTGATTGCGCAAGCCTTCCGTGCGGGTGTCTCCTTCGATCAAATCTTAGGCGCAAGCCAATATGACCCTTGGTTCCTTCACCAAATCCAAGAACTGGTTGCCAAAGAATCCGAAGTTAAAAAGAACGGCCTGCCAAAAACGGAAGCAGACTGGCGTCATCTAAAATCACTTGGTTTTTCAGATAAACGCCTCGCCACCTTGTGCGACCTCACAGAAAAAGATGTCCGTGAGGCACGCTATGGCTTTGAGGTACATCCTTTTTATCAAAGCGTTGACACCTGTGCGAACGAGTTTGATGCCAGAACCTCTTACTTCTATTCCAGCTATGAAGGCAATGGCGCTTCCCAAGGCTATACTTCTTTAGTCAGAGAAGCAGAAAAGCATGATAAAAACCGTAAGAAAGTTATTATTCTGGGAGGTGGCCCCAACCGTATCGGTCAAGGCATTGAATTCGATTATTGCTGTGTTCATGCCGCCTATGCCCTTCGGGAAGCTGGCTATGAAACCATTATGGTCAACTGCAATCCAGAAACAGTTTCAACCGATTATGACACTTCTGACCGCCTTTATTTTGAACCGCTTACAGAAGAAGATGTCCTTGAAATCCTACGGGTTGAGCAAAAAGCAGGAACATTGGTCGGCTGTTTGATTCAATATGGCGGCCAAACACCGCTAAAGCTGTCCCGTGCCCTTGAGGAAGCCGGCATTCCTATTCTTGGAACCTCTGCCGATGCGATTGACCGTGCCGAAGACCGTGAGCGCTTCTCCGCTCTTTTACGCAAGCTTGACCTAAAACAGCCCAGAAATGCAATTGCCCTGAACCAGCAAGAAGTTCTCGATAAGGCAGAAGATGTCGGATATCCTTTGGTTGTCCGCCCCTCCTACGTCTTGGGCGGTCGTGCTATGGCCATTGTCCATGACCGTGCCGGTTTGAAACATTACCTCACAGAAGTCTTAGACCGTGCCGGGAAAGATGTCTCTTCCGGCCCTGTCTTGCTCGATCATTATCTCAATGATGCGATTGAGGTGGATGTCGATTGCATTGCCGATGGTGAAAACGCCCATGTGGCAGGGGTAATGGAACATATTGAGGAAGCTGGTATCCATTCTGGAGATTCCGCCTGCTCTTTACCGCCTTACAGCCTTTCTCCGGCGCTTGTGACACGTCTGCGTTCTCAAACAGAAGATCTTGCAAAAGAGCTTAATGTTAAGGGGCTGATGAATGTCCAATATGCGATTAAAGATAATGAAATCTATGTTCTTGAAGTCAATCCAAGAGCTTCCAGAACCATTCCATTTGTTGCCAAAGCAACCAATGTCGCCGTTGCAAAAATCGGTGCCTTGGTCATGGCAGGCGCAAAACTTTCTGAGTTTTCTCTCATTCCGGGAGCTGCCCTTCCTTATATCTCCGTGAAAGCCCCTGTTTTTCCGTTCAAACGTTTTGCAGGTGTCGATACAATTCTCGGCCCTGAAATGCGTTCAACGGGTGAAGTCATGGGACGGGATGTAAATTTCGAGAATGCATTTGCCAAAGCCCAGCTAGCCGCAAATATGCGCCTTCCACTTTCTGGAAATGTGCTGCTTTCTTTGAAGAATGAGGATAAGAAGGAATTGCCCTTCCTTGCGAAAAAATTGATTGAAATGGGCTTTAAAGTCAGTGCGACACCGGGGAGCGCAGATTATCTCCAAGAAAAAAATATTCCTGTTCAACGCATGAATAAACTCTTTGAGCAACGTCCTCACTGTGTTGATTCAATCCGGTCTGGCGAAATCCAGATGGTCATCAATACCGTTTCAGGGCGTCAGGCCTCAAAAGACAGTTTCCAAATCCGCCAAGCGGCTTTGATTATGGATGTGCCCAACTATACGACTCTTTCAGGGGGTAAAGCGGCAATTTATGCGATTGAGGCTTTGAAAAAAGACAATATCGACATCGCACCCTTGCAGGAATAAAAGTTTAGGAACACTTTAAAACTTGCTTAAATGGCGCAGTTTTTTCACAAAGGCTGCGCCATTTTCTATCTTAAGATCAAAACGGAAACCTGCGTCCAAGTATCGTAACAATTCCCAGATTTAAGATGTCGATGAATTTTTTCCATCTTCATTTGATTGTTTCTTTTCTGGCTTTTCCATTTTAGGAGATAAATTAGGCGCCAATGCCTCACCCGGCTTGGGATAAAACGTATCATTAGGAACCCTAACGCCCGGCACAAAGCTGTCTGGCATGGGTTCAAATGTTGAGTGATCTTTTACCATTTTCTTAATTCCTATTCTTTTTAAAATTAACTGAATTAAGCTTAGATTCTAAGCTTTTCATAATTTCTAAAACGGCGCAAACTTTCTCTTCATCCCATGATATTTAGGAGAAAATTTTTGACCTTACGTCCCCTAAATCAAAAAATTTTTATTTTCTCTACTTTTCTTATGAGCATCCTGCCAGCCGATCGCTCTTGTGCCAAAGAAACCTCTGACCCCCAGAGTTTAAATGCGCTCCATATTTTGCAGGAACGGGCAGAGAGCGGAAATGCCAAAGCGCAATATGCTCTTGGTCATATTTATTCGCACGGCCTTGGCGTTCAACAAGATGATGTCAAAGCCATTGAATGGATTGAAAAAGCTGCCTTTCAAGGAAACGCCTATGCAGAAGATGCTTTAGGTCTTGCTTATGCCGGCGGCATGCGAGGTAAAAAGCAAGATTATACCCAAGCCAAGGAATGGTTTGAGAAGTCCGCAGCCCAGAATGATGCCTACGGGCAGGCACATCTAGGACACGCCTATGCCCGGGGCGCTGGTATTAAAAAAGACTGCGATCAAGCGCTCTACTGGCTGGAAAAGGCAGCGCGTCGAACATGGGCCAATGATGAGGGCGAAGAGCTTTTGGCCAATCTCTATGAAGATGGCGTGTGTGTCGAAAGAAATCTTGATGTCGCCGCCGATCTCTATCAGAAATCCTGCAAACAGGAGAACGAAGATGGCTGTGCCGGTTACGAAAGAGTCAAAGCAGCCCAAAAATAACTTTTTGCGCTATTTTTTCAGCTTTTATAAATTTTCTCTTTTGAATACAAAGAGGGGGTTTAACAAAATCCACGCTATTTTTCTATCAGCTTCTAAGGTTGCTTCAAGAGCATAAAAGAGGTAAAATTAAAGGGATTTTCATGTTGGGGGGCATGGTTTTCTTTTACGGCCGGCCTTCTTTTATTCTACCGGAATTCCTATATAGCTCTAGCAAGGCATTTACCAAAATGTAGGTGCTTGCATCGGTTCATAAATACATTCCGCTTGTTCCAATTAGGATTTTATTATTGTGCAGAAAATGCCCATCACCCCTGAAGGTTTGCGTCGTCTTGAAGATGAACTTCGGCATTTAAAAAGCGAAGAACGCCCTGCCGTGATCAAAGCGATCGCAGAGGCACGTGAACATGGCGACCTCTCTGAAAACGCAGAATATCACGCCGCACGTGAAAAACAGTCGTTCATTGAAGGACGTGTCGCTCAACTTGAGGGCCTTATCAGCTCTGCCGAAGTGATTGACCCCTCTATGACAACCGGTACACGCATCCGCTTTGGTGCCCATATTGAAGTTGCGGACGAAGAGACCGGTAAAGAGCAATCTTTCCAAATTGTTGGTGTTCCAGAGGCGGATATTAAAGTCGGCCGTATTTCGATTTCTTCCCCCATTGCCAGAGCATTGATTGGAAAAGACGAGGGCGACAGCGCCACTGTTCCTGCACCGGGCGGCGACAAATCTTATGAAATTATTAAAGTTACCTATCGCTGAGGCATCTTTCCTGCTGGTGAAGCGGCCTCATTCTCCTTCCCCATAAGGTTTATATTTTAGAGGGAATTTAAAAATGACAGTCAAAACACAACGTCCCCGCCCTGTGATGCTTACCATTTTAGATGGTTTTGGTTGGCGTGACCTCACGCAAAACAATGCCGTCCGACTTTCAGCAATGCCAAATTTTCATAAATTATGGGAAAATAATCCGCATACGCTTTTAGAAGCAAGCGGTGAAGCTGTCGGTCTGCCAATCGGACAAATGGGAAATTCCGAAGTTGGACATCTCACGCTCGGTGCCGGACGCCGCATCCTTCAGGAACTGCCACGTCTGACACACGCCGCTAAAAATGATGAATTTAAAGACCGTCCGGCGATTAAAGAACTCATGGACGTTCTTAGAAAAACAGGCGGCACGTGCCATATTATGGGCCTCACCTCCGAGGGAGGGGTTCATTCACATCTCGATCATTTGATCGGGGCTGTTAAAACAATGGAAAATGCCAATATTCCTGTTGTTGTGCATTTCTTTGCAGACGGTCGTGATACAGCTCAAAGATGCGCTCTGGAAGTTCTTGAAAAACTTGAAACAGCACTTCCAAAAGTCAAAATCGCAACCGTCAGCGGACGCTATTTTGCTATGGATCGTGACAATCGCTGGGATCGCGTGCAAAAAGCCTATGATGTAATTGCTTTGGCAAAAGGCCCTCATTACGACAGCGCCAAAAAAGCCATTGAGGCTGCCTATGCGGAAGACAAAAATGATGAGTTCGTCCCACCTTCCGTCATTGATGGCTATCAAGGCGCAAAAAAAGGAGACGGTCTTTGGATGATCAATTTCCGTGCGGATCGTGCCGGCGAAATTCTACAAACCTTGCTTCTGCCAGATTTTAAAGGATTTGAACGCCCTGTTTCCCCTGCTTTTGCCTTTGCTTGTGGCATGACACCTTATGCTGCGGAACTTAATCCTTATCTGGAAACTGTTTTTCCAAAAGAAAATATCGAACAGCATCTTGGGGAAATTGTTGCCAAAGCTGGTTTAAGCCAGTTGCGTATTGCGGAAACAGAAAAATATCCGCATGTCACTTACTTCTTTAATGGCGGTGACGAAACACCTGCACCAAAAGAAGACCGCAAACTCATTGCCTCTCCTAAAGTGGCCACCTATGACCTGCAACCGGAAATGTCTGCGGGCGAAGTCACAGATGAAGTCGTTTCGGCGATTGATTCCGGTAAATATGATTTGATTATCCTTAATTATGCCAACCCTGACATGGTTGGTCATACGGGAATGCTTGATGCCGCGATTACGGCCTGCCAAGCTGTCGATCAGGGACTAGGCCGTATTGAAGCGGCTTTGGAAAAGCAAGGCGGTGTAATGCTTGTGACCGCCGATCATGGGAATTGTGAAACCATGAAAGATGAAAAAACAGGTAAACCGCACACCTCCCACACAACCAATCCTGTACCGCTTATTCTAGCGGATTTCAGAAAAGGTGAAAAAGAGGTGAAGGAAATGCGTGAAGGCGGATCTTTAGCGGATATTGCGCCAACTTTGCTGCATTTTTTACAACTAGAACAGCCTGAACTTATGTCAGGTAAAACGCTTATCAAAGCTTAAAAACTTTGAAGTGCTTGAAAAAAGCTCTTTTGCTAACGGCTGGAAGCGTTCTGGTTTACACCACGCTTTCAGCCGTTTCCGCATCTGCGCAAAGCCTCTCGAAAAATCAGAAAAGCCTAAATGCCCAAATTCAGGAAAATGAGCAGGCTCTCAAAAAGGCACGTCTTGAGCGTGAAGAAATTACCCAAAAATTAGAAGGTGAAAAACATCATCTTGAGGAGATGATTGCCCATAACCTTCTCCTCGAAAAAAATAAAAATCTCAATCAAAAACAGCTTCTGAAATTACAGCAAAATCTTTTGCAAAAAAAAATAGAGCAGCATCAGCTCGAAAACAAACAGCAAAATCTTTTGCTTGAGGAAAGGAAGCTTGAAGAGGTTCAAATCCTTTGGGAATTAGCCCATCCAAAATATTATGGGTTAAATACATTTCTCTATGAGATGATGCCGCCTTATAAAAAAAATAATAATGCAACCATCTTGCCGCTTTTCTTTACGCTTCTAGCCCAAGAGAATGAAGAAAAAAAAGAAAAAATTACTTCCAATACAGAGGCCTTAGCAAAAGAAAAACGTGTGCTTGCCAATAAAACAGAGAATTTGCGTGAGCAGCAAAAACTTTGGATCGAAAAAGAAAAACAAATTTCTCAAAAACTTGAGGAGATTCAAAAACGTGCTGAGGCACAGAACAAAAGCATCCTCGAACATGATGCTGAAATCAAAAAAAGAAAAGAAATGAAAGATGAGCTTGGCAAAAAACTTGCTGATTTGATTTCTGAAGAAGACCTCCAGCAACGTATCGAACAGCAAAAAGAGCGCACCGAGCGTAAAATCCAAATACAGCAAGGTGAAAAACCAAAAACACCTGCACCTATAAAAATCCGTAAATTACAATTAGGGGATGGTATTTCTCCGCTTCCCTCCCGCCCAACAGCGCAATGGGGGCAAATGGAAGACGGTATTGCCAATGATACAATTAAATATCCCGGCCATGCGAATGAGAATGTCGTGTCACCCGTTCATGCGATTGTCTTATTTGCAGGGAATTTCGAAGGTTTTGGACAAGTTGTCATTCTCGATTGCGGGCCAAAGACACGTATGGTGCTTGCAGGGCTTGGTAAAATCTCGGTTAAAAAAGGCGATCAGGTACAAAAACGCCAATCTATCGGTCAAATGCCAAGCAATACGACCAGCACGCTTTCCCTCCAGCTGAGAATTAAAAATATTCCTGTGAATCCGGCGAAATATTTAAAAAACTAGCCATTTTTAATATGAAAGAAGAAAATGATGCCCCATTTATTCAGTCCGCTTAAAATTGAAAAGACAGAATATCCCAACCGTATTTTCATGGCGCCTCTGACTCGCACACGGAATTTTCCAGATGGCGTGCCAACACCGCTGATGGCAGAATATTATGCCCAACGTGCGAGTGCTGGCCTCATCATTGCCGAGGCGACCGCCATTTCTCTCCAAGGCTATGGTTTTTTAAATGCCCCCGGCCTTTGGATGGAAGAGCAGATTGAAGGCTGGAAAAAAGTGACCGAAGCCGTACATGAAAAAGGCGGTAAAATCATTGTCCAAATCTGGCACGGCGGCCGTGTCGTGTTTCCTACAATGTCTGGCGGACAGCAGCCCGTTTCTGCCAGTGCAACACAGGCTCCGGGCTTAGGCCATATTTGGGAAGGCAAACGCCCTTATCCAAAGGCACGTGCCCTCGAAATTTCAGAAATCAAAGAGATTACCACCCAGTTTGCTGATGCTGCAAAAAATGCACTAGAAGCAGGTTTTGACGGTGTGCAAATTCATGCCGCAAATGGCTATTTAATTGACCAGTTTTTACGTGACAGCAGCAATCTCCGGACAGATGAATATGGTGGATCTGTTGAAAACCGTATGCGCTTTCTCAAAGAGGTTTGCGAAGCTGTCATTGCCAAAATTGGTGCCGAAAAAGTAAGCGTCCGCTTAACACCCAATGGTAAAATTTTAGGCTGTATCGATAGTAATCCTGAAGAAATCTTTCTGCCTGTCGCTAAAATGCTCAATGATTTAGACATTGCTTGGCTGGAATTGAAGGAATTTAATCCGCATGCCACGGATGATGCCGACAATCAGGAAAAACTTTCTCCAAAAATTAGAAAAATCTTTCAAAGACCGCTCGTCTTAAATGGCGGATATGACTTGGAAACGGCGCAACAAGCTATCGAAAGCGGTGCCGCCAATGCGATCGCTTTTGGACGGGATTTTATTTCCAATCCTGATTTGGTGGAACGCTTCAAAACAGGCGCTGCCCTAAATGATGCAGATAAAACCACATGGTATGGACAATTTTTAGACGATAAAACAAAAGGCTATACGGACTGGCCAACGCTCGAAAACACGAAAGCTTAATTTCATAAAAGCCCCTATATTTCATAGGGGCTTTTTCTTAACGCATTTGGTCTTTAAATTTTTACTTTTCATAGATTTCTTGGAAATCTTGTTAGCAAGTTAAAATTCTTCGCCATATCTTTCCTGAATGGCTTTTTCTAAGAGATTTTGGAGATCTGCGAGCCATTCCAAAGGCGAGAGATTCTGATATTCAGGCACAAGAACAATCCAAACATCTTCTAGGAAATCCTCTATATTCAGTTTTCCCTGTTTAACAGCCCAAGTCATCTCTGCCAGTTCTGCCTGAACTTCTTTAATGGTTTCGTAATCATACCCTCTTACGGCAACTGGTATCGTCTCTGCCGCTGTTTCCCCATCTCCAAGTTCATCCAAAACAGAGTAATTTAAATATGAACGGAAAAAATCAGGTAGTTCAGGAAAAATTCTTTTCCAAAGATGACCTTCTGTTAAACCATCTGCGTCATGAAGTTCTGTTTTATCAATATAATATTTTTTATTCATTTTAACCTCATTCTCCTTTATGGCAGTAGTTCAAGGGTTTCTACATAAAAACCCTCAGGATTATTCTTTGTCCGTTTGATTAAAAATTGTACTTTTTTAGCATCTTTCACAATAGAGCTGCCCTGTTTGACATATCTGCCAATCTTTCTTCCCATATCCAGCTCAAGCCAAACCTTCTCTCTTTTTCCGGCTAAAAGTCTTCTTAACTCTGCCTGATTTTCAGGCTTATTCAAAGCTTTGGCGTAGCTCTCTATTAAAGTTTCCATATTTTGAATTGCTGAAGCGGATTTGCCTGTTTGCGCCCGTTGAATAAGATGAACATCTGTCATGCCCGTTGGATTATGCGCATTGCCTTCTATCAGGTGACGCTCTAAAAGATGCCCCTATTTCTCATAGCTTTCAAAGAGTTCTTTGCTCGGCTTTGGAAGGCGAAGATCTATTTTAGAGAGCGCTTCTCTTTCTAATTTCGCTTTTTCTACCGATGTTTGCGGATTGGCTTTGCTCTTATCCGCATATTTATTGACATGCTCTTTTGGAGAAGAGGCTTTGCCTTTTTTTTCAAAGAAATTTGAAAGCGTTTTTTCTTCTTTCAGAACATTCTTGGGGGCACCCGCAAGCGCCTTTTTGGCCTCCTCTTCGGCAAGAAATTTAGCGAAAAACGCCAGTGTTTCTTCGGAAAAACCATAAGCAAGCTTTAAGCCTTTTAAAATTTTCAAACTTGCCGTTGATGGGGTCGGTAAAAAATCTGAGAAGTCAGGCGCAGGATAAATCGCATCTTTTAAATAAGATCGATCGCTTTCCGCTTTTTTCGGCATATCGGATTTTGGAGAGCTTTGTTTTTCGGTTACTTTCGCTGAGGGAGGGACAGAGAGGCTGGCATTTTCTTCCGTTGTAAATCGTCCGCCTGTGCTGTCAGGCGATCCGGTGGGGAGATGGTTAGGATTAAAATCCTGTGCCAGTGTCTTTTCTTTTGCGCGCCGCCACATCCAGCCGCACGGCCCGCCTGCTTTTCCAAAGGCTGAGTATCCTTCATCCCCCTTAATTATTTCTTTATTCTGACGACACTTTCAGGTGGCTTCGCAGATAATTCGCCATCCAATTTTCTCATAGCAACAGCCTTCATCGCATTATCTCTGCGAGAAACACCGATTGATTGTAAATCAATCCATAATTCCCCTGATCCCACAGGCAAATATTTCGTATTATGAAATTCATAAATTTCACCAAAATATTTAACGGAAAGGCGTCGATCTCTTCCGCTTACATTTTCCCGTGTTAAAGAAATGCTGATATTTTCATTATCACCGCTTAAAAAAGGCCTTCTTTTTTTTAGAAAAGGTAATGGATCTCCTTCAATTTCATCTTCAATATAATAATTATAATAATTTGAAACGGTTGCATTTCCTAAATAAGCGACTTCATAAAGATAGACATGCTTAGAAAGCTGTTTTTTGAGATACAGCTCTCTTGTCTCCACACACCAGAAAAGAATATCGCTGCCAAAAGCAAAACAAAATAAAATGAGAAGCAAGGAAAGCGTTAAAGCAGAATGAAAAAATTTAAACATTTTTATCCCGCCTGCGTATAGCCAAGCATTCTCGCATATATAATCCCCCTTTTTATTTCATTTTGATCTTTTGGGTCGTCGCCATAAGCACATTTTGTCTTTTCCTTATCCATAGGGTCAAGAATATTGTTACTATCTTTATCAATGGGAGAGAGACACGAACTTAAAACATGCCCTGAATCCTCTGGAGAGCGGTTTGACCATACTTGATACCCTCCTGCTGCTCTTAAAAGAAGCTCTTCGGGAAAACCACACGCCGTCCCCACAACTCCATAATGAAAATTACCGAAACTCTCTAACTCAGAATGACCTTGTTTGTAATCCCAAGGCCCTCCTGTCCGCTCCATTGAGGCAAACCAATATAAATTTTCCAATGCTGACCCGCTTAAATCTTTACTTAGCTGACAACGTCGATAGGCTATCACCATATTATTCTGCAAAGTTTTTAATCCATTAGGAGGCATATGATCTGGAAATTTAAACTCTAAATCTTCATCATATTTATTATCTTCATCTTCCTCACTCTGTGTTTTAAAAGGCAAATTATTTTTACTTTCCCCTGTTACTGTCAGCGCTTCTTTTCCCTTTTTCTGCGTTGATTGTGTGGGAGGCTCTGTGTGTATTTTATTCTCAAAGTAATTTTGTATTGAAATTTCTGCACTTGAAGCACTCTCTTTTGGGGAAAACTGTCCGCCTGTGCTGTCAGGCGATCCGGCAGGCTCATGATTAGGATTGAAATCCTGTGCCAGTTTTTTTTCTTTTGCGCGCCGCCACATCCAGCCGCAAGGCCCCCCTATAGGGTATTCCCATGCGTCATCTTCTATCATTTTAATCTCTATTTTATGTCTAAGTTAAATCTAAAAACCCCGTGCCGATAAGGGGGCACGGGGGTTCAAAATAACGCTAAAATGAATTTCTGAAAATCGGGGAAGTAGATCACCCTATGAGACAAGACACCCTTACTTAAGCCCCTCAAGAGACCTCACTGTCTTATAACGAACATCCTCTTTTTCTGCTAAGGCAAAGAATTTCTCACCACAGACCATTTTAAAATTTTCTTTTCCTCGCCGCTCATCTTCCTCTAAAGACGATTTCGTTTCAGCAACAAAATAAACACGTTTTTCTTTCTCAAAAATCACCGCCCAATCTGGATTATAATTGCCTAGAGGCGTTTTGATTTTATATTGACGAGGCAATTTAAAGAAAAATTTAACAGCCTCATCTGAAGAGCAGTCAAGAGCAAATTCTTCCTCAACCTGACTGTCTAATTGGACACATGGCGAGAAAGACTTTCCTGTTTTTCCATGTTCAATTTTATGCGCTTTAAGCAACGTTTTCTTCAACTTTTGAGCAGATTCTAAGTCAGGAAAAATTTCACTGCGCCAGGTTATGTAATCTTCTTCTAACAAAGAAATTTCATAAGTTTTGCCGTTGCGTTCATATTGAATGCCCTCCTCAATCTGATCTAAGAGCGCCGTTTTTAAAATCTTAACGGCCACCTCTAAAAAGCCCTGCGGATTATCCAATAGCTCTCCTAGACGACCTGATTCTCTTAGAATAAAACATAAAGAGGCACGGGTAATATCAACCCGCTCTTGAATGTATTTATAAATATTAGGAACCTCAGGCCTTTGCATAAGCGTTGCATCAAATTGTCTTCGATCCACAACGTTAAGGTCAATCTTTCCCCTTTGATCCATTTCAACGGAGGCCGTCTCGGACAAAATTTTTGCCTTTTGGACTTTGGGATATTGCCCCTTGTCCAAAAATAAAGACAAAGCCCGTTGCCTGAATTTTTCGCTATCTAAAGCGACCCGATAAGAGGCCTTATAATTAATCCTCTCCCATATTTCATGAAGAAGTTGCCTCTCTTCCTTTGTTAAAGGATCACTTTTAACCTTCACACGATCTTTTGCGTTTTTAAGCGGAAGAGATTCTTTTGAACCTGTCTCCTGTTCAATATCCTCCTGCAACGCTTGGGCAAATTTTTCATAGGATTCATTGGGAATAATCGTCAAAACATTAATTCGCTCATCCCCAATACGCTCCCCCTTTTGATTGACGCAAAGACGTAATCCCCGACCAATTTCTTGCCGTTTTTTAATCTGGCTTTGTGTCTCATTAAGCGTGCAAATCTGAAAAACATTCGGATTATCCCAGCCTTCCCTAAGGGCAGAATGACTAAAGATAAACTGTAAGGGCGTCTCTAAGCTTAAAAGACACTCTTTTTCTTGCATGATAAGCGCATAAGTATTGGTATCGTCTGCATTCCCTCGCTCCGTACTATCTTTCCAATTACCCTTTTTATCCCCTGCAAAATACCCATCATGTACCTTTGAAACATCATACGGAATAAGATGAGGATATTTCAGTTGGTATTTTTTAAAGGCTTCCTCAAACCATTCGGAAAATTTTCCAGCGACCCATTCGCCGATATCGTCCTTGATACGGTAGTTGGCGACCTTATCAATAAAAAACAGACTTAAGACTTTAATGCCTTTAGGATGCAGTATTTTGGCTTTTTCAAAATGATGCGCAACGGTTCGCTCAATTTGTATCCGCATCATATCATCGCTTAACCCACCCTGCGTTTCACCAAGGGCAAGTGTAATGCCATTATCAAATGTAATCTCTTTTTCACTTATCCTGCTTAGAATATAATGGTTTTGATAGGCTTCCCGCTTTTTCGATTTTACAAATAAATCTTCTCCAAACTTTAGAGAAATACGTCCTCTTACAACGCCGTTTTTGCCATTTTTATCGACTTCAAACGTCGCAGTACTTTTATCGGGCTTAATGGAAAGCAGTTTTAAATAAGGCCCATTCTGATCATTAAAACTTTCATTGCCATTCACCTCAATTTTCTTAACCAAACCTTGGCGATAAGCCTCAACGGGATTGAGAGAATAAAGAAGATTTTGCGCATTTTTATGCGTAGCGGAATAAAAAATCTGACAAAGCGGATGAAGAGATTTTAAAGCCTCTTGCCGCTTGGGAGTCTCAAAATTCTGCGCCTCGTCAATGATAACAATCGGATTTGTATCTGCCAGATAATCCATCGGTGCAAAAGCACGTTCCCCTGCCTGATTGATTTTATTCTCATCCTTAGCAAAGGCATCAATATTAATAATCAAAATACTGAGAAGGTTATTTTCAGCAAAAGATTTTAAGAGATTTGGATATTTTGAATCATAAAGAATTTCTTTAAAAGGCACATTTTTATAAAGCGCCCTGAAATGATCCCGCATGATATCGATGCTTTTCATCACACCTTCTCGAATAGCAATCGAAGGCACCACAATCACGAATTTCTTAAATCCATATTGTTTATTTAATTCAAAAATTGTTTTGAGAAAAACATAGGTTTTTCCTGTGCCTGTCTCCATTTCAATGGAGATGGATAAATCTCTCACAGGTAAAGGCGGCATTTCCTCTAGGGTGGGACAAGGCTTTGAAAAAATCATTTCAAAACCGTTTATATTTTTAGAAAATATGCCATTTTTTTGCTGAACTTCTAAAATATTTTTATCTATTGCCTGTGCTGAAAGCTCTAATTGATTAGCCGTAATCCCCAAATCAAGCTGACTCCCTTGAGCAAAATTGAGGATTTTAGCACTTTCAGCTCCCTGCCCTTTGAATACGTCCACAACCGCTTGCACAGCTTTTGTTTGATAGGCTTGGGTTTCAAAACGGAATTTTAGGCCCTGTTGTAATTTTTGGCTCATAGAATTTCGAGCTCCACACCTAAATCTTCCAATTCTAATTTAAGATTGGCCAGCTGTTCGTCTGATTTTTTTCCCTCAAAACACTGATCTAAAATCACGAAACGAGGCGACAAAGCTTCCTCATCTAAAGCATATTTAATCTGCCGTAACTTTTGGAGAATTTCCGGCGCATAAGGTGTTAAGCAAATAAAGAGTTCTGGAAGCTTTCCTTCTTCTCCACGCCTTTTAATACAATGTAAGATATTTCCATCTGAAAGCGGTTCCTCATGATGCAAGGCATCCACATGTAAAAGCCCATAGCCGGCTTTAAGAACGATTTCCGAAAGTAAATTTAACGGATTGGAAATTTCCGTATTTTCTTCCGCCAACATTTCAAGCTGCTTTTCAAGTTCTTCCTGCGTTTCAATTTCTGTACGCCATTGCTTAAAATTGGATTTTGTTAATTTAAAATCAACGCAAGTGAGATTTTCACTTTCCCCTTTTTCTTGAGAAAATTTTTTAATGACTTTTTCAATACGTTCCCGTGTAATTTCAGAAATAAAACGATAGCCTGCCTTGTAAGCCTCGTGCTTTTCTTCAATTTGTTCGGGAAGCTGTACAGAAATCGAACGGCGCTTTCCGCCATCCTCAGCATTTAACGCCATTACCGCATGGGCTAACGTCCCCGACCCTGCGAAAAAATCTAAAACAAGAGAGTCTTTATCTGCTCCCATCTGCAAAAGTTGTATGAGCGTTTCTATAGATTTTGGAAATTGAAAAACTTTTGCACGATTTCCAAATAAATTGTTTAATGAAGCCTGCCCTTTCTCCGTATGAAAGGACTTTTCCACCCAAATAGACTTTACCTGTTTTGTTACTTCGCCATCTTCATTTTTTGCGTAGTTTTTGCGATAAATTTTCCACTTTCCGCTAACTTTTTTAGCAACTAATTTATTTATTTCCTCTTTTGCTTTTTCAATCCCCCATGTCCAGCATCCCTCAAACCCATCTTCCCAATCGGGGTAAATAGACTCAGCATCTTGTAATTTTTCTACAGAAATAAGGCCTTCAGAAGTTACAAAAAATGGATAATATAAATTTTTTCTATTATGCTTTCCAAATTCACGATGTGTATTCCGAAGCTCCAGTTCTCGATAATGTCCATAAGTATCGTGTAGCCTGTAATTCTTCTCAACTTCATCTTGGCCTTTTAGAATATTAAGCATTCCTTTCTTCAAGGAATTTTTGGAATATCCAAAAATATATTCATGACAATTTGCAACATATTTATCTTGTGAACGTCCTTTAGGATTACAAAGTAACGTTATTTGGCACAAAAAATTCTCTTCTCCAAAAATTTCATCGCATAAAAGTTTTAAATTTGCCTGTTCGTTATCATTAATCGAAATAAAAATAACGCCGTCATCCCTTAAAAGATTTCGGGCCAGAAACAGTCTCGGATACAGCATGCTTAACCAAGCTGAATGATAGTGACCGCTTTCTTTTGTATTTTTTTGGAATCTAATTTTTAAATTGCCGTTCTCATCCCGTATTCCAGCCTCTTTATCGTACGCTTTACGGGAGGTTTTATAATTATCGGGATAAATAAAAGAATCATTGCCTGTATTATAAGGCGGATCAATATAGATCATCTTTACCTTGCCGAAATAGCTTTTCTGCAAAGCTTTCAAAACAGGTAAATTATCCCCTTCTATCAGGGCATGATCGGCTATTTTAAGGAAATTTTTATTCGGATTAAGCGGCGCTAAAGTCTCGCTCGTCGTTTTCCCAACCTCTTGCCGTGCCTCAGACTTTCCTAACCAGTTCAGTGCATAATATTCATGCTGTGCTTGGATGGATGGATGGATGGATGGATTTCTAATAATGACGCTAATCTGTCAAGCGAAATCCGACCATCAACCAAAATTTCTGGAGCTAATTGTTTTAAAGTTTTAAATAAAGACTTTTTCTGCTCACCGCTTAAATCGGGACTAAAACCTTCTATGTCATTTTCTAAGTTACATTTATCTTTTGTCATATAGCGATTGCCCCAGCTGTAAAATGCCTATTTATTTTGAAATCAAGTCTATTTATATCCTTCTCTGTTTTGAATAACATTCTTAAATTAAGACAAAAATAAAAAAATATGTTATTTCAAAATAAAATCTTTGTTTTATCCGTGTGCATTTTTTAGGCCTCTATGAAATTTTTGCGTTCTTCAGCGAAGTCGTTTTTTTTCCTCTCTTGCAGCCTATTTCTGCTTTTCCCGGCATATTTATCTGCTGAGGAAGGCACTTCGGATACCCCGGTAGAAAAAGAAATTTTACCGCAATCCATCTCTCCTGAAAAAAAAGAAGAAGCCGTTCAAACCATTAAGCTCCTACAACTTTTTGGAACAATCATGGATGTTGCCCATGCAGAATATGTTGAGCCTATAAGCGACAAAACACTTATCGAAAATGGCCTAAAGGGCATGATGAGCAATCTTGATCCTCACTCAAGCTATATGTCCCAAGAGGAATTTCAAGGGATGAAAAATGAGATTGAGGGCCATTTTGGTGGTCTTGGGATGGAGGTTCAGCAAGATAACGGTCATATTCGAGTCATTGCGGCTTTGGATGATACCCCTGCCTCCCGTGCCGGAATTAAAAGCGGCGATCTCATTACTGAAGTTGATAAAAAACCACTCGCAGGCGTCCCTCTTCTCAAAGCGGTTACACAATTGAGAGGAAAACCCGGCAGTAAAGTAAATCTGACAATCTTGCAGATTCAAACAGGTAAGAATGTCAGCATCACGCTAAAACGTGAAAAAATCAAAGTCAAAATGGTACGCTCTGCCCTCTATAACGACCATATCGCCTATCTCCGCCTCAGCGAATTTGGGGATAATGCCTCCCATGAGCTGAAAGATGCCTTTAACCAACTGGAAAAAGAGGCCGAGATCAAAAATCAAAAGCTCAAAGGCCTTATTCTTGATTTACGAAATAATCCGGGCGGACGTTTAGACGAAGCGGTGGCTGTTTCCAGAGATTTTATTACATCTGGTGAAATTGTTTCCATCCGTGCCCGCCAAAAAGAAGACAATAAAAGCTGGAAGGCCAAAGGCACAGACATCACCCATAATCTTCCACTCATTATTCTCATCAATTCAGGCTCTGCTTCTGCGAGTGAAATTGTCGCCGGTGCCGTACAAGACCATCAGCGTGGTCTGCTTTTAGGCACACGCTCTTTTGGCAAAGGCTCTGTTCAAACCGTGATCCCTCTTCCAGACAACCAAGGCGCCCTGCGCCTAACAACGGCACGCTATTACACGCCTTCCGGCCGATCTATTCAAAGATTTGGCATTTCGCCTGATATTGAAGTTTTTGAATCCAACGATGAAAGCAAATATTTTGTTTTCCATGAGGCGGATTTCATTACGGCCCTCAGCAATGAGGAAAAAACACCCGAAACCTCAAAAATAATTTTACCGGAAGCCGCAAAAAAAATTCCCAAAACACCGCCGAAATCATGGCCTGAATTCGACCTTCTCAAGCCAAAAACAGATTTCCAATTGCAACAAGCCATCAATCTTCTTGAAAAGGGACTAAATAAGTCCTTCATAAAAGAAGTTCCTCAGAAGGTTTTACAGACATCAAAAAAGAAATAATTTCCTATGACGAATAGTTCTTCTCCTTTTCAATCTCTTCCCTATCGTCCCAATGCCGGCATTGCGCTTTTTAATAAGGAAGGCGAACTTTTTCTGGGACGGCGTGTCGATCATCGCCAACAAATCTGGCAATGTCCTCAGGGTGGAATCAATGAAAATGAAACGCCGGAACAGGCGGCTTGGCGGGAAATGGATGAGGAGATCGGCACCAATAAAGCCAAATTTTTAGGCGAACGAGAAGGATGGATCACTTATGAGTTGCCTGCCCGGCTTTACGGCAAGGCTTTAGGTGGGAAATATCGTGGCCAGCGCCAAAAATGGGTTGTGTTCGCCTTTACCGGTGAAGACAGCGATATTGATCTGGAGAAATATGATATTCCTGAATTTAGCGAATGGAAATGGGCGGCACCGCAAGAGATTCTTTCAGACTATAATCTTGGTTTTAAAAGCAAAGCCTATCAGGAAGTTTTCCCTGATATTATTGAAATTTTCAATCAAAGTGCGTTTGGCAAAGGAAGCAAGTCTTAGACACATTGGGGATGTTTCCCTTTTCCGGCAGGAAATTCTGATCTGATGTCAAACCTTGCTTACTGGCCATTTCTGCATAAAGCCCCTGCTCTCTTATCAAATCGCGTGGCTTACCAGACTGTACTAAACGCCCCTCTTGCATGACAGCCATAAAATGGGCGTGACTCAAACTGGTTAAACGGTGTGAAACCATAATCGTCGTTTTGCCCTTGCGGTAATGGCGTAAAAATTTTTCCATTTTCGCCTCGCTATTCGCATCTAAAGCGCTCATGGCCTCATCAAGAACAAGAATAGCCGGCTGACGCAGCAAAGCCCTCGCAATCGCAATCCGCTGTCGCTCTCCACCGGAAAGAAACTCTCCTCTGGTACCTGCAAATGTTTCCAGCCCTTCTGGAAATTTTTGAATAAAATTCAAATCCATTTTTTTGCACAGACTCTCAACTTCCTCCTTAGAAGCCTCTGGTCTTGAAATACGAATATTATCCAAAAGACTCATATTAAAGAGCGGTGTTTCCTGCCCTACATAGCCCACAAAACTTCGCAACTCTTTCAGTGCAAAATCTTTCAGATCTCGGCCTGCCAGAAGCAGACGACCACTCGAAGGGTCATGTAATCTTGGAATAAGGGAAAGCGCAGTAGATTTTCCAGCACCGCTTTCCCCTACAATCGCCAGAAAACTACCCTCTTTTATTTTTAACGAAAAATCTTTTAACCCCCAGCGCCCATCTTCATATTGATAGGAAACATTTTCAAAGGCCAATATTGAGAAATGCCTTGGCAGTGCCACAGGTGCGTCAGAATCTGCAACCAAAATCGGCGCATCTATCACCTTAAAAATATGTGAAAGCCCGGCGGCTCCCTCCTGCAAAGCGGCGTTCAACGAAGCCAAGGAACGCATCGGACGAGATGCTGCAAAAAGCGCAGCGATAAAGGCTGTAAAATCCCCTAAAGAAGCCCCTCCCATTGCGGATCGCCATCCCGCAAATCCAAAGGCAATCGCAACAGAAGCGCCGGCAATCACTTCTAAAAGCGGATCAAGTTTTGCCTTATTCCGTGCCATCGCAAAATGCGCATCCCGAAGCTGATTAAGCTCGCCTCCCAAAGTTTGATATTGCATTTTTTCCATATTGTGCAAACGAACAGGGCGCACCAACGCAAAATTTTCCGTCAGACGTGCAATCATTTTTGCCGTTTGTCGCTGCATTTCTCTGGCCGAGGCTTTTACCTTTTTGCCGACATTTCGGACAGGTAAAACCGTTAAAGGATAAAGAATCAAAGCAACAATGGCCAACTCCCAATCCAACCACATCATACAAATCCCTAGGCCAAGAACCGTTGTAATATCTCCTACGGCATTGGTTGCCCGTGTCAGCGCCTCACGAATAGCCATTGCCTCTGTTGTAAAACGTGAGGTCCATTCCGAAGGAGGAAACGCTTCAATCGTTGCAATATCTTTATGTAACAAAGACTTTAAAAGGCGGTGTTGCAGATTTTGAATTGTATCCAGAGAAAGCCGTTGCAACAAAAGCGTTTGCGCATATTGAGAGAGCGCCTTTAGACCTGTCAAAATCACGACCAAAATTGGAATTTGATAAAGAATTCGTGGATCTTTTCGGGCAAACATATCCACGGCCTTACGGATCACAAGGGGATACGCGGCCATGAGACAAGCCATAACAACCGCTAAAAGCAATGTCGAGACCAACAGAAATTTACGGTGAGAGAGTTCCTCTCGCCATAATCTCCACAAAAGCGGTTGGTTCTCTATTTTCAAATCTTGAATTTTTTCTTTCGGCGCTACGCTAGAAATAAGACGATCTCTTTTCTTTCTTAATAATTTAAATCTATAGACCAAAATGCCTCAAAATCTCTTCACACCCAGGCTTCGCTGCCTCTGACAACCAATAAAGACGCATCTTTTGGAGAAGCTGCCCTAATTCAACACCTGCAGAAATCCCCTTTGCCATCAAAATTTTCCCTGTTAATGGAAATTCAGGCAATGGGGTCTTTGTTAAACGGTGGCGTAAGTGTTTCCAATCTTTTTCTTCACATCTTTGCTGTTCTAAATCGGCCTTTTGCGCAAAAGCAACCTGTGCCCTATAGCTATAGGCGATAAGGTCTTCACGCTTATACTGATCCAAATATTTTAAAAGTGTTGCCTGATCGGGCGCAAGTTGAAATTCTTGTTCAAAAGACTGAAAAAAGGAAAGCCTCTTTTTTTCTTTATTAGACAACGCAAAGCTTTGTACAAGGGCTTCTTTTTCGGCACAAAGCAAAGAAAGACGTAAAATAAAATCTTTTGGAAGGTCTATTTCCAATCCTTTTTCCAAAGCAGTAAGATCATAATACGGCAAAAGAGAAGCTAAAACACCAGATTTTTCCATTGCCTGAAGCGTTTCGATAATCTTTGGCCCTAAAAGAAAACGTGAAAATTCATCTCTCAGACGCTCTTTTGCTAAATGTTTGAATCCAGAAAGATTTTGAGAAATAATCTCAAGAATCTCTTTTGAAGGCGGATTCCGGCCAAAACGTGCTGAAAAGCGGAAATAACGCAAAATTCTTAAATAATCTTCGGAAATACGGGATGACGCATCCCCCACAAAACGCACTAGCCCTGCTTTTAAATCTGCTTCGCCGCCAAAATAATCATAGAGATTTCCCTCTTTATCTAGCGACATCGCATTAATCGTAAAATCACGGCGCTCGGCATCTATTTTCCAGTCCGCCGTCCATGCAACTTTAGCATGCCGCCCATCCGTCTCAACATCCTGCCGCAAAGCCGTCAGCTCGTAACACGCCCCTTTTATCAAAGCCGAAACCGTACCGTGGGCAATACCTGTCGGGATAAAACGCTGAGAGGCTCTTTTTAGGCGGGCAATAATTTCTTCCGGTGGAAATGGCACTGCCATATCAATATCTTGCGGAAAAAGACCTAAAAGCGGATCACGCACAGCGCCACCAACAAGACGCGCCTCCGGAAAAATTTCCCAAAGTCGTGAAAGCCCTGCATATTTTTGACACAAATCGGAAATATCATACGCCATGACGTAAAAATAACGCCTAAAATGCGCAAGGAATAGGGAAAAATGCGCCTCTGCTCCAAACACCCATACATTCCTTGCCATTCACCTGGTGAATAGCGCCAACAGCGCCAAGCTCAAAAATCACTGCTTTTGTCAGACGGGCTAAAAGCGGTGCGCCATTTTCGGCTTTAGCAATTTGGAGATAGACGGATGCCGTGCCTTCGGCTTCGTTAAAATGGCAAAAGAGCGGATGTTCTGGGCCAACACAGTAAATCTCACCGATATTGGTCATCAAAGAAATCGCTTGGCGTTTTTCACACAAACCGCTGAATTTCATCCGAACGGCCAAATAAGGGACATCCTCTACCTCAATCAAACCTCTTCCGGAAGGAGTCTCCAAAAAATAATTTCCCTCTAAATCCCGTATAAGCAAAGAGGCTAAAAATTGCTGGGTTCGCCGATCTTTAACCGGCTGAGACTTATAATACCAGCATCCATTTCGGGCGATCCTAAACGGTAAAGTTTCATTCACTTTTCCGCCAATATCGCAAAGACATTGATCCGCTAAAGGCCAATCTTCAATACTTGCAATCAAAGCAAGCTTTGACAAACAAGATTCTTCTGTTTCCCGGCTTGTCACACGACCTCACAGATTTCTATACTCATAACATATATTCCCTTTTGACGGCATCTTGACCTGTTTTTTAAATGGGAATGATCTGCTTAAATGTCATTAACCTTCTGCCCGAACCCCTTCTATCTCTCTGCTATTGTTGCTAAGATGTCATAGTTGTTACCGAGCGCTATCCTCTTTCTTAAAAGATCATAATGTTTTCTTTTCTTCTTAAGCACCCGCTGTTTCATCATACAAAGCCAAGCGCTTTAAGAAGAAAATACACGCTCAAAGCTTTTTTATGGGTGTTGCTTTCGACATCGCCCTATTTGCTTGCCCATCCTGCGCATGCGCAATCTCAGCAAGAATCAGAGGCCGAGGAAGAAGCAATGGAGCAGCAACGTCAGGAAGAAGCTCGCAAGAAAGCTTTGAGTAAAGCGCCCCCTTCTGCCCTTCCGGGTGTTGAAAATAGTTACGAAGAACCCTCCATTCATTCCAATAATGACACCAATCCAACACAAGCACTTTTCGAAGCCATCAATAAAGGCTCCATGAATGCGGCCCGCGAAGCACTCAGCCGTGGCGCCGATATAACGGCACGGAATGTTCTCGATCAGACCCCTCTGGACATGGCTATTGATCTGAATCGAAACAATATTGTTTTTCTCCTATTATCTTTACGGGGATATAATCCTGAAGGGCATCTCGTGAAGGAATCCCAGCATGAAGAAACAGGCAATATGTCCGAAAATATTTCTGCCACGGCCTCGATGGTCGTCAATCCTAAAAAAGAAGCACCGCATTATGATCCAAGTGGCGGCGTACCCATTCCCGATATTGGATTTTTAGGCTATGGGCCGGCACTGGCGCCTAAAAAAGTTAGAAGACCACCTTCTTTTAACCCTTCGCTTCCCCCACAAGATGAGAAGCTTGAAAAACCCAAAATCGAAAAAGAAATCGTTCAGGAAGAAAGAGCACCACAATCACAGGCGCAACCTTTACAAGCGCAAGTGACCGCCAGTCTTCCCCCTGCGGCAAAGCCCTAAAAAGACATCTCCCCTTTATTTCGTTCCATTTGGGGCTTTTGCAAGAATTAAAAAGACATTCATAAAAATAATTAAAGCCCTAAAAAAAACGTCTCTCTCTTTCAAAAATTCTGAAACACCGAAAAGACTCCCTCGCATTAAAAAAACAAAAGCCTCTGTCTTTTCAGCAGAGGCTTTTGTACATTTCAAAAATAGAAATCTTTATGAAATATTTTGGCTTTTGCGCCATTCCTGACGCAACTCGTCTACGGCTATAAGCTTTCCATCTTTTTCAAAATGCCAGAAAGTCCAGCCATTACAGGATGGCGCTCCTGTTAAAAACGCCCCCATTTTATGAATAGAAGCCCGTGTGTCACCAGAAACCAACGTGCCATCTGCACTAATTTTTGCCTTTAAACGACGACCACGATCATAAAGCAATGTACCAGGGCTTAAAATACCATTTTCTACCAATGTCCCAAAAGGCACTCTCGGCTGTGCACGGGGCGCAGGCGTTACGGACAAAGCATCATCTCCAAGAACCTCCTCTTGGTCTAAGCGCTCTTGTGCCCCCTTAATATAATCGGGATGGCGTTCAATAACGATAAAACGACGATTTAAACGTTTAGCCATCGCCGCCGTTGTTCCTGTCCCCGAAAAAGGATCTAAAATCACATCATCCATTTTTGTAGAAGATAGCAACACACGATAAAGCAACATTTCAGGCTTTTGCGTTGGGTGCAATTTCAAACCATGCTCATTGCGCAAACGCTCTTTGCCGTTACAAAGGGAAATCGACCAATCCGAACGCATTTGGACATCATCATTCAAAGCTTTCATCGCTTGATAATTAAAGCAATATTTACTTTGCGGCGATTTTGCCGCCCAAATTAGGGTTTCATGCGCATTGGTAAAACGACGTCCTTTGAAATTCGGCATCGGATTTGTTTTGCGCCAGATGACATCATTCAAAATCCAAAATCCCATATCCTGCAACATCGCACCGATACGGAAAATATTATGATAAGAACCGATCACCCATAAAGTGCCGTCCTTATGTAAAACACGACGTGCCTCTGTGAGCCAAGCCCGTGTAAATTTATCATAAGCCTCAAAATCATCGAAACGGTCCCAAGAGTCCGTTACCCCATCGACAACGGAATCATCTGGACGCCGCAACTCCCCTTGCAGTTGGAGATTGTAAGGCGGATCTGCAAAAACGCAATTAACACTTTCCGAAGGAAGGCGACTCATCACCTCAACACAATCACCTTGTGAAATTGTGTCGATCGGCCAAAATTCATCTGGAGTGGAAGTGGAAGATTGAATGCTCATGTACGGTTCTCAGATCCTGAAACAGCCAGCAAACGTACCGGCGCAAAAGAATAACGATGGTGACGGGTTGCGCCGCTCTGACGAAGACCCTCAAGGTGTTTTTTCACGCCATATCCCGCATTATTTTCCCAACCATAGAGAGGATAACGAGAGGAAAGTTTTTCCATCGCCCTGTCACGGATGACTTTTGCCATAATCGACGCCGCCGCAATGGAGAGCGAATAACAATCTCCCTTCACAACCGCACGACCTTCACATGGTAGATCAGGGAAATCATTCCCATCCACCAAAACGAAATCAGGCTTTTTCCCCAATTTACGGGTAAGCGCCGCCAGAGCCCGCCGCATTGCTAAATGCGTTGCCTGACGAATATTATATTGATCAATTTCAGTCGCGGAACCTGCCCCCAACGCCCAAATAATGTCAGAGGTGTTAGAGAGACGATCAAAAAGAAACTGACGTTTTTTCTTTGTCAGCTTCTTTGAATCATCAATGCCATCGACGATAGCTGAGGACACATTTTCAGGAAAAACTAAGGCAGCCGCAATGACAGGCCCGGCAAGACAACCTCTGCCGACCTCATCAATCCCAGCAACCAGCCCTCCAGAGGCCTTCTCAAGCGTAAAATCAGGCAAACGATATTCCTAAATGAATATTGACATAATACCCGATTCTACCCTTGCGACTCGGAAAAGAATAGCCCCTAAAGAAAATTATTTCCTTTTCAAGCTTTTATTTTTTAATTTCTTGTACTTTTTGCACGGAAATAGCTTGATTATTTTGATTCTGGGGAGTCGAAGAAGCGCTTGCAACAGGCATATTTTTCTGAATCTCATTCACTTGTGCCTGTAAAGAAGGAAGAAACGCTTCAAAAAGCGCTGCGCAATAAATCGCCATTGTAACGAGGAATAGGCCTAAATATTTTTTTGTTCTTTCCCATCTCAACAGAAAATAGCCGGGCGGCAGTAAAAGCCACCAATAAGAAAGCGGACGGTAGCCTGCCTCGGCCATTGCCTGACGGTCTTTTTTTAGGACAAGGATTTTCAAGGTCAAAAAAATAATAAATAAAAGGATTATCTCTCTAAAATAAGAAGCACTAAGACCTGACGTAATCTCTGTATTATTAAAAAGCATTGCTGAAATAATATTAGCAAAAATAGGCAATGCAAAAAATAAAACAGCCCAAAAAGAAGAGAGATTAGCCTGTCTCTTTTCCATCGCCTCTAAAAACGATGTCGCAATCATCGTGCTTGCCTCGGCCTCTTTTCCCTTTTCAGAAAGAGTCATTTTTCGCGCAACAACACGAGGAAGACCGGCCTCATCCGCACGACGCCATTTTTCACCAAAATTTGATGTCCAAACCAGCGTGTCTTCTTTTACGCTACCAGAGATAATTAAACGCGCAATCTCTAACTGAGAGACTGGCCCTGTTGGTTTTCCGTCTTTTTCGTAAAACCATTGCGCCATTTTGTCGTTCCTTTATGTGTCAGTTTTAACTTTTAAGTTTTTAGAGAAAGCAGATATAAAAAAGCCCCCAAGCATTGCTGTCAGGAGGCTTTCTACTTTTAGAAAAGGATTAACCGCGACGGCGGATAATACGTCCTAGAACAAAGCCGACCAGAGCTGCTAAAATAAGGCCGAGCAATGGACGTTGACGGGTGAAAAGCGCTGCTGGGCAACCGCATTTGTCATCACCAATCGCACTTAGAAACTCATCACGAATTTCACGGGCTTTGTCTTGGCTGAAATCCCCAAGATCATCAAAACCATCCTGAAAACGTTCTGCAGCATCCTGCGCACGTTCACGGCCATAATGAATGCCTTGTGTAAATTTTTCGGAGGCTTTGTCTGCAGCATCATGAATTTTATCTGCAACTTCTTTGGCGTTTTTCTTGATATCATCAGTCATATTTTTGTCCTGTCTTACAAGGAATGAGGGGACCGGCAGGCCTCTTGGAAATAAAAACATTAGCCTCACCTTTCTTTAAATATGCGCATCCCGACATCATTCTTCAAGAGCTAAGGAATCGGTAGCATCAGATTTTTTAGAAGTAACTTAATATATAAATGATTCAGCGATTTTTGTTGCCATCAATGGCGGCACAGCATTCCCAATTTGTCGCGCCATAGAAACTAAAGAGCCAGAAAATTTATAATTTCTAGGAAAAGTTTGAAGACATGCAGCCTCGCGCGCACTAATCGCTCTATTCTGTTCTGGATGCCCAAAACGCCCATTAGAGTAACTTACACATTTAGTGGTTAATGTAGGAGCCAATTTATCCCAGCTCATGCGGCCGTAAACATCACCATGACCATTATAATTTCTATGACATTCTAGACGCAAATGCTCAGGCCAGTCTCTTCTTCCCTGCCCTTCTTTTATCGAAGAAATTCGTTCTAAATTTAATGGATTTAATTTTGCTGCCTGATGAACAGGATCTTTCTTATCTACCTCACCTGCTTTTAAAGACGGTAAATTAGCAATACAATCTCTGACGGTAGCCTCTTTTCCAATAAAGTTTTTATTTAAAACATTTATTGAATTTACATTTTTTGAAGCGCGCAAAATTAATCTTTTCCGAGATTGAGGCACACCAAACCAACTAGCAGAAACGACTTCTACCTCATACGAATAGCCCAACACCGTTAGCAAAGAACAAAATTTTTCTAAAGGACTAAATTGCTTTAAGCGTTGTATACCCGGCACATTTTCAACACAAATAAACTCTGGCTGCCAGTGCGCTACAAACCTTGCAAATTCATTTAATAACGTCCTCCGAGGATCATCTGAGCATTCCTTATTTTTTTTCTGAGAAGAAAAAGGCTGGCAAGGCGCACATCCAGCAAATAATAAAGGCTCTTTGCGATCTTTTATTATATCCTGCAAACAACCAACATCTAACGCCGTAATATCCCGTTCAATAAAATTAGCTTTAGGAAAATTTTTTCTGTAACTGTCTGCCGCATCCCTATCATTATCAATGCCAGCAAGAATTTCTAGTCCGGCATCTTGGAAGCCTTGACTAGTCCCTCCACAACCAGAAAAGAAATCTACAACCCTCATACTATACCGCCTCCAAAAACAACTTAACTCTTTCTGCTACAGCTTTTAAATCTTCACATCCCTTTTGTGCTATTTCTGCTATATTTCTTTTAAACCAAGCATTTCTATCAAAAGCATTAGGATCATCCTCGCCCTGTCCTAACTTTTGCTCAGTTCGTATTAAATTCCCTATTTTATTTTTGCATTCATCCGAACTATCCAGATCTATACCATCTGTTAGTTTCAATATATCCAATAGCCATCCCTCTGGACAATAGAAAGACGGTAGATACTCTAAATGTTCATTAAGCCAAGGAACAATCTCTTTTCTTACCAGATCAAACTTTCTTTCATTTGCTCTATCTAACTCTTTTTGACTTTTCTTTTTAAACAATCCCTTTTTTAATAGCTTCTCACCAACCTCCTCTTCCCAATTTTTCAATGAAAGCTTATCCGTCTGTATTTTAGAAAAACTTTTTGGCCTTTGATCACCATCCAAATATAAAAGCGCGTCTGTTTGGTATTTAGAAAATTCAGGAATACGTGAAAGAATAACATCTTCTCCTCCAAGAAACTTTATCTCAATACGTTTTAACAAATCTGGATAATGCTGACGTAAAGAAGCTCTAATAATTTCTTCTGCTAAGGTATCTTCACAAAAAATTTGTTTTTTATTAACAATGCCACCAATTTTGGAAAAAGCGTGATCCCTATGAGTCGATTGGTATTTAACTTCCGACGAACCCATCGTTTTATCTCGTTCAATAAGTTTAATCGCCTCTGGCGGCAAGCAATATAATAATTCTCTATCATGCGTTGAAAAAACAATTTGATGTTTTTTTTTCAAAGCTATTTTGAGAAGAAATTCAAGCACTTTTTTGCGAGCTTCTGGATGAAGGAAGCTTCCCAGCTCATCAAGTAAAATAAGTGTCTTTGGCTTTGCACTCATAACTCTATGAACTAATAACACTGTTGAAATTTCACCCGCCCCAGCATTTGCATCCGAATATTTTGCTAAACTCCCACTCTGTCTATAAATAAGACTATACCCTTCTTGCCACCCATATAAATTATGATGCAACAAGTGAACTTCTGAATATTGCTTATCCAAAATGAGATTTAATTCATCCACGGTATCACGAGATAAAAGTAAATTTTCTTCATCTAAAATACGATCATTTTTCCCATTTGTTCTCGGGATATAAGACTTCAAACTCTTTTCAAAAATTCTTTTGATAACCTTTGCATTTTTTCTAATTAATTTTCTACGCTCCAGCAAAATACTTCTCTTCATTGGATGTCTATTTAAGTACAAAGAGAAAGCACTCCTATTTTCAGCGCAATTTATAAAAAGAACTTCTTTTTCAATACCATTCCACCTATCTTTAGAACGATATTCTAATTCTTTCTCTGTTAAATCATCCAAATCTTTCAATAAAGTCATTTGAAACTTCTTAAGCGGGCGCGCTGGCTCCCAATAATCTGGATCACCTTTTCTATGAATGCGCTGCTTAAGTGCTTCTACTCTTCTTCCAGAAGGTAAAGTAAAGCCCGTTATTATTGATGCATCGGAATTACTTTGTATTCCATCTAATACCGTCTCAAACCAATAGTTTCCAGGAGATAAACCACTAGGAGCTCCTGCCAATGCCTGTAAGATAGAAGTTTTTGAAGCACCATTCGCTCCAACTAATGCCGTCACTGGAAAATCAAAATCAATCTGAGTTTCTTTTGCTATTCCTTTGAATGGAGTTGGAAAACGTAAATAATTTATATAGGGTTGAAATACAGAAATATTTCTTTTAGCTTTTTTTAATTTTTCAACTAATTCTTTCATTCTAAGCATTCTCCTATTCTGTCAAATCTTTCCTTACCATTAAGATAAGTTTAAGTTTTTTCAAAACAAAAACCCCCTAAAGAAAGACATCCAGCCTGCCGGAAAATAATGATGAAACCATTGTCATTTCTTATGAACTGGAAATTCACAGCATGAGACAATTCCTAATAATCGGATGGCCATGCGTAATGCTCTAAAAGCAGCCCAGGAACGAGGAGAGCTTTCCCCTCCTTCTCCCTGGCAATTTAGCCAAGGTTTTATTGACCCAACCCTTAACGGATTTAAATGAAAGAATTAACAGAACAAAAAGAGAAAAAAGGGGTTGCTCGACATCCCTTTCTGTTTCTCTTGAGAGGGATGATTTTTCTCCTTTTATTTGATGTCTCTTTTTTTGAAGTGTTCGACCCGCTTCTGATTTGTGCCATTTTCATTCAGATTTTTTCTAAAAAAGAAGGTTTCATCTTAAATTTTATCAAAGCCTATTCAAAAGCACTCTGGTATCCTGAGCGCCTTCCTAAAATTTTCTCTCAGAAAATCTGTTATTTTTTCCTGAAGGGGTCTCCAAATCTTGGAAAAAGCTTTCGCAAGGTTATTTTCATTCTGCTTCTCCCCTCCTTCATCGCCATTATCCTGCTCATTGTTTTTGTACTGATTTTTTCTTATACCTAAACAAAAACCCCCTGCTCTTTTCAGAACAGAGGGTTTTCTTCGAAGTGACCTAAGAAAAATTAGGCAGCTTCTTGTGTTGCTTCCTCAGCGACAGCACCGCTGTCTTTACCTTTGGCATCAACATCACGGTCAACCAATTCAAAGATTGCCATGTCAGCATTGTCACCGTAACGCATACCTGCTTTAAGAACGCGAGTGTAACCACCATTGCGGTCTTTATAGCGTGGGCCAAGTGTATCAAACAATTTACGGACGATTGTTTCATCCTGCAACTGTGCAGCCGCCTGACGACGTGCATGAAGATCACCACGTTTACCGAGTGTGATAAGCTTATCAACAACAGCACGCAATTCTTTTGCTTTCGGCAAAGTTGTTGTGATTTGTTCGTGTTTTAAAACCGCAACAGCCATGTTCTTGAACATTGCTTTACGATGAGATGAAGTGACGTTTAATTTCCGTCCGCCTAACCGATGACGCATTTTTTATAATCCGACTTTCAATTTCACCGCCTTGTCCAATATTAAATCAGAAAAAGCGGCGTATAAATTATTTTCCATCAACCTTCTGAAGCAACTCTTCGATGCTTTCAGGTGGCCATTCAGGGATATCCATCCCCAGCGATAATCCCATAGAACTCAGAACTTCTTTGATTTCATTCAAAGATTTCCGGCCAAAGTTGGGTGTCCGAAGCATTTCATGCTCTGACTTTTGAACCAAATCGCCAATATAGACGATATTGTCATTCTTAAGACAGTTTGCACTTCGCACAGATAGTTCAAGCTCATCCACTTTCCGTAAAAGATTACGGTTGAAGGATAGAGGTTCTTCCTCTTCTTCCTTCTCAATGGGACGAGGCTCTTCAAAATTAATGAAGAGATTTAGCTGATCCTGCAAAATACGGGCAGAAAGTGCCACAGCATCCTCTGGTGTCAAAACCCCATTAGTTTCAACACTTAGGATAAGCTTATCATAATCAGTCACCTGACCGACACGGGTCTGCTCGACCTTATAAGCCACACGACGAACCGGAGAATAAATCGCATCAACAGGAATAAGTCCGATTGGCGCACCTTCTGGACGGTTGGCACTGGCTGGAACATAACCGCGACCTGTATTAATCGTGAATTCCATTTCAACCTCTGCGCCGTCATCAAGACTGCAGATAACCAAATCGGGATTCATAATTTCAACATCATGTGTCGCTATAATCTGAGAAGCTTTAACTTCCCCAGGACCTTTTGCACGTAGGGTAAGCTTTTTAGGGCCTTCCTCATGCATTTTAATTGCAAGCTGTTTGATATTAAGAACAATGTCCGTCACATCTTCACGCACACCGGGAACGGAGGCAAATTCATGAAGAACGCCCTCGATCTTAATGGCAGTGACAGCAGCACCTTGCAAAGAGGATAATAAAATCCGACGAAGAGCATTCCCTAAAGTAAGCCCAAAACCACGTTCTAGCGGCTCTGCGGTCAGAACAGCAGAAAGGGCAGGAAGCTTACCCTGCTCAACAGTAAGTCTTTCAGGCTGAATAAGGGATTGCCAGTTTTTCTGAAGAACCAAGACACAGGCCTTTCAAACTATGCCCCAAAATTGGGGCGAGAAAACAATGCCAGCATTCCTGCTTTCGTTTAAGAAATGATAAGGAGATCCAAGATCTCCTTATTCCTTCTTTCACCAAAAGCAGGGAAAGGCCAAAGTAAATTAAACGCGACGGCGTTTACGTGGACGGCAACCATTATGTGGCACAGGTGTCAGATCACGAATCATTGTGATAACAAATCCAACAGACTGCAACGCACGAAGCGCACTTTCACGGCCTGAGCCGGGTCCGCAAACCTCAACCTCTAGGGTTTCCATGCCATGCTCACGCGCTTTTTTGCCAGCATCTTCTGCGGCCAACTGAGCAGCGTAAGGTGTGGATTTACGGGAACCCTTAAAACCCTGCTGACCAGAAGAAGACCATGAAATAGCATTCCCCTGCGCATCGCTGATGGTGATCATTGTATTGTTAAATGTCGACAATACGTGAGCAACACCAGAAGTAATATTTTTTCGCTCTCTGCGACGAACTCGCGTAGATGCTGGCTTAGCCATATATTAAATCCGTATATCCTGAATTAAGACTCATAAAAGAGTCAGAAAAAAACATATATCCCTATTAACGGGTTACTTTCTTTTTACCTGCAATCGCAACGGCTTTACCTTTGCGGGTACGGGCATTTGTATGTGTACGCTGTCCACGAACTGGGAGACGACGGCGATGACGCAATCCTCTGTAAGAACCCAAATCCATGAGACGCTTAATGCTCATCGCAGTTTCACGACGCAAGTCACCTTCCACACGGACGGACTCATCGATTTCACTACGAATCGCAGCGACTTCATCGTCACTTAATTCGTTAACTCGTTTCTGAGCAGGAATCTCCAATTTCTTGCAGATTGCATCAGCTGTTGTTGCTCCAACACCATAAATGTAGCGAAGAGCAATGCTCACCCGCTTATTTGTTGGAATATTTACGCCAGCAATACGCGCCACGCTGTATCTCCCTTAATTTTAAGGCGGTATTATTTACGCCAAAATTTAAAATCACCATCAAACTCTTAAAACATTAAACGCAGAATATTATACAACTACGCCATTAGAATAAAAAAGGGTCAAAGCCCGAATATATTCCTCTGCCTAAAAAGTCAATCTCTCTTTTTATATGCACCGTAACACAAAAGACACATATTTTTATCTTTAACATCCGAAAATGCAAAGATGAATTCGTTTATTCCCCCACACTCTTATGAAGAATGAAGAAACATTTCCCCCAAGATTCTTACCTAAGAAATTTTCTTATGCAAAAACCTCCCCTATTTTCTGCCGAACTTCTTCCATCGAAGCAGTGCCGTCAATTTCTGTTAGAAGTTGACGATTTTCATAATAAGGCAGAAGCGGCGCTGTCTGTTCTTCATAAGTGCGGAGGCGATCTCTTACAATCTCTTCCCCATCATCGGCCCGTTTAGAACCGTCTGCTGCCTTGCGTTCCGCCACACGTTTCATAATAACGTCTGCAGGAACATCCAGAAAAATCACAAATCCAATTTTTTTATCTAGATCAGACAAAAGATGATCTAAATCTTTTGCTTGATCCACTGTGCGCGGGAAACCATCCAAGATGAATCCTTTTGCACAATCATCCGAAGATAGACGTTTTTTAACCAAGCGCAAAACTAATTCGTTAGAAACAAGCTTACCATTATCCACCAAGGCCTTAACCTCTAAACCAAGTGGAGTCGCAGAAGCGATTTCTTTGCGAAGAATATCTCCCGTTGAGATCGTTGGAATCTCTAGGGCTTCAGCCAGCATGGCGGCTTGTGTTCCCTTTCCTGCCCCAGGGGCACCTAGGAAGATAATATTCTTACTGGTCAATGTCTAATCCTCTCTAAACTTAACGCTGCTTATGTGCCGAACGACGGCCAGCACGTCCACTCTGCTTTTTGATCAAGCCACGATATTGATGGCCGACTAAATGAGATTGAACCTGCGTGACGGTATCAATCGTAACCGTTACGATAATAATCAAACTCGTGCCACCGAAATAAAAGGGCACACTATATTTCGTAATCAAGAATTGCGGCAACAGACAAACAGCCACCAAATAAGCTGCACCGATTGTCGTCAAACGGGAAAGCGTACTGTCAAAATAGGCAGCTGTTTTTGCACCGGGACGAATACCAGGAATGAATCCCCCCTGCTTTCTTAAATTATCTGCTGTCTCTTCTGGATTGAATGTAACCGCTGCATAAAAATAAGCAAAGAAAATAATAAGCGCAGCATATGTCAGCATGTACAGAGGACGGCCCTGTGACAGATGGTGCGAAATCATAACCAGCCAAGCCGGAGAAGTGTTAGGATCCACCATCCCTGCCAAACTTAAAGGCAAAAGCAAAATCGAAGAGGCAAAAATAGGCGGAATAACCCCTGCTGTATTAACCTTAATTGGCAAATGTGAGCTATCACCACCATAAATCCGGCGTCCAACCTGACGTTTAGGATATTGAATAATCACACGGAACTGTGCCAATTCCATAAAAACAATAAAAAGAATAACGGCTAAGGCAAGAACAAGAAAAGCAGCAATAAAAAAGCCTGAAAGAACGCCTGTCCGGCCAAGCTCAAGAAGACTTGCTGTTGCAGAAGGTAACCCTGCAACGATACCCGCAAAAATAATCAGGGAAATCCCATTACCGACCCCACGGGAAGTAATCTGCTCTCCAATCCACATTAAAAACATTGAACCACCGACAAGCGTCAGTACACAGGTGGAAATAAAGAAAAGACCCGGATGAATAACGGCACTAAGGCCTGTTGGGCTATGAATAGCCTGCAACCCTACCGCGATTCCGTAAGCTTGGAACATCGCAATAAAAAGGGTTAAATATCGCGTATATTGATTGATTTTTTGACGTCCGCTCTCTCCGTCCTTCTTCAAGGCTTCCAAAGAAGGAATCGTCGTAGAAAGCAACTGGACGATAATAGAGGCACTAATATAGGGCATGATATTCAGGGCGAAGACGGTCATACGTCCTAACGCACCACCGGAAAACATATCAAAGACACCTAAAATGCCGCCTTTTTGCTGGCTTAGAATTTGACCCATAATCATCGGATCAATCCCAGGGACAGGAATATACGTGCCAAGACGGTAAATAATTAACGCCCCTAGCGTAAACCAGATACGTTTCTTCAGCTCAGAAGCTTTGGAAAAAGATTCCATGCTGAGATTGGAAGCGAAATGCTCAGCGGCTGAGACCATATCTTTTCTACCTTTCATAAAAGAGAGCGCTTGCAGAGACTGCCTGCAAAACGCTCCCTTAATGCATCATAAAGACTGATATGTACAAGACATATTCAGCATAGCTTAAAATAAATTAAGCGTTTTCTTCTGCGGCTGGAACATTCAATGTTTTCACTGAACCCCCAGCTTTCTCCACAGCTGCGATTGCCGCAGCAGAGGCACCTGCAACTTCAAAATCAACTTTAGCACTGATTTCGCCACGTGCAAGCAAGCGAACGCCTGCAAGTTTTTTACGTGAGCTAACCAAGCCAGCTGCTTTCAAAGATTCAAAATTAACCAATTTACCTTTTTCAAGCTTACCTTCTTCAAGCGCTTGAGCAACAATATTTAGGTTAATGATGGCATATTCCTTGCGGAAGATATTCACAAAGCCACGCTTTGGCATCCGGCGATAAATTGGAAGCTGACCACCTTCAAAGCCATTAATGGCAACACCTGAACGTGCTTTCTGCCCTTTATGACCTGATCCAGAAGTCTTTCCCTTGCCAGAACCAATACCACGGCCAACCCGTTTTGCACGGTAATGTGCGCCTGGGTTATCACGTAGTTCGTTTAACTTAACCATGATTCTCCACTTTCACTAAATGCGCGACAACACGAATCATGCCACGGATGGCAGGTGTGTCTTCGAGCTCGCGAACAGCACCAATCCGGCGAAGACCTAGGCCTCTCATAGCCTCGGCTTGACCTGGTTTGGAACGAATTAAGGAACCAGTGCGGATGACCCGCACCTTTCCAGCCTCAACAGGAGGAAGCTGTTTTTTAGCCATTTGTCACCTCCGCTGCTGCTTCTTTATCCGCTGTGTGGCTACGGAAAAGCTGTGAAATCTTCTTACCACGACGCTGTGCAACCTGACGTGGGCTATCAGCGTTTGCCAATGCCTCAAAAGTCGCCTTAATCATGTTATGAGGATTACGACTACCTAGGCATTTTGCAACAACGTCGCTCACGCCAAGGCTTTCAAAAACCGCACGCATCGGACCACCAGCAATGATCCCTGTACCTGGAGGTGCAGAGCGCAATACCACTTTACCGGCCCCATAATGACCTTCAAGATCATAATGAAGTGTACGACCGTCTTTCATCGAAACACGGATCATATTTTTACGGGCACGTTCGGTTGCTTTGCGAATCGCTTCAGGAACTTCCCTTGCCTTACCCGCACCGTAACCAACACGGCCTTTTTGATCACCAACAACAACCAAAGCTGCAAAAGCAAAACGACGTCCGCCTTTAACCACTTTAGCAACACGGTTGATGGTAACTAACTTATCAATGACATCGTCGGTCTGTTCTGCCTTAGCCCGACCGCGTCCTTCTCTTGGTTCACGTACCATAATTTCTTCTCCTTAGAAGGACAGTCCCTTTTCGCGAGCCGCGTCAGCCAAAGCTTTTACACGACCATGATATAGATAAGACCCGCGATCAAAAACGACTTCTTTGACACCAGCTTTTAAAGCACGTTCAGCGACAAGCTGACCGACTTTTGTAGCAGCATCAATATTTGAGCCTTTTGAAACTTCTGCACGGAATTCTTTGTCCAAGCTAGAAGCGCTTGCGAGTGTCTTTCCTTGCGCATCGTCAATAATCTGAGCATGAATGTTCAGGTTAGAACGAAAAACAGAAAGACGAGGACGTCCATTCGCTTTTTTTCTTAATTGAAAACGAAGGCGGTCGCGACGACGATGCCGCGTTTCTTGCAATGATGCCATTACTTCTTCTTACCTTCCTTACGCAACAGAACCTCATTCTCATAGCGAACACCCTTACCTTTATAAGGTTCAGGTTTGCGGAAGTTACGAAGATCAACAGCAACTTGCCCCACACGCTGCTTGTCATTCCCCTCAACCACAATTGCTGTCGGACGTGGAACTGTAATCTTAATATCATCTGGAACTGGATAGATAACATCGTGGGAGAACCCAAGATTCATCACTAAATTTTTCCCCTGCACAGCGGCACGGAAACCTGTTCCTTGAATTTCAAGCGCTTTTGTAAAGCCTGTCGTAACACCTGTGACCATATTTGCGATCAATGCACGGGTTGTCCCCCACATTGCACCAGCAGGACCACGGCGTTTTGCATTAGGCTCAACGACAACACTACCATCTTCAACTTTAACAGAAACCTCAGCGGTAAGATCGAGAGAAAGTTCCCCTCTTTTACCTTTAACAACGCAACGGTTGTTTTTGATTTCTACGTTCACCCCATCAGGTAGGGTGATTGTATTTTTACCAACTCGTGACATAAATTCCCTCCTTAGAAAACGCGGCAGAGAATTTCGCCGCCAACATTGGCTGCGCGAGCTTCATTATTTGAGAGAACGCCTTGTGGTGTGGACAGAACGGAAATACCCAGTCCGGCACAAACACGAGGAAGTTCTTTAATTGGGGAATATACCCGGCGACTTGGTTTAGAAACACGTGTAATTTTACGAATTACAGGCTGCTCACCAGAATATTTCAACTCGATACGAAGTTGATTGACGCCTTTGCGTACTTCTTCTGTTGAGAAACCACGAATATAACCTTCGCGCTGCAACACAGCTAAAACGCTTGCACGAAATTTGGAAGCAGGTGCTACGCAAACTTTGTGACCAGCTTTCTGCGCATTACGAATGCGGGTAAGCATATCCCCCAAGGGATCAGACATTGCCATCTTATAAGCCTCTTATTACCAGCTGGACTTCGTTAAACCAGGGATTTGCCCGGCTGAAGCAAGATCCCGTAAAGCAATACGGGACATACGGAATTTACGATAGTTCGCACGCGAACGACCAGAAATCTCACAGCGAAGACGAACGCGTGTTGCAGATCCGTTGCGTGGAAGGCTTGCAAGCTTAATGGTGGCTGCAAAACGCTCTTCAATAGGAAGATCACGATCGTAAATCGTCTTTTTAAGAGCATCGCGTTTTTCACGATCGCGCTGAGACATCGCAGCGCGTCTATTATTCCGGTTAACTGCCGAAACTTTTGCCATATATTTTTCTCCTAGAACCTTTCGGAAAATTCCGAGGGTTTTCTTTGGCGCTCCGTTAACCGGAGCGACATTATCTTATCTTAAAAGCGTAAGTTATAAAACCCTTAGGCCGTAAATGGCATATTAAAGGCTTTTAACAACGCATGTGCTTCTTTGTTTTCTCTCGAAGAGGTAACAAAGATCACATCCATCCCACGAACGGAATCAACTTTATCATAGTCGATTTCAGGGAAAATAATCTGCTCTTTAAGACCTAGTGCGTAATTGCCATTTCCATCGAAGCCTTTTTTAGAAGACAACCCACGGAAATCACGAATACGTGGCATCGCAATATTGATAAGACGGTCAAGAAATTCATACATTCTCTCCCCTCTCAATGTTACCATGCAGCCAATTGGAAGACCCTCGCGGATTTTAAATCCTGCGATAGCCTTACGCGCACGGGTTTTGACCGCTTTTTGACCCGAAATAAGAGTCATATCAGCAACGGCAGCATCCAGTTTTTTCTGGTCAGCTGCAGCTTCGCCAACACCCATATTAAGAACAATTTTCTCAAGGCGTGGAATTTCCATTTCATTTTTAAATGAAAATTCTTCCTTCAACTTCGAACGGATTTCGCGCTTATACAGATCGTACAAACGTGGCGCAGAAGCAGAAGCGTTTTTTTCTGACATTTCGTGCCCCTTAGACATCAAGGACTTCACCAGTGGCTTTGGCAATACGTACTTTTTTGCCATCTTCCACGCGGAAACCTACTTTTGTAGGTTTATCCGTTTTTGGATCAATCAGTTTAAGATTGGAAAGGTCGATCGGCATTGCTTTTTCAACAATTCCGCCACCTTCACCCATACGATTAGGTTTGCTGTGACGTTTTGCCAAAGCAGCACCTTCAACGATCGCTTTCCCTTCTTTTGGGAAAACTTGCAGAACTTTACCGCGGTGACCACGAGATTTACCCGTGATAACCAAAACGGTGTCGTCTTTTTTAATACGTGCAGCCATGTTTATAGCACCTCCGGAGCCAATGAAATAATTTTCATAAACTTCTTAGCTCTGAGCTCACGAACAACCGGACCAAAGATACGTGTACCAATTGGCTCCGACTGTTTGTTCAAAAGAACTGCAGCATTTTTATCAAAACGAATGGTCGAACCGTCAGCACGACGCACAGGATAAGAAGTGCGCACGATAACAGCCTGATGAACGTCCCCTTTTTTCACTTTTCCGCGAGGAATAGCTTCTTTAACAGAGACAACGATAACATCACCGACCGAAGCGCTTCTACGCTTAGATCCGCCAAGAACTTTAATGCACTGGACACGGCGGGCGCCGGAGTTATCGGCGACCTCTAGATTTGATTCAACAATAATCATGCCGTCTTCTCCTCTGATGCAGCGATAGGCTGATCATTGCGGAAAATCACTTTCCAAGTTTTACGCTTGGAAATTGGTGCACATTCTTCAATGCGAACGATATCACCAACGTGACATTCGTTTGCAGGATCATGCGCCGCATATTTTTTAGAGCGACGAATGAATTTTTTATACAAAGGATGTTTAATCCGACGATCCACAAGAACCGTAACGGTTTTATCCATCCTGTCACCGGTTACCCGGCCAGTTAAGACGCGTTTAGGCAAGTAACCTCTCCCCTACGACTGAGCGGCAGACGCTTTAGGCGCTGCGTTATTATTTTTTTTACGTTCTTCGCTAAGAAGTAATTTAATACGAGCAACAGCCTTGCGAACGACTGCAATTTCTGCAGCGCTCTCTTGCTGACTCGTTGCCAAACGGAAACGTTGGTTGATTTGCTCTTTTTTAAGCTCAACCAACAATCCGCGCAACTCATCAATGCTTTTGCTGCGAAGTTCTTCGATTTTATAGCTATCAGCCTTGACCTTGCTCATGCACCTTCTCCTAAACGGCTGACAAATTTAGTTTTAATTGGTAATTTTGCCGCCGCGAGAGAGAATGCCAAACGAGCAATTTCAGGTGAAACACCTTCAATCTCAAAAAGAATTCTTCCTGGCTTAACACGTGCAGCCCAATATTCTGGATTACCTTTACCAGATCCCATACGGACTTCAGCAGGTTTTGCTGTCACCGGAAGATCTGGGAAAACTCTAATCCAGACACGTCCAGCACGCTTCATCGCACGTGTAATCGCACGACGAGCGGCCTCGATTTGACGGGCTGTAATTCTTTCGGGCTCAAGAGCCTTTAGACCGTAAGTCCCAAAGTTTAGACGCGTACCCCCCTTGGCCATGCCATGAATACGCCCTTTGCGAACCTTACGAAACTTGGTACGCTTTGGAGAAAGCATAATCTATATTCCTATTACCTAGTATCTGCAATCAGCGTTGAGGCGCTTGTTCAGCTGCCTTACGATCTTGCGCTTGCGGATCATGGCCAAGAACTTCACCTTTAAAGATCCAGACCTTAACGCCACAAGCCCCATAAGTTGTTTGAGCGGTAGCTGTACCATAGTCAATATCGGCACGAAGTGTATGCAATGGCACACGACCTTCACGATATTTTTCATCTCTGGCAATTTCTGCGCCACCTAAACGGCCACTGCAGGTAATACGAATACCCTGAGCGCCAAGACGCATAGCAGATTGAATAGCACGTTTCATTGCGCGACGGAATGCTACACGACGTTCCAACTGCTGAGCAATATTCTCAGCAACCAATGTCGCATCAATTTCCGGCTTGCGAATTTCAACAATATTTAGGGAGACGTCAGCATTGGTCATACGACTTAGCTCCTTACGAAGCGTGTCGATATCCTGACCTTTTTTACCGATAATCACACCAGGGCGAGCTGCATAGATGGTCACGCGCGGCTTTTTAGCTGGGCGTTCAATCACGATGCGGGAAACACCTGCACCTGAAAGTTTCTTACGCAAGAACTCTCTGAGTTTAATATCTTCATGAAGCTGTTTTGCATAGGTCTCACCAGCGTACCAACGGCTATCCCAAGTACGGTTAATCCCTAAACGCAGTCCAACTGGATTTACTTTATGTCCCATATCTTAGGCTGCCTTTTTTTCTGTAGAGTCAGAAGAGGTTGCAGGAGACTTTTTAGAGCCACGAGGAGCCTTAACAAGGTCTTGACCTTCTGGAACTTCCTCAACAACAATCAACAAATGACTGAAAAACTTTTGAATACCGCCGGCACGGCCACGAGCACGAGCGTGGAAACGCTTCATGACAAGAGCTTTACCAACTTCTGCACGGCGAACGACCAAACGATCAACATCAAGCTGATGATTGTTTTCGGCGTTAGCAATCGCACTTTCAAGAACCTTTTTAACGGTTTGTGCAATACGACGGCGTGAGAAAGTCAATGTATCCAATGCTTTTTCAGCAGTTTGGTTGCGGATGACTTGTGCAACTTCATTAAGCTTGCGTGGGCTAACTCTTAGGTTGCGCAATACGGCTTGAGCCTGATTTGAAGGCAAAGTGCGGGGAGCTTTTTGTTTACCCATAATGAATTATCCCCTCTTTGCTTTCTTATCTGCACCATGACCCGTATAGGTACGGGTTGGTGAGAACTCACCAAATTTATGGCCAACCATATTTTCAGTAACTTGAACAGGCAAGAATTTACGCCCGTTATAGACACCAAAGGTTAGACCAACGAACTGAGGAAGGATTGTGGACCGGCGGGACCAAATCTTAATAACTTCGTTACGACCAGATTCTCTGGCTGCCTCAGCTTTTGCAAAAAGATACCCGTCGACAAACGGGCCTTTCCAGACGGAACGTGCCATCTTTTAAAACTCCTTATTTACCCGTTTTACGACGACGGATGATCAAGTGATCAGTTTTTTTGTTATTGCGGGTCTTGAAGCCCTTGGTTGGTTTACCCCAAGGTGTAACAGGATGACGACCACCAGATGTACGGCCTTCACCACCACCGTGTGGATGGTCAACCGGGTTCATGACAACGCCTCGGTTATGAGGACGACGCCCTTTCCATCTTTGACGACCTGCTTTACCTAGGCTTTGGTTCATATTGTCAGGATTGGAAACTGCGCCAACCGTTGCCATACATTCACCACGAACCAAGCGTAATTCGCCAGATTGGAGTTTAAGCTGAGCATAACCGCTATCTTTACCGACCAACTGAGCATATGTACCAGCGGAACGCGCAAGCTTTCCACCTGCACCCTGCTTTAGCTCAATATTATGGACAATGGTTCCGACAGGCATTGAACGCAATGGCATTGCATTCCCTGGTTTTGCATCGACTTTTTCACCAGCAATAACTTTATCACCGACCTGCAAACGCTGAGGTGCGAGGATATAAGAAAGTTCTCCATCCTCATAACGGATCAAAGCAATAAATGCTGTACGATTTGGATCGTACTCAATACGTTCGATTTCTCCGGCAACGTCAAATTTACGACGACGGAAATCAATGAGACGATAAGCTTTTTTATGCCCACCACCACGGAAACGCACTGTAATATGACCGTGATTATTACGCCCACCTGTTGAAGTTTTACCTTCGGTCAAGGTTTTTACGGGCTTACCCTTCCACAGACCGCTACGGTCAATAAGAACCGTTCCGCGATTGCTGGGAGTTGTAGGGTTAAAATGTTTTAATGCCATTTGAAAACCTACCCAATCTTGGCTGTTAGATCAATCTGTGCCCCAGGAGCCAGGCGAACATAGGCTTTTTTGACATCAGAACGTGTACCAACACGGCCTTTTGTACGTTTAACCTTTCCTTTCTGGTTCAAGGTTTGAACAGAGATAACACTTACCTTAAAAATTTCTTCGACAGCGCGACGAATAGCTTCTTTTGTTGCAGTTGGTGCAACAGTAAAGACATACTGCCCTGTTTCGGAAACAAAGGTTGCTTTTTCTGTAATGACAGGTGTGCGAACAATGTCGAGCAATTCAGCATCGGACAAAGCAGCGACAGCTTTTTTATTTGCGTAAATTTGTTTTACACTCATGCTGCAGCTCCTTTTGATAGACGCTTTTCAAGACCTTCGACAGCTGCACGTGTCAAAACCAAAGTGTCATGTTTTAGAATATCATACACGTTTGCACCAGCAACCGGGAGGACATCCAGCCCAATTACGTTTGCAATGGCATTTGAAAATTCAGGATTAACAGCCGCATCGATAAAGAGTGCGGATTCTAGTCCTAGATTTTTAACAGTTTCAGCAGCCTGCTTTGTTTTTGCAATACCTGCAGCTTCTTCGATAAGAAGAATTTTACCTTCCGCGACTTTCTGAGAAAGTGCTGAAAGAAGACCAAGACGTCTTACTTTCTTCGGTAAGCTGTAAGCATGCGAACGCAGCACAGGACCATGAACAACACCACCAGTACGATACTGAGGCGCACGCACAGAACCGTGACGAGCAGAACCCGTACCTTTCTGACGATAGACCTTTTTGGTTGTTCCTGAAACTTCACTACGACTTTTAATAGCATGATTACCGGAACGGGCTTTCGCCAACTGCCAGAGCACCACGCGCGCCATTATATCGGTGCGTGGCTTGATGCCAAAAATTTCCTGGGAAAGAGGCATTTTACCTTTTGCCTCACCTCCCAGATTTTTTACTTCAACTTCCATTTATTCCAGCCTTATCTAATATCTTATTGCGCCGCTTCAGCCACATGTGTTGGATATGGGGCTTCTGGGTGGCGCTGCTTTTTAACAGCATCAGAAACAAGGACGTAACCTTCTTTAGAGCCTGGAACAGCTCCTTTAATAAATATTAAGTTATGTTCTTGATCCACAGCTGCGATTTCAAGGTTCTGAGTTGTTACACGGCGATCACCCATGTGACCAGCCATTTTCTTTCCCTTAAAAACTTTTCCAGGATCTTGGCGCTGACCAGTAGAACCGTGCGAACGGTGACTAATGGACACACCATGGGATGCTTCCAAACCACGGAAGTTATGCCGTTTCATAGCACCGGCAAATCCCTTACCTTTACTTGTTCCCGTAACGTCAACTTTTTGACCTGGGACAAAGTGAGCTGCTGTTAACTGGGTACCAACATCAAGGACGGCATCCTCAGCTACTCTAAACTCAACAAGTTTCTTTTTCAACTGAACTTTTTGACTTGCAAAATGGCCACGATTTGGCTTGCTGACATGCTTTGCTTTCGCTTCGCCGTAGCCAAGCTGAAGTGCGGCATATCCGTCACGTTCGATTGTTCTAACATCAACAACTTCAACATTATCAAGTTGAAGGAGTGTTACGGGAATGCTGACACCGTCTTCTTTGAAGATACGGCTCATTCCTAATTTTTTTGCAATAAGTCCGGTACGCATATCTGCCCTCAAAGTTTAATTTCGACGTCAACACCAGCAGCAAGGTCGAGCTTCATAAGCGCGTCAACTGTTTGTGGTGTTGGTTCAACGATGTCCAACAAGCGGCGATGCGTACGCATTTCGAACTGCTCACGACTCTTTTTGTCAATATGTGGTGAGCGGTTAACCGTAAAGCGCGCAATATGTGTCGGGAGGGGAATAGGACCACGTACCCGAGCCCCCGTTCTTTTCGCTGTGTTTACAATATCACGAGTACTGCTATCGAGCACCCGGTGGTCATAAGCTTTTAGGCGTATACGAATATTTTGATCGTCCATTATCCTACTTTGAGCCCTACATTATTTTAATAAAAATGAACAAAGACCTTTGCAAGGCCCATGCAATAGACGGCCTTGGAAGTCCAAGACTCCCAAGGCCGTCTAAGTTTAATAGCAGATATTATTTCTTAACGGAAGAGACAACACCCGCACCAACTGTACGACCACCTTCACGGATAGCAAAGCGCAAGCCTTCATCCATAGCAATCGGAGCAATCAGTTTAACATCCATAGCAATGTTATCACCAGGCATGACCATTTCAACGCCTTCTGGAAGCTCAACAACACCTGTAACGTCTGTTGTTCTGAAATAGAACTGCGGACGATAGTTGGTGAAGAATGGGGTGTGACGACCACCTTCTTCTTTTGTCAAAATATATGCTTCAGCTTTGAATTCGCTGTGTGGTGTAATGGAACCTGGTTTTGCAAGAACTTGACCACGTTCAACATCTTCACGTTTTGTACCACGCAACAATGCACCGATGTTATCACCTGCTTCACCACGATCAAGCAATTTACGGAACATTTCAACGCCGGTGACAGTTGTTTTTGTTGTGTCTTTAAGACCAACGATTTCAACTTCGTTACCAACATTGATTTCACCGCGCTCAATACGACCGGTAACAACTGTACCACGACCGGAAATTGAGAAAACGTCTTCAATTGGCATCAAGAATGGACGATCAATTGGACGTTCTGGCTGTGGAATGTAAGCATCAACAGCTGCCATCAATTCAAGAACTTTGTCTTCACCGATGGAGGCATCACCATCTTCCAATGTTGCCAAAGCGGAACCCTGGACAATTGGAATATCGTCGCCTGGGAATTCGTATGAAGAAAGAAGCTCACGAATTTCCATTTCCACGAGTTCAAGCAACTCAGGATCATCAACCTGATCAACTTTATTCATGAAAACGACAAGTGCAGGAACACCGACCTGACGTGAAAGCAAGATGTGCTCACGAGTCTGTGGCATTGGACCGTCAGCAGCGGACACAACCAAGATTGCGCCATCCATCTGAGCCGCACCTGTGATCATGTTTTTAACATAGTCAGCATGGCCTGGGCAGTCGACGTGAGCATAGTGACGGTTGTCTGTCTCATACTCAACGTGAGCTGTGGAAATTGTAATACCACGTGCTCTTTCTTCTGGGGCTTTATCAATTTGATCATATGCGCTGTATTCTGCGCCACCTCTTTTAGCAAGCGTTTTTGTGATCGCAGCTGTCAAAGATGTTTTACCGTGGTCAACGTGACCGATGGTGCCAATGTTGCAATGCGGTTTATTCCGCTCAAACTTAGCTTTAGCCATAACCTATCCTTCCTAAAAACTTCCCTGTTTTTAACAGGTTGTAACCTTTATATTTACCAACAAAAATTAAAAAGACTTACCAACGATAATGGCTGAAAGCACGGTTGGCTTCGGCCATACGATGGGTATCCTCGCGCTTTTTAACAGCTGATCCACGATTATTAATCGCATCAAACAACTCTTGTGAAAGGCGATCACACATTGTCTTTTCGCTTCTTTTACGCGCTGCGTCAACAATCCAGCGAATAGCCAGAGCCTGACGACGTTCTGCACGCACATCAACTGGAACCTGATAAGTGGCACCACCAACGCGACGAGAGCGAACCTCAACTTGAGGTTTAACATTATCTAAAGCCGAATGGAACATGGCCACTGGATCTGCATCCGGGCCGCCCCTTTTGGCTAAGCTATCCAGAGCACCATAAAGGATGCGCTCTGCTAAAGATTTTTTCCCGTCATACATCATGACATTCATGAAACGGGTTAACACGACATCTCCAAACTTTGGATCTGGAAGAATTTCGCGCTTTTCAACACTATGCCGACGACTCATTCCCTACTCTCCTTATTTCGGACGTTTTGCACCGTAGTGTGAACGTCTCTGACGACGTTTTGGAATACCTTGCGTATCCAAGACACCACGAACAATGTGATAGCGCACACCTGGTAAATCCTTTACACGTCCGCCGCGAATAAGGACAACGCTATGTTCCTGAAGGTTATGACCTTCACCAGGAATATAACTCACCACCTCATAACCATTGGTCAGACGGACCTTGGCCACTTTTCTCAAAGCTGAGTTCGGCTTTTTTGGCGTTACGGTATAGACACGGGTGCAAACCCCGCGTTTCTGAGGGCATCCCTGCAAGGCTGGCACCTTGTTGCGTTTAGCCGCCGGCTGGCGACCTTTAGCAATGAGCTGGTTAATAGTGGGCATTCGCCTTATTCAATCCTTTTATTCTGTCTGCGATTCTATAGAATTCGCAAAACTTTAGTTATCTGTGAAAATATAACTACGTTATTACGCAGTCGCAACTTAAATAACCTAGTGGGGCAGAAAAATAACCTTTTATCTTCTGCCCCGTCAAGTCCTAGGCCATATAGAGGAAAGAGCGTGACTTAAGTGCTACTTTACACGAAAGTCAGGACTCGTCTTCCATTTCAACCCCTAAAGAGGCTGTATCTTCAGCAAGTATTTCCGCATCATGTGCCGCTAAAGGAGAAGCTTTTTCTCCAATTTTGCGCATTTGACGCATCATTCCGCCCGTTCCTGCTGGGATCAAGCGCCCAACAATAACGTTTTCTTTCAGTCCCCCAAGATGATCTACCTTACCTGAGCTGGCAGCTTCTGTCAGCACACGTGTGGTTTCTTGGAAGGAGGCTGCAGAAATGAAGGATTCGGTCTGCAAGGAGGCCTTTGTGATCCCCTGTAGAACAGGAGAAGCTTCGGCAGGCTTACGCCCACTTTCTTCTAATTCACGATTCTCCGCATCAAAGACAAGACGATCCACAACTTCACCTAGCAACCAAACCGAATCGCCCGGATTGGTAATCTCAACCTTCTGGAGCATCTGACGAACAATCACTTCAATATGTTTATCGTTAATCTTCACCCCCTGAAGACGATACACATCTTGAACTTCATTCACCAGATATTCAGAAAGCGCCTCAACCCCAAGAACTTTCAGGATATCATGCGGAACACGTGGGCCATCCACCAATGGATCACCTTTTTGAATAAAGTCACCTTCCTGAACGGAAATACGTTTTCCTTTAGGAATGAGATATTCTGTCTGCTCTCCTGTTTCATCGTCTTTAACAACGATGCAACGTTTTGCTTTATAATCCCGTCCGAATTCAATACGGCCGCTATTTTCAGCAATAATAGCATGGTCTTTTGGGCTACGTGCTTCGAACAATTCAGCAACACGTGGAAGACCACCAGTAATATCACGGGTTTTTGAACCTTCACGTGGAATACGTGCAAGCACATCACCCGCATGAACTTCAGCGCCATTTTCAACAGAAAGAATAGAATCTGGGGAGAGGAAGTAGCGGGCTTCGTTACCGTTTGCCAGTCTCTCAATATTCCCTTTTTCATCTTTCAACTGAAGACGTGGACGTAAATCAACACCTTTAGCAGCTTGTTTATAGTCAACAACGACACGAGAGGCGAGGCCTGTAACCTCATCCATACGCTCCATCAAAGTAATGGAATCGATGAGATCCACATATTCAACACGACCGGCCTGCTCTGTAATGATTGGCAAGGTGTATGGGTCCCACTCGGCCAATTTTTGACCACGTGTAACTTTTTCATCTTGAGAAACCATCAATTTAGAGCCGTAAGGCACACGATAACGGGCACGTTCCACACCCTGCTCATCTGAGAGGATGATCTCGCAATTACGGGACATAACCACAGGAATTTTATGTGAATTCACAACCACGTTATGGTTTGCAATCGTTACTTTACCGTCACGGGCTGCTTCAACCATAGATTGCTCAGCACCACGTGTCGCCGTTCCCCCAATATGGAAGGTACGCATTGTCAACTGTGTTCCCGGCTCACCAATGGATTGCGCCGCAATAACACCGACAGCTTCACCCACATTGACTTCTGTACCACGTGCCAGATCACGTCCATAGCATTTTGCACAAATGCCGACACGACTATCACAGGTAAGAACAGAACGGATTTTGATATTTTCAATTCCCGCTTTTTCCAGAACTTCAATCGCCTCTTCATCCAAGAGAACACCCGCTTTATAGAGCAATTCACCAGAAACAGGATGATTGACATCCTCAGCTAAAGTACGGCCAAGGGCACGGTCTTCGAGAGAAGCGACAACTTCCCCACCATCCATGACAACATGGACATCGATTCCTCTTTCTGTACCACAATCCTTATCGCTAATGATGCAATCTTGCGCAACATCAACCAAACGACGTGTAAGGTAACCGGAGTTCGCTGTTTTAAGCGCTGTATCAGCAAGTCCTTTACGAGCACCATGGCTTGAGGTGAAGTAATCGAGAACCGAAAGACCTTCTTTAAAGTTCGCAACGATTGGCTGTTCAATAATTTCACCTGAAGGCTTCACCATCAAACCACGCATCCCTGCGAGCTGTTTCATCTGTGCTGGCGACCCACGGGCACCGGAGTCACTCATCATCCAGACAGAGTTGGTTGGTTTACCGATTTCAGAAGCAGAAATAGCTTCAACCATGGCCGCCTGAACCTCATCGGTACAACGTGACCATGTATCAACCACTTTATTGTAACGTTCACCAGCAGTAATCAAACCATCCTGATATTGCTGTTCAAATTCTTTAACCTCAGCGGCCGCACGGTCGACCAGTTTGGCTTTTGCTGCTGGCACAATCATGTCGTCTTTACCGAAGGAAACCCCAGCCAATGCTGCATGACGGAAGCCAATCGCCATCAATTGGTCACAGAAAATCACGGCATCTTTTTGGCCGCAATGACGGTAAACCATATCAATAACGCCAGAGACGGTCTTTTTGGTTAATTGACGGTTGATGAGACTGTAAGAAATGTGCGGATTATTCGGCAAAATGAGACCAATGATCGCACGACCTGGTGTCGTAACAACCACTTTGGAAACCATTTCCCCGTTTTCATCCATCTCTTTGAAACGTAAACGAATCTTTTGATGGAGGGTCACCTCATCTGCAGCAAGAGCGGCTTCGATTTCAGAAATAGAACCAAAAGCGGTTGGCGCAGGTGTTTTAATAACTTCTTTGCCTGTTGCTGGATCTTTTTCAAACTCAGCCGTATCCGGCGTAGCCTTAAATTCAGGTGTTTCCAAGCTGAGGTAATAAAGCCCCAACACAATATCCTGAGAAGGCACAATGATTGGCTTACCATTGGCAGGGCTGAGAATGTTATTGGTGGACATCATAAGCACACGTGCTTCAAGCTGAGCTTCCAGCGAGAGCGGAACGTGAACGGCCATCTGATCCCCGTCAAAGTCAGCGTTAAAAGCTGTACAGACCAACGGATGAAGCTGAATGGCTTTACCCTCGATCAAAATTGGCTCAAACGCCTGAATCCCCAAACGATGCAATGTTGGCGCACGGTTAAGGAAGACGGGATGTTCTCTAATGACCTCTTCAAGAATATCCCAAACTTCTGGACGTTCTTTTTCAACCATTTTCTTTGCTGCTTTGATCGTATTGGCATGGCCATATTTTTCAAGCTTGGCATAAATAAATGGTTTAAAGAGTTCCAACGCCATTTTCTTTGGAAGACCACACTGATGTAATTTCAGTTCAGGCCCCACAACGATAACGGAACGACCCGAATAATCAACACGTTTTCCCAAAAGGTTTTGACGGAAACGCCCCTGCTTCCCCTTCAACATATCTGAAAGCGATTTTAGCGGACGTTTATTTCCGCCAGAAATGGCTCTGCCACGACGCCCATTGTCAAACAAAGCATCGACAGATTCTTGAAGCATACGCTTTTCATTACGAACGATAATGTCCGGCGCACGCAACTCCATCAAACGTTTTAAACGGTTGTTACGGTTAATCACACGACGATAAAGATCATTTAGATCAGAAGTCGCAAAACGACCACCATCCAATGGCACCAATGGACGGAGTTCAGGTGGGATGACCGGAATAACATCCAAAATCATCCATTCTGGTTTTCCACCGCTTTCCACGAAAGCTTCAACCATTTTTAAGCGTTTAACCAGTTTCTTTCTGGCGGCTTCAGAAGTTGCCTTACGAAGTTTTTTACGCAAAATGGTTTTTTCAGAATCTTCATCTGTGATTTCGGCATCGTAATCAAAAGGATCTGGCTCTCCAGATTCTTTTGCGGCTCGGCTTAAAAGGCGTTCTTCCTCATTTGGAATACCCCAATCATAGCTTGAAAGCGCCTTCTTAATGGCTTCTGCACCGATACCGACATCCAGACCTGCATCCGGATACATATCCAGAAGATCTTCACAGCGCTCCTCATCAAGAAGATACTGATCACGTCTCTTTGCATATTTGAAGGATTCAATTTCCTCTGAATCGCAAATACCTTTATCCAGAACAAAAAATTTCTCGAAATAAAGGACAGGTTCCACATCCTTGAGAGGAAGATCCAACAAAGTCGCAATACGGCTTGGAAGGGATTTCAAGAACCAGATATGCGCTACAGGAGACGCAAGCTCAATATGCCCCATGCGCTCACGACGGACTTTTGCCAAAGTGACTTCAACGCCACATTTTTCGCAAATAATCCCACGGAATTTCATCCGTTTATATTTACCACAAAGACATTCATAATCTTTGGTTGGACCAAAAATACGCGCACAGAAAAGCCCGTCACGTTCTGGCTTAAAGGTACGGTAGTTAATGGTTTCAGGCTTTTTGATTTCTCCAAAGGACCATGAGCGGATTTGCTCAGGAGAGGCCAGACGGATTCTAATCTGATCAAAAGCCCCCTGTTCTGGTGAAGTCCCTAAAATTTTGGTGATCTCTTTCATTCGCCACTATCCTGCTTGCCGGGAAGTTTGGGGAAATGACTAAAACCATCTCCCCATTCTACCTTAAGAGCTTATAAAGCTCGTTTATTATTTATTTAAACGTGTCTCCGAAAGAACCGAACTCAGTTAGAGCCCTGTTCCAGCTCGACGTTAAGACCAAGTGATTTCAACTCTTTTGTCAAAACGTTAAAGCTTTCCGGAATACCCGCTTCAAAATCCTCATCCTCACGAACGATGGATTCATAAACTTTTGTTCGTCCAGAAACGTCATCTGATTTAACTGTAAGCATTTCTTGAAGCGTATAGGCTGCGCCGTATGCTTCCAATGCCCAGACTTCCATCTCCCCAAAACGCTGCCCACCGAACTGCGCTTTACCTCCCAGCGGCTGCTGGGTGATGAGAGAGTAAGGCCCAATGGAACGGGAATGGATTTTATCATCGACCAAGTGATGCAGTTTAAGCATGTAAATATAACCAACGGTTGTTTTACGCTCAAATTTCTGCCCTGTACGCCCATCAATCAACTGAGACTGCCCAGAGACATCAACACCCGCTTTTTCCAGCATTTTTTCAATATCTGGAATAGAAGCTCCGTCAAAGACTGGGGTTGCAATAGGCACACCTTTACGGATGTTTTTCATCAACTCAAAAAGCTGATCATTAGACATCTCTGCAATATCTTCTTTGAAGACACGATCGCCATAAACATCTTTTAAGGCATCCAGAAGTTCCTGACGACGCTCACCTGTGCGCTGATAATCATCAACAATTTCACCAATATTTTGGCCAATATTGGCACATGCCCAGCCGAGATGGGTTTCGAGGATCTGCCCGACATTCATACGAGAAGGCACACCCAATGGGTTCAAAACAATATCAACAGCCTTTCCGTTCTCAAGGAATGGCATATCTTCAATTGGCACAACACGGGAGACCACACCCTTATTTCCATGACGCCCAGCCATTTTGTCACCTGGCTGAAGCTTACGCTTCACCGCAACAAAAATTTTGACCATTTTCATTACGCCCGGGGAAAGTTCATCACCACGTTGTAGCTTATCAACTTTATCCTCGAAATGGGCATTAATCCGTGCAACCGCCGCATCATATTCTTTACAAATTGTCTGAATAGAAGTTGCGGTATCTGCATCGGCTAAAGGAATATCTCTCCAGTTAGAACGTGGGATTTCTCTCAAGAGTTCTAACGTGACCGTATCCCCTTTTTTAAGGTTTTTAACCGTTTTGGATTTTGTTGCGGCACCGACTTCCTGACCCACAAGACGTGCTTTTAAACGGTCATGGAAGTTGCGTTCTTGAATGGCACACTCATCGTCACGATCTTTTGCAAAACGTTCGATTTCATTGCGCTCAATGGCCATTGCACGTTCATCTTTATCCACACCACGGCGGGAGAAAACACGCACATCAACAACGGTTCCACTTGTGCCTGGTGGAAGCTTCAAAGACGTATCACGGACATCTGAAGCCTTTTCCCCAAAGATAGCACGTAGGAGCTTTTCTTCCGGTGTCATTGGGCTTTCCCCTTTTGGGGTCACCTTACCAACGAGAATATCACCCGGCTCGACTTCTGCACCGACATAAACAATACCGGCCTCGTCAAGATTTCTAAGCGCTTCTTCCCCGGCATTTGGAATATCACGTGTGATTTCCTCTTGTCCGAGTTTTGTATCACGGGCCATGACTTCAAATTCTTCCAAATGAATGGAAGTAAAGACATCATCACGTGCGATACGTTCTGAAATGAGAATAGAATCCTCATAGTTGTAACCATTCCATGGCATAAAGGCCACAAGAACGTTACGACCTAGCGCAAGCTCACCCTGCTCTGTGGAAGGGCCGTCTGCAATAATATCACCAGCAGCAACACGTTCACCCACCTTAACCAAAGGACGCTGATTGATACAAGTGGATTGATTAGAACGCATATATTTACGCAAACGGTAAATATCAACGCCCTCAATATTGTCCTCGTCATCTGTTGCGCGGATAACCACACGGGCACCATCGACCTGATCGACAACACCGCCACGTTTTGCAACGATCGCCGCACCAGAATCACGGGCAACAGCCGCTTCCATTCCTGTGCCGACAAGCGGCGCATCAGACTGAACCAATGGCACGGCCTGACGCTGCATGTTGGATCCCATCAATGCACGGTTCGCATCATCGTTTTCCAAGAAGGGAATCAAAGCAGCGGCCACAGAAACGAGCTGTTTTGGAGAAACGTCACAAGCTGTCACCTGCTCTGGCGGTACCAAACGGAAGTCACCAGACTTACGAACAGAAACCAATTCGCTGGTTAAACGACCTGTTTTAGGATCTTGCGCCGCATCTGCCTGCGCAACGGTAAGTTTTTCCTCTTCCGTTGCGGAGAGATATTTAAAGCCGTCCTGAAGAACACCATCCTGCACCAAGCGATAAGGCGTTTCAATGAAACCATATTTATTCACGCGGGCATAAGTTGCCAGAGAGTTAATCAATCCAATATTTGGACCTTCTGGCGTTTCAATCGGGCAAATACGACCATAATGGGTTGGATGAACGTCACGGACTTCAAACCCTGCACGCTCACGTGTCAAACCCCCTGGGCCCAAAGCAGAAAGACGACGTTTATGTGTCACTTCTGAAAGTGGATTGGTTTGATCCATAAACTGACTGAGCTGTGATGAGCCGAAGAACTCACGAACAGCTGCTGCAGCAGGTTTTGCATTGATTAAGTCGTGCGGCATCGCTGTATCGATTGGAGAAGAACTCATTCTCTCACGAATGGCACGCTCCATACGCAACAGACCGATCCGATACTGATTTTCCATCAATTCACCAACGGAACGGACACGACGATTTCCAAGGTTATCAATATCATCAACCTGACCACGGCCATCTTTTAAGTCACAAAGAACTTTAATGGTGCGGATAATGTCCTCTTTGCGTAGCGTACGAACTGTATCTGGAACATCCTCTTCAAGGCGCATGTTCATTTTCACACGACCAACAGGGGAAAGATCGTAGCGCTCAACATCAAAGAAAAGGCCGCTCAGCATGGCTTCTGCCGCTTCACGGGTTGGTGGCTCACCCGGACGAATGATGCGATAAATATCAATCAGCGCCTCATCACGTGTACGGTTTTTATCCGCCATCATTGTATCTCTGATCCAAGGACCATGAGAAGCATCCACAGCCAAGGTTGGCAATTCTTTAACGTGCGCCTCTTGAATTTCAGCAAGAAGCTCTTCCGTGATTTCCTCACCAGCCTCTGCGTAAATCAAACCTGTTTTTTTATTAACAATATCGCGCGCAACCAAACGCCCAATCAGATCGTTCGCTGTTGCACTCACCGTTTTTGTGTTTTCAGCAATTTTCTTGGTGATACGTGCTGTCAACTTCGCCCCGGCTTCCGCAACAACTTCCCCAGTATCGGCATCTACCAATGGAGAAAGCAATTTCAGACCACGGAAAAATTCAGAATCAAAAGAACGTGCCCAGCCTTTTCCATGACGGAAGAAAGAAACGGTATCATAAAATTCACGTAGAATTTCATCCTGATCCATTCCCTGGATGTCTAGAGCATCAACATCTCCGCCCTCTTCTGCCTTTTTATTGCGTGCTTTGATGGAATTTTCACCTTCAAGCGCATAAAGAAGCGTTGTCACGGGCAGCTTACGCTTACGGTCGATTCGAACATGAAGAATATCTTTTGCATCAAATTCAAAATCGAGCCATGAACCACGGTAAGGAATCACACGTGCTGTATAGAGATACTTACCGGAAGAATGTGTTTTACCTTTATCATGATCGAAGAAAACACCTGGGCTACGGTGCATCTGAGAAACAATAACACGCTCTGTTCCGTTAACAATAAAGGTGCCATTCTCTGTCATTAGGGGCATTTCCCCCATATAAACAGGCTGCTCCTTAAGATCATGAATTGTACGGGCTCCCGTATCTTCATCAATATCCCAAGTCGTCAAACGCAAAATAACCCGCAAAGGCGCTGAATATGTTAAGCCACGCTGCAGGCATTCCTCAACATCATATTTGGGTGTTTCAAATTCATAACGTTGAAAGTCCAGACGACCACGTCCGCCAAAATCATGAATTGGAAATACGGAACGAAAAACTTCCTGAAGCCCAGAAGGCGAACGAGAATCAGGATCAACGTCACGCTGCAAAAAGCTCTCATAAGAGGCTCTCTGAACATCAATAAGATTCGGCATTGTTACGACTTCAGGGATGCGCCCAAAGCTTTTCCGAATCTTCTTTTTCGCATTAAATGCTTTCTCTTTTACCATTTAGTAACTCCTGCCCGCCGTCTTAAACACCAGAGAATTTTGGAACAAAAAAAGTTTCATCCCTATGCTTTACGCTTTACTGTCGCCACTTGGCGCAATTTTTACTTCTATAAATATCTTTAACTTAGCACATATATATGCACTGCCCCACGCCCGTATTATTATAACTTCTCACAAACGGCAAGGAAGGGCGATGTAAACATCTCCCTTCCTCAACCAGCCCAATAAGGGAAAAATCCCCTTTATACGGACTTGCCAGTAAAGTTAAATAATTATTTAACTTCGACTGTTGCGCCAGCTTCTTCAAGAGCTTTTTTGATCTTGTCAGCTTCGTCTTTGGAAACACCTTCTTTAAGTGTTTTTGGTGCGCCTTCAACCAAGTCTTTAGCTTCTTTCAAGCCAAGCCCTGTGATACCACGGACTTCTTTAATGACGTTGATCTTTTTTGCGCCAGCATTTGCCAAGATGACATCAAATTCTGTCTTTTCTTCAGCAGCGGCACCAGCAGCAGCAGGAGCAGCGGCAGCAGCGACAGGCGCAGCAGCAGAAACACCCCATTTTTCTTCCAAAAGTTTGGAAAGCTCAGCAGCTTCTAGAACTGTAAGAGCAGATAGTTCGTCAACAATTTTAGCTAAATCAGCCATTTTTTAATCCTTATTCGTCACTTAAAAATATATTCACAAAAATTTTTGTAAATTGTCAGATGCTTTATCCCCATTGCCTTAAATTTTAAGGCTTTGAAGATTAAGCTTCTTCCCCTTCAGGTTTCATTGCTGCAAGACGTGCAATCTGGCTAGCAGGCGCTTGCGCCAATCTAGCAATTTTAGACGGCACACTCACAACCAAGCCAGCAAGTTTGGCACGAAGCTCTTCAAGAGATGGCAATTCAGACAAGGCCTTAATTGCGTTCTCATCAAGAACTTGGTTTCCAAGAGCACCACCAACAACAACGAGCTTTTTGTTCGTTTTTGCAAAATCGGTAAGCGCTTTTGCAACGGCCACAGGCTCATCTGCCCATGAAATTGCTGTTGGACCTTGGAAAAGGTCAGCAAGATTTTCGTATGATGTATTCGGTAAAGCCCGTGTCACCAAACGATTTTTCGCAACCTTATATGACGCACCAGCAGAGCGAATTCTTTGACGAAGTTCACTCGTCTCGTCGGCATTTAGACCCTCATTTCGGGAGACAATCACAATATTTGCGGTCTCAAATACTTTAGCCAGCGATGTGACTAAAGCTTCTTTCTCATTGCGGTTCAAACGCACCTCCTTTAGACGCTCTTATGCGTCCAGCCAGTTTTGTCAGCTTCACCTTGAAATTAAGATTAAGCCAACCTGCCACTTTGGCTGAAGAGAAGATTTGTCACAAAACGCCAAAAGATTATTCTTTGGACGAACGTAAACTTAAAAACTTCCTCTTCCACCTCACACCCGCCTCTTTATCCAGGTGAATAAAGATATTTAGAACCCTTAAAAAGTCCAGCGTGCGCTCTCAGGCAGAAAGAAGGGAGAACACCCCCCTCTTATTCCGTTAAAACAATCCAGAATGGATTATTGCGTAATTCCAGACATATCTACAGCAATTCCTGGCCCCATTGTTGAGGAGACAGAAAGGGCTTTCATATAGACACCTTTTGCACCTGATGGCTTATCCTTTTGGACAGCATCAAGAAGTGCACGAATATTTTCTTCAAGCTTTTTCTCATCGAAAGAAGCTTTACCAACACCTGCATGCACAATACCGCTTTTTTCAGCACGATATTCAACCTGACCAGCTTTAGCGCTTTCAACAGCTTCTTTAACATTCATGGTAACGGTTCCAAGACGTGGGTTTGGCATCAAACCACGAGGCCCAAGAATCTTACCCAAACGCCCAACAAGCGCCATCATATCCGGCGTTGCGATGCAGCGATCGAAGTCAATCTTACCAGATTGGATTTCAGCAACCAAATCTTCAGCGCCGACAATATCTGCACCAGCGGCCTTAGCTTCTTCAGCTTTTGGACCACGTGCGAGAACGGCAACACGCAAATTTTTACCGGTACCATGTGGCAAAGAGACCATGCCACGAACCATTTGATCCGCATGGCGTGGGTCAATACCGAGACGCAAAGCAACTTCAATTGTTTCATCAAACTTAGAGGTTGCAAATTCACGAATAAGCTTAACGGCTTCTTCCAATGGATAAGCGCGTGCAATATCAAGCTTTTCTGCGATTGCTTTTTGTTTTTTGCTTTTAATCGCCATGAATTAAGCTCCCGTCACTTTAATGCCCATGGAACGGGCGGAACCAATCAGCATACGCACGGCTGCTTCGACATCATGTGAATTCAAGTCTTTTGCCTTGATTTCAGCAATCTCACGAAGCTGATCGACCGTAACAGATCCGACTTCAGCAGCACGACCAACGGTTTGAGAACCTTTTGTAATTTTTGCTGCTTTGAGCAAGAAATATGTGTTTGGCGGTGTTTTTGTAATAAAGCTGAATGTGCGATCTGCATATGCAGTAATCACGACAGGAATTGGCATCCCTGCTTCCATACCCTGCGTTGCCGCATTGAATTCTTTACAGAATTGCATAATGTTAAGGCCACGCTGACCAAGCGCAGGACCGACTGGTGGTGAAGGGTTCGCCTTACCAGCCGGAATTTGTAGTTTAATGTAGCCAACAATTTTTTTGGCCATAATCCGGAAACCTTTCAAATAATGAAAAATAATGATTCCGAACCGCGGTCAAACAGGAGTCGCACAAAAGGCCCCCCTTCCGCGTTCGATAATTATTCTTATTAAGAGACCTGTCATTAACTGAAATAGAAAAAAATGACAACCCTGAAGATGTGTTTTAACTCATTATTAAAAAACACGGAACACGCCAAAAGAAATACAGCATTTCACTTGGAAAAAGGTGTGACTGTTTTATGACAGCCTAAACAAGACCTTTAAGAGAAGAGTTGAAAAAAAGCGACAAATCTCTAAGTAAATATTTTCTTAAAGTTCATTTATCGAATTTTTTTTTGGAAATTCAAGTGAATTGACCTACTTTACACAGAACTAAACTTTAAACTGAGTATATTTTATGACCGCTGAAAATCTGCCACATATTCGAGCCGGGCATCGCTCTTTTTTAGCCTTAGTCCTTATGCCGGAAAATCCTATTGATTTGTGGCTCTCCGCCTTAGAGCGGGAAATCGAGACAGCGCCTCACCTTTTTCGAGGACGTGCGGTTATTTTAGACCTTTCCGAAGTTAAGGAAAATACGCCTCAACTAACAGCTCTTCCCCAACGTTTGAGGGACATGGGACTCTTTATCACAGGTGTCGAAGGTCAAGCGGCCTATTGGCCGAGCTTAAAAGAATGGAATATTCCAATTGCCCCCAACAATGGCGGTCAACTTATTCCCCTTCAAAGTGAACTTGCCGAAGAAGCACAGCAACAGCCAAAAAAAACAGCGCTCATTATTGAAGAGACCATTCGTTCCGGACAGCTTTTCCAGCATGCTGAGGGGGATGTCATTATTATGGGAAATGTTTCTTGGGGTGCTGAAATTATTGCCGGAGGCTCTATTATTGTTTATGGGGCGCTTCGTGGTCGTGCGATTGCAGGGCTTGAGGGCGCCTCTGACGCACGTGTGATTGCACAGCAATTTGAAGCTGAGCTCATTGCTATTGATGGTTACTATTCCGTTCTTGAAAATTTTCCAGCCGATCTTATTGGAAAACCAGCACAAGCAAAACTGATCAATAAACGTGTTGAACTTTTAGGCATTCCATCATCAAAAACAGTAACAAGCACAAAAAGCACTAAGAAATAGCCTGTAAAAGTTAATGAAACTGCAATGGAAGCTAAAACCAAAAGAAGTAGAAGCCAAATAAACGCAATCTGTTGCTTAAATAGCACAAGCTTGTTTAGTTTCTAGATTTCTTTACTTTTTCTTGCTTCTTTATGTAGAACGCATAGTATAAACTTTCAGGACCTTAATAGATTTTCTATTTAACGTTCTCAGAATCTTTTGTCTAAAATATTCTGACATTTTCTTTTAAAGGAGTCAGCCGGGTCTATGGTTGAAGTCATTGTTATTACCTCTGGAAAAGGCGGGGTTGGAAAGACAACCTCAACGGCAGCTCTTGGTGCTGCACTAGCCAAAACCGGAAAAAACGTAGTGGTGGTAGATTTCGACGTCGGCCTCCGAAACTTAGACTTGGTCATGGGTGTAGAGCGTCGGGTTGTTTTTGACCTCATCAATGTCATTCAAGGGGATGCAAAACTTTCTCAGGCCCTCATCCGCTATCCGAAATGCGAAACGCTTTCCATTCTTCCTGCCTCCCAGACAAAAGATAAGGATAACCTTACCCTTGATGGGATTGCTAAAGTTATCGAAGAGCTTTCCAAAAGTTTTGACTATATTCTCTGTGACAGCCCAGCAGGTATCGAAAATGGTGCGCAGCATGCCATGTATTTTGCAGACAAAGCTGTGATTGTCACCAATCCAGAAGTGAGCTCAATTCGTGACTCTGACCGCATTATCGGTCTTTTAGACAGCAAAACAAAGAAAGTTGCCGACGGCGGACGTGTTCAAAAATATTTATTGGTCACACGTTTTGATCCCGTTCGTGCCGCACGTGAGGAAATGCTCAAAGTCGAAGAAGTCGAAGAGTTCCTTTCCATTCCATTGATTGGCGTCATTCCTGAAAGCAAGTTCATTCTTGAATCTTCGAATAAGGGTGAACCTGTTACAATTTATGCCCCTAATAGCCCTCCCGGTCAGGCCTATCAAGACGCTGGACGACGTTTACAGGGCGAAGATCTTGAGCTTGTTGTCCCATCTGGGAAACGGGGCGTCCTTGGTTTTTTATTCGGGCGCTAATGCTATAAAGAGGGGTGAACAATGATATTTGATCGCATTTTCGGGGCGAAAAAGCCAAAACCTATTTCAACCAGCTCAGTTGCAAAAGAACGGCTTCAAATTCTCTTAACGCATGAGCGTGGAAGCTGTGGGCTTGACCCAGAACTTCTGCTGGCTCTACGAGAGGATATTGTTACGGTTGTTGAAAAATACTTCCCTATTGATCGTAAAAGCCTCAATATTGACCTTAAACAACGGGAAGATCAATCTGGTGTCGAAATTGATATCGGATTTCCAAAAGGTCTAAAGCGCTAAGAGAGATACCTTCTCTCTAACGTTGTTTTCTTGAAAGCCAAGCAAGATGACGCCATGCAAGAAGTTCTGCAGGCGGGCCATTTTGCTTACATGCTTGCTCCAGTTGCAGGGTAATCTTTCCCGCTTTTTGAAGCGCAGACAAAGACCAGCGCTTCACAGAGGCCGTAAATTTATCCCGATCACGCCAAAAAATGGGCGGACGCAGTGTAGCAACAGCTTGGGCAGGACTTGTTCCAGCCTCAACACTTATCCTCGCCTTTTCCAATCGACGTATTTGATAAAAAACCCCTCTTGCATAAGCGATTGGATGCTGTCCCTCGGTAAGCGCCCTTCGAAAAGCAGCATCGGCTTTGGGATAATGTCCTGCAAAAGCCCATTGTATGGCTTCCCCCATATCTGCGGAAGCCGTATCACCTGTAATCTCTTGTAAATCCTCTTTGTCCAAAGGCACATTTGGCGTCGCATAAAGACAGAATTTTTCAATTTCTGATCTTAAGAGCGCCCGATCTCCTTCCATATGGGTGGAAAGCCAAATCTCCGCATCTTGCGTTAGGGTAATGTTCTCACGTGCAAGTTCTCGTCTAATCCAGTCTGAAATCTCTTGTCCTGTCGGCGGGTAGCAACCTATCGCAGCAATTTTAGGCGCTTTTTCAGCATATTTACGTAGGCGGGATTTTGAGGTTAGATTGCCTCCCTCCATTAAAATCAGAGGGATATCCCTATCCGAAGCGTTGACCGCTTCCAAGGCTGTTTTTAGCGGCGCTAGCGCCGCATCTGTGACATCTCTTAGAACAATGACACGCCGACCACCAAAAAAAGAAATTGCACCATATTCCTCGGCAAAGCGCTCTATTTCATCTCCCCCGATTGTGACCAATCGAAAAGAATCTTTCTCGCTTACTTTTAGCGCAAGTTCTCTTGTCCTCTCTGCAATCAGGCCCAAATCATCGCCATAAAAAAGCATGGCATGATAATTCTGAGGTGTCGCGAGAACAGTATGCGTCTCTTTAACAGAAATTTTCATTTTCCCACCCTGCCTTTTTTAACGCTTCAAAAGAGAATAGCTATTCATCTAAACCGTCACTGCCTGCGGCCGTTGTCGAAACAGAATTATCTGAATACCCCATAACTCCCATTGGAAACCCATCCGGCGAAACACTTTCTTGCGAAGCAACCCCCGACCCATTCTGTGCATCCGGATCAATATATTTACCCATTCGAGGCTTTGCGTGCCCAACAGATTGAACGCCGGATTTAAAAAATACAGCGATCCCCTGCGCCATCTGATCTGCTAAATTTTTAGCTACACGCCCTTCAACCGATTGGTTATTCATCGTTTCTGCAAAAGCCTCATTGATTGTTGGATCATAGCCATCCAAAGCCCGAGCACTGCCAGAAGCCAAAATTTTAGGATCAGGCCCTACCTTATAAAGATGCCAAGAGGCATAACCAAGGACCTGAATACGACCGGCGGTATTATCTGCATGAATACCGATATAAGAATATTCCAAGCCACCTGTCGCCCGCACAACATAGCCTTGCGGATCTTCGTTGCTTGCGCCAGACAATTGCTCCTGCAAAGCCAGACGCATTTCTTGCCCAAAACGTGTTGGAATATTAGCGACGAAGACTTGCTTCAGCTTGAGCTGAACTTTCGGATCATCTGCGCCAGAACTGCCATAGAGGGGATGAAAATCACATGAGCTAAGCGCTATTGCGAACAAAGGCAATGCTAAAGCCGACCGCAAAACGCAATTTTTTATACGCTTAAAGATTTTTTCACTCCCCTCAAATACGCTCTCTGGAAAAAGCCTTATTTTACAACAAAATTGACGATACGCCCTTTAACAACGATTTCCCTAACAATTTTCTTGCCTGCCATAGCTTGCTCCACATTCGGGAGGGCTTTTGCCAACGCCAGGATTTCCGCCTCTTCAATTTCAAGTGGAATTTCCAAAACGCCACGGACTTTACCATTCACCTGAACCGCAAGCTTTTGCACATTTTCCTGCAAAAATGCCTCTTGCGCTTTAGGCCATGGACGTTCCGCCGCAAGCTTTCCATTCGGATCAAGATGGACGATCAGCTCCTCTGCCAAATGCGGCATAATCGGCGCAATCAAGAGGGCTAAGACCTCCAATGCTTCACGGCGAGCTTTTTGAGATTCTTCGCCAACCCCTTCAAAGGCGCTCCGCATTGCGCCAACCAATTCATGCAAACGGGCCAAGGCAACATTCGGGATAAAAGATTCAAAGGCTTCGCTGACCGCTTTAATTGTTTTATGGGTCACCTGACGCAGTTTGAGCGCCTGATCTTTATCCTTTTGGTCGCTTCCTTCCGCTTTTTCTTCGGCAAGGATACGTTCCATGAGAGACTCAATCCGTTGCACAAAACGGGCAGAGGCGGCAACCCCTTCGGCTGTCCATTCCTGATCTCTCTCCGGTGGCGTATCTGATAAGACAAATAATCTTGCAATATCAGCGCCATATTCTGCAATGATCGCTTCTGGAGAAACCGTATTGCGGCGGGATTTAGACATTTTTTCAGAACGCCCGACATCAACCTCACGACCTGTCTCTTTATGGATCTTTTTGCCGTCTTTGTTGGTTTCAACTTCTTCAGGATAAAGCCACTGATTGTCTAATTTATAACTCTCATGCGTTACCATCCCCTGCGTAAAGAGGTTCGCAAAAGGCTCTGCCTTATCTACCAAGCCCGTTTTTTGCAAGGCCCGCATAAAGAAACGTGCATACAATAAATGTAAAATTGCATGTTCCACGCCGCCAATATATTCATTCACCGGCATGAAGCGTTCTGCAATCTGTTTATCAATCGGATTTTTGCTATGGGGTGACAAATAGCGCAAAGGATACCAGCCGCTATCCACAAAGGTATCAAGTGTATCTGTTTCCCGCTCTGCCTTAGCACCGCATTTTGGGCAATCGACATGCTTCCATGTCGGATGATGATCCAGCGGATTGCCTGAAACGGAGAAATCTGCATCTTCAGGCAGTTCTACAGGGAGCTGTTCATCTGGGACAGCGACATCACCGCATGTCTCACAGCGAATGATTGGGATCGGACATCCCCAATAACGCTGTCGACTTACCCCCCAATCCCTTAAACGGTAATTCGTTTCTTTTTTGCCAATATGATTTTTCTCAAGAAAAGAAATCACCTCTTTCTTTGCCTCGGAAATTTTCAAACCATTCAATGCCGGCCCAACACTTTCCTCACCATCGGCGGGAGAATTCATCAGCTTTCCAGCGGTAAACGGGATAAAATCTTTCGCCTCGACCCCATGTTGCAAAGCCTCATCGGAAAGCCTGGCAGGATGCCCAATATAAGGGATTTCCAGATCATATTTCTTTGCAAAATCATAATCTCTCTCATCCGCACAAGGGCAGCCAAAGAGCGCCCCTGTTCCATAATCAGAAAGCACAAAATTTGCCGCCCAAACAGGAATTTTCTTCCCTTTAAGAAAAGGATGCTGAACTTTTAAACCTGTATCAACGCCTTTTTTCTCCGCTTTGGAAAGGGTCTCTTCTGAGGTGCCCAACTGCGCACATTCTTGCTGAAAAGCTTTAAGCGCAGGATTTTTATCAAATTCCTTTTTGACCAAAGGATGATCCGGCGCTAAGGCGATAAAGGACATGCCGTAAAGCGTATCTGGACGTGTTGTGAAGATTTCGATTTCTTCGGAACCGTCCGTTAATTTCAATTTCAGACTTGCGCCAACGGACTTACCAATCCAGCGTTCTTGCATAATGCGAACACGTTCCGGCCAGCCCTCTTTCAAAGGGGCCGCATTTAATCCGTCTAAAAGATCTTCGGCAAAATCGGTAATCCGCAAAAACCATTGGGATAAGGTTTTCTTTTCGATCAAAGCCCCTGAACGCCAGCCTCTGCCATTCACAACCTGCTCATTTGCAAGCACAGTCATTTCAACAGGATCCCAGTTCACTTGGGATTCACGACGTTCTGCAAGACCGGATTTGATAAATTCTAAAAAGATTTTCTGCTGTGCCCCATAATATTCAGGATCACAGGTTGCAATTTCACGGCTCCAGTCAAAAGAGAAGCCAAGACGCTTAAGCGTCTTCCGCATGGCCGCAATATTGGCTCTTGTCCATGTTGCCGGATGGGTGCCTCGCTCTTTGGCCGCATTTTCTGCCGGCAGACCGAACGCATCCCAACCCATTGGATGCAAAACCTGTTTCCCTTGGGAACGATGATAACGGGCGACAACATCACCAAGTGCATAATTGCGAACATGCCCCATATGAAGCTGGCCAGACGGATATGGCCACATTTCCATCACATAATAAGGTTTAGGGGCATTGGCATCTTTCATTTCCGCATCGGAAATTTCAAAAAGCTTTTTCTGATCCCATGCTTTCTGCCAATGGACTTCTCTTTCCTTTAAAGATGTTTGCGTATTGATTTCACCTGTTTCTGACAGATTATCTTGTGTCATTTCATATCATCCGAAATTGTTTTTAAAATTCTATTCAAAGTAAAAAATCTAAAGGTTAGAGATTATGCGCTCTAAGCTGTCTCGCACGTTCTAAAATACGTGCGGTAATATCTGAAACAGTTTCACCGGCAACGGGCGTATCTTCCCAGCCGTCTTCGCCACAATTATTGCGGGAAAGATGAACCTGCCTAAAAATGGAAATCCGCAACGCATCCGAACGTAAACGGCGATCCAAAACATAAACCGCAATTTTAAAACGCTCTTCTTTCGTCGTCGGTGGCACATACCAATCGGTTAAAATCACACCGCCAACGGCATCGGCAGAAGCCAAAGGCATAAAGGAAAGCGTATCGAGCGCCCCACGCCAAATATAGGCATTCACGCCGCCCCGTAAATTATCGTTTCCACCTTCTGCGCCCCGATCAACCCCGACAAGGTGGTTTTTGGGCTTAACAAGATTGGCAGGGTTTCTCGTTTCAGCACAAGCTGCCAATGCCATAAATGCCATCAGCGAAAAGAGATATTTTTTTGTGTATGACCGTAATGTCATCATTTAATTTTCCAAGATGCCCTGAATTCTTTAAAGATTATCATTCTCTTATGCCATATTTTATCTTTATCTGTGAATTAAGAACAGCATGCCCCTTTAATCATTTTTTCGAACCTGATAATTAGTAAGCCACAGAATGGTTTTAAGTCCGCATAGCTCAGTAGGATAGAGCACAGGATTCCTAATCCTGGGGCCGTTGGTTCGAATCCAACTGTGGACATACCTCTTACCTCCGAAATAAGAAAAAATGAGATTTTAGGATAGAAATCCGAAACAATTTCCTACAAATTCATGATTTTGATGCCGCAGAATTGAAAATCTTTTACATTACCGGTGGCAATGGTTGTTTTCTGCCCTTTAACAATCGAGACGATGTGTGCTTCCAATTGAGGAATAGCTTATCCCCTCCTTCGTTAGAACTCTCAATAAGGGAAAAAGAGCCTTTGATTTTTGTCAAAAGCTCTTTTTTCATTTTTACTTACATTTTTAATTAAAGATTAAGCTTTTTTAGCCTGTGTTTTTTCCGCAGGCTTATCCTTCGCATGAAGGAAACCGCTAAAGCGGACACATTCTCTAAAATCATTCAAAACAGGAGCGGCCATTTTCAAAGAAACATTTCGGATTTCCTGTTTGGTTTTCTCTTTGCCATCCAGCGTATAGGTGATGGTGGCTTGGTTACTCTGGGAGAGAGCCTCCACTAATCCTGCCATCTGCTCTAGATTCACCGGCACGCCGATTTGATCCCCGCCAAGTGCCTGCATCGTCAAATTAGCCTGATATTTTCCCGCAGCGATTTTAACGGAGGTGAGAATATCTTTTTGCAAATGCCATTCTTTACCGACCGAACGCACTTCTAAACCTTTGGCAGAAGCACGAAGAATTAAATTTTGGTTCTGATCGCCTGCCACACAAAGATCAGGTTTTTGCGGCAATTTTAAATCCTTTTTGGGCACTGCTTTTGACGCATCAAGATGCATCATTGAGGCCCACATCCCCCCTTCCTTCATCAGATACATGCCTGCACCTAAATTTGTCGGCGTATTTTCATTCTGAACCGTTGGTGTTACGGCTGTTTTTCCAACAGCTTGATGCCCAGCGGCACAAAGACCTGTTGCGGCAAGCAGTGAAGGCAAAAAATGCTTCTTGAAAATCATGGCGTGTCCTTGATAGCTAAAATGAGAAGGGAAAGCTTAGTTCGTTACTTGCTTTGGGAACACTACCGGCTCTTCTGAATCTTTGGTTTCTTGTTTGAGGGGAAGAGGGGCTTCCAGCGGGGCAAAATGATGTGCCCTGACGCAATTTCTAAAAGCAAAAAAAACTTTTTCCGCTTTGGCAGGATTGATCTTCTTAACCTTCTTCGTATGGTGTGCGGTCGTATCAGCAAATGTGATACTACCTGCCTGACCTGTTTCCAAAGCTTTTAAAAGCACTGACATTTGGCTAAAGGAAACATCTGTATAAAAGCCTCTTTTATCCAAATATTTGAGATCATAATGCGCTTTGTAGCCATTACCTAAACGCATGTCGACACTATTTTTATCCTCTGGTGTCAGATGCCATTTTTGATCGTAGGTTCTGATCTGCATGTCTGATTGTGCAATCCGCAAAACCAGAGATTGATCTCTGGCACTGGCGACACAAATATCTGTCTTTTTCGTTTTTGGAACGAAATGTTCAAGCTGCACCCATGAGCCATCAACCTGTTTTAAGTGCAGCCCCTTGCCGACAGCGATATCCATCCCCTCTGCAAAAGCAGGATTGAGAGAAAATACCGAGCCAACGAACAAAGTTGCGAAAAAAGATTTTTTTAACATGATTTTCTGCGATCCTGTCCAAACAAAGCGGCCTGAATCACCCCAGCCCGTCCTTTTTCCTATTTATCAGAAACTTCTTTTAAAACACAAAATTATTTTACGGTATCTGCTAAACGGCTTTTTCTTTACAATTCCGTCCGAGCCTTTCTATTTTAAAAAAGATTTTTGATTTTCATCTTCTTATTCCTCAGGTAATCTATTTCTATGAGTACAGCCCCCTCTCAAAAAATCAGCCAAAAAGATCTTCCTCTCATGGCACAAGGGCTTATTGACGGCGAAAATGATTCTATTGCGCTTTTTGCCAACCTTTCCGCCCTCATTGCTGAAGCTTTCGAAAACACCAATTGGGTCGGCTTCTACCGTCTTATTGACAAAGAACTTGTTCTTGGCCCCTTTCAAGGCCGGATCGCCTGCACAAGAATTCCGCTTGGTAAAGGTGTTTGCGGCACAGCAGCGCTCGAAAAACGCACGTTAAGAATCAAAGATGTCCATGAATTTCCCGGACATATTGCCTGTGACGGCGCTTCAAATTCTGAGATTGTCGTGCCACTTCTTGGAAAAGAAGACAAACTTTATGGTGTTTTGGATATCGACAGCCCTGAAAAAGGACGTTTTTCTCAGGAAGAGCAAATGCTTTTAGAAAAGATCGCCGCGCATCTTAGCGCACATCTTGATAATATTTTTCCTTCTTAAAAGAGAAATTTATGCCTTTTTTACAAAAACCCGGAATGTCTGATTATGAACATGGGCGGCAAATGTGGGACTCTTTGCGCCCCGGTGTTGCTTATGCCATTCGGGAATATATGTTTCAGGGCAGAAAATTCGAGCTGAAAGACTGGGAAAAGGAAAACGCCTATCATGTTGTTTGTGAAAAGCCCAATGATCGAGGCGAATATGAGCTACACCCCCATGTTCACACCTATTTAAAAGAACATTTTAAACGCCCTTTTTTGGGGCATTTAAGCCTCCCTTTTAATTTTTAAGAGATTGACTTTAAATAAAATGTTCGCCTCGCTCCTCCAGAAAAAAAATCTTCTGCCTTATTTTATCGCTTTTTTTATTGGTCTTTTTTTTCTATCTCTCACAGCGCCTTTTCCAGCTTGGTATGGAAATGTTTCCGAGGCCGTCTTTCATCTGGATGGCGATAATCTACAACATATTACAGGAAGCCTTTATTTCCTCCGTGAAAATTGGCACTGGCCGCTCTTTAGCGTTGAGAATTTGGAATATCCCTTTCGCCCCACAATCGGGCAGACAGATTCCATTCCGCTTTTTACACTTACCCTAAAAATTATCGCCTCTCTGACAGGCGCTCAGATTCAAACAATCTCCCCTTATTACTGCCTTTCTATCTTACTTCAGCCGATCGCCGCTGTTTTTGCCCTGCGCTCTATGGGGGGCAGAGATTTAAAAAGCGCCATTGCCGCAGCTATTTTAGCCTCGACCCTCCCAACATGGTGGATCAGAGGTGTTCATATCGCTCTTTTTGGCCAATGGATTATTTTGATCGCACTAGGGGCTTATTTCAATGCGATGAAGGAAAATAGCCTTAAATGGAATATTTTTCTTAATCTCTGGACGGCTTTAAGCTTTCTTATCCATCCCTATCTTTGCGTGATGCTTCTCGCTATTGCAGCCTCTGTGCCACTTTCCGCCTTGGCCCGGAAAAAATTTTCCTTCGCCTGCCATTCTCTTTTTGGACTGATCGGGGCGCTTTTTGCGATTGTTCTCATTGCGCTTACCTGTGGCTATACAAATAATATTGTGCTGATCGGCGGCAGTTTCAAAGATCTCTCTATGGATCTCCTAGCCCCTTTTTGGCCTGAAAATTCTCCGATTTTCCATGCTAAAAATATCAATCCCTCTATGGAAGGATTTCAATATCTTGGCATTGGCCTGCTCATACTTTTCTGCCTTGCCCTTTGGAAAGCCTTCCAGCTTCATCCTTTAAAAGAAATTCTTTGGCGGCATGTTGGCCTTCTTCTCGCATGCTTCGGCCTCTTTTTCATTGCTACAGGCCAGCTCCATATTGCCGGAATACGTCCCCTTGGAGATTTTACTTTCGGCTTTCCCCTCTCCGAAGAGTTGCGTTCCTGTGGACGGTTTTTCTGGCCGATTTCCTACCTTATCATTCTCTGCACCCTCTATCTTTTAAGAAATCTCAAATGGCAGATTTGGCTTCCTTTGATGGGTGCCTGCCTCTCCCTGCAAATGATTGAACGTGGGGCCCATTGGGGAGATGGCGGTACAAATGTTTATACCGCCCCGGCAACCCAAGAAGAAAAGGATTATATTGCCCTCGTTCAGCAACATGATTTCGTTCAAATCTATCCACGCCTTGAATGTTCAACTTTTTCTAAAGATTTTTATGAATCAATGCGGGCTATCTATGCCGCAGCGCTCAAAGATATTCCCGTCAATTCCATGTATTTGGCACGCACGCCGAAACCCGCCGCTTGTCCCCTCTCCGAGAAAGAAGATTTTATACCGACAGATCATCCCAACAGTCTTTATGTTTTAACGGGAAAAGAACGTAAGAAATCTATTGCAATTTTAAAAACATACCAGCCTAAAATCGCCTGCCAAAAAATAACGGAAACCGTCTCTTTCTGTTCGCAGAAAATCGGAAAGCAGAAAGCGCATGAGAATTAAACTGGCATAAAGGGGATAAATATGCTCTGATTTACGCTTATTCGCTTAATAATAATTTATGATTTAGGAGCTCTTATGGTTTCGCCCTTTATATCTTCTGTCAGCGCTTTTTTTGTAACCGCTGCACTAATTGATATTCCTCCCGGCCTCGAACTGCTCCTTGCGATTTCAACAACAACAACAATCGGCCGCCGGGCGGGGATCGGCGTTGGCGTTGGTGTCGGTTTTGGTATTTTTAGCTGGTGTCTTGCCTCTATCATTGGCTTGAGCAATCTGGTGATGCATTCCCCAAGTATCTTTCAACTCATCAAATGGGTCGGCATTGCCTATCTAGTATGGATTGCCGGCAATTTTATCTGGAGCGCCATTCGTAACACAGACCCAATGAAAGGGACTGAAAATACAAAACATCTGGCCCGGCAAAATACCCTCTTCGCCGGTTTCAAACAGGGGTATCTGACCTCTATTCTCAACCCGAATATTGCCCTGATGTTTCTGGTGATTTTTACGCCCTTTATCCCACATGGGCAGCCTTTTAAACCTTGGATCTTTTTTTACGGCGTTTCTGAATCTCTCATGGAAACAGCCTATCTTCTTCTTGTTGCCTTGCTTGCCGCCCCCATGACGCAATTATTAAAAAATGACCGTGTGCGGGATTGGTTTGAAGGGATTGCCGGTGTCATCCTTCTCATCATTGCCATCCAAATCGCTCTTACCTCTGCACCGAGCTAAAAAATGATTATCGTTGTTGTTGTTATTTTACTTTTAGCCTTTGTCGTTATTTTCTAAAAAACTGCCAAAATCTCAAAAAGTCTCTCTATCTTTGGGGAGGCTTTTTGACCTCTATGCACTTTCTGCCTATAAAGCGCCTAGGCTGGATTATCGTTTGAACTTTTGAAATTATTCCCTTTATGAAAAAAACTTTTTTTATGGCATCCTCTGCCATCCTCTTTGCAGGATGCCAGGCACCGCCGATTGCCCACACAACCCATGATAAACGCATCACTGAGGCCAAAACAGCAATACAATTCCTCTCTAAACGCTACCAGCAATTAAAAATCGAAGAAAAAAAAGTCGCAAGCCTTAACTGTCCCCCTGTCAAGAAAAGAGACGAAAAGGCAGAGAGGATGCTTAACCGTCTCCATGCCGCTGCCGTGCACCCGCATGAGGGGCAATCGTCATTCCACATCCCGACGCATTTAGATCTTCAAAATGCTGAGAAAGACCTTGACAAACTAAGCGCTGCGATCGAAGAATGCCAAGATCATCCGCAAGCGGAAATAGAAGATTTCAAAGAAGAAAAACTTTAAAATCTCACTTCTGAAAAAAAACGATGGGGAGCGTTAACGCAGCGAGCGTAATGACAATAGCGGTTCCCATTTCCAATCCTTTTAAGTCAGTCTAAAAATCGCTTTTCCTATTTTGCACATTAAAGAAAAGGCGTAAAGGAAGCGTATCATCCTTTCAAAGAGGAAACTCTAAATGTCTGATAATTGGGGCTTTGGCCCACGCATTCCAAATTTAAATAAAAAAATTGCGGCGAGACTGTCGGTCAAACGTCTCATCGAAAATAAACTCGGACTAAAAATGCCCAGAGGTTACGGCTGGCTGAGAGACCCTAAAAAAGCGCTTTATAACCGCTATTATTATCGCAAGAATAAACTCTGGGGAATGCTCTTCCAAACGCTTCTCAATTTCCTCACCAAAACACGCCGCTAACAGCAAAGAAAGGCCTTGCCCATGACCAATCTTTCTTCCAAAATCGGAAAATTCACTTTTCCTAATCTTTTGATGAATGCCGCTGGCGTTTACTGCCAAACACAACAGGAACTTGACCTCATTCTCACCTCCCAAGCCGGGGCTGTTGTCACCAAAAGTGCCACACTCGACAAAAGAGAAGGCAACCCGACCCCACGTCAAGAGCTGCTCCCTATCGGAAGTATCAATTCGATGGGACTACCTAATCTGGGCTTTAACTATTATCTTGATTACGCTTTGCGGAAACAGGCAGAGGGAAATCACAACCCTGTTATTCTTTCCATTTCAGGCCTAAGCATTTCTGAAAATATAAAAATGCTTTCCCATATTATGGAAAGTGATTTTAGCGGCCTGACAGAGCTAAATCTTTCCTGCCCCAATGTCGTTGGCAAGGCACAAGTCGGCTATGATTACGCCTCTATGAAAGAGGTTTTAACAGAGGCTTTTGCCCTTTTTAAAAAACCGCTTGGTATAAAATTACCACCTTATTTTGATTTTTTCCAATTTGATGCTGTTGCGGAAATTCTCAATCAATTCCCGCTCGCTTATGTCAATCTGATTAATTCGGTCGGCAATGGCCTTGCCATTGATCCCGAAACCGAAACGGCGCTTATTCGTCCTAAAGGCGGTTTCGGTGGGTTGGGCGGCGAAATGATTAAAGCCACCGCCTTAGCCAATGTCCGTGCCATGCGCCTACGTCTCAAAGAGGAAATCCGCATTATCGGCACAGGCGGCGTAAAAACAGGACAGGATGTTTTTGAACATGTGCTCTGCGGTGCTGACCTTGTGCAAATCGGTACAGAACTCTGGCGGGAAGGGCCTGAGATTTTTGCACGTCTAAGCCAAGAGCTTTCCGAAATCATGCAACGTAAAAATTATACAAGTCTCTCGGATTTCCGAGGAAAATTAAAAAATATCGCCTAAACAAAAACCCCCTGCTTTCACAGGGGGTTTTCTTTAGCCTTGAGTGCTCTCTCTCGTCAGAGGAGATCAATAAGGCGCAAACATCGCTGAGGCAACACCGCCATTCTGAATGGCTGTGCGTAAAGACCCTACTTTGGCCTCAAACTCCGCTGTGAAATATCCCCGAACCGCATCAAAACATGGTAAGGAGAAGCCGTCTGCCGGCGCACCTTTTTGGGCAATTTCAATTTGCTCAGGACTTAGCGCTGGTTCATTGAGCGCATAACGCTCCCCATTGCAGCGAACCCCGCGCAAATATTCCAGCAATAGCGCACACATAAAGGCCGCTCTTTTCTCTTCTGTTTTTCCAGAAAGCGCATTTTTAATCGTTTCAGACCAGAAAACCAGTGCCTTGGAAACAGAATCCCCTGTAATACGGACGCATGTGTCTTGAAGGGCCGCATTCCGGAAACGGGCAATGACCTGATCGGCATATTCCGGCAAATGAATTCCCGGAGGTGTCTGAACCGTTGGCAGAATATCCTCTTTTAAAACGATGTCGACAAACTCGCTGAGCGCTTTATTTTGGACAGCATCATCAATAAAGGAAATATTTTCCAACATCCCTGCAAGCCCAAGAATCAAATGGGTTTCATTCAGAATTCTAAGCTTTGCCTGCTCAAACCCTTCAATACCGGAAACAACGGCATTTCTTTCCTCATTGCCGCCGCTATGTTCCAAATCCCCCGCAATCTGCCCGCCAGCAATAAATTGCACACCGACTTTTGAAAAATCAGGACGGCCATCACTGAAATTATCCTCTAGCACCCATTGGGTGAATTCTTCGGAAAGAACAGGCAGGAGATCATGCACTTTATTGAGAAGGTTAATATCTTCTTTACGCTTTTGATCTAAGGTTGGGGTGATACGATCCACCATAGAGTTCGGGAAAGCCACATTTTCTGCAACCCATTTGCCAAGCTCCACATTTCTTGCCTTTGCAAAACTTGTAAAAGCTTTAAAGGCTGTCTTACCGTTATGAAGCACATTATCACAGGACATAATGGTAAAAGGTGCAATCCCTGCCGCATGACGGCGATTCAATGCCTCAATCACAAAACCGAAAACCGTTTTTGGCATCTCAGGATTTTTAAGATCATGCACAATATCAGGATGATTTAGGCAGAACTCCCCGGAGGCCGCATTGATGTTATAACCGCCTTCGGTAATGGTCAAAGAAACAATTTTTGTTTCCGGACGTGTCAACACCTCAAGCACTTTAGCCGGATTTTCAGGCGCATAAAGATGATCACAAATCGAGCCGATCAAGGCACTTTTATGCGTCCCGTCCTCTTTAAACTGCGTTAACGTATAAAGATTATCCTGCTTGGCATAATCTTCATTTTTCTGCACATTTTCAGGACTTGCAATGACTTCAACCCCTGTAATGCCCCACGCCTCATGACCGGGAACAGCCAATAAGCGATTCATGTAAGAGGCAAGATGGGAACGATAGAAATTGCCAAGACCGAAATGGACAATCCCACTTGTTACTTTGGAGCGGTCGTAGCCGGGCTTTTCAATATCGACAGGAAGTTTAGAAATGTTTTTCTGATTAATCGGTAAATGCGTATTTTTTTTAAAGAACGACATGTTAAGTATCTCCTAAAAGGAACATAACGATTTTTCTAAAAGGAAAGAGGAACTAAGGGTTTCACCTGCCTTTTTTACTTTTGTTAAGCTATCACCTCTTTAGAAAATTTTACCAGAAAATATTTCTTATGCCACATAGTTTTGCATGATTTCCGTTTCTCTTATATATGAGGGCAGGATGGTTTGAAGGATGTCATCTTTTGGAGAAGAAAGGGTATGCGTCCTTTTACATTCGAAGCGTAATTTGAAACGAATAAGCTCTCTCCTTATAAGAGCTTGTTTCATTTTTATGATCTATCTCTGAAACTGAATGGAACTGATGCACTATGTCACAGTCTAATACACCAGCAGAAACAGTAAAAACGAATTCCCTCCCTTTATATCCTATGGTTGTCATGGGCGTTTGCGGTACCGGCAAAAGCTCTGTTGCCATTGCCGTTGCAGAGCGCCTCGGACTTGAATTTAAAGAAGGCGATGACCTACATCCGCAATCCAATGTCGATAAAATGGCATCTGGCAACCCCCTCACAGACGAAGACCGTGTGCCTTGGCTCCGTAAATGCCGTGAATGGCTGCGTCAGGAATCCCAACATAATAAAGGGGCCATCCTTACCTGCTCTGCGCTCAAGAAAAAATATCGTGAAAGACTAGCCTGCGGCCTACCCGTTCGTTTCATTTACCTCAAAACATCCCGTGAAGAGCTCGAAAAACGCCTTGCCAACCGCAAAGGCCATTTTATGAAACCCGGCATGCTCACCAGCCAACTTGAAACTTTAGAAGAGCCAACCCAAGACGAGCCCGTCATCGTTGTTGATGCAAACGCTCCTCTTAATGAAATTGTAGACGCTGTCGTGGCAAACCTCAAAAAACTGCCTTACCCAGAGCCCGGCTATTTGGATGACCCAAAAGCGCTGGAACGTGCTGAATCTTAAGATTTCAACATTCTAATAAAGGCCCCCTTATGATTTTCTGTCACAAGGGGGTTTTCTATCAGCCATTATTTCTCTTGGCTGGTTTCTTTAATGAATTTCACCACATTCTTATACAAATCTTTTAAGACATCGTGGTTTAAATAAACCATATGACCGGCAGGATATTGATAAGTTTCAATATTTTTTTGCAAACTGCGTGGAATAGGCAAATGATTCATCTCATACAGCCCCTCGTAATAAGGCGTTGCCAAATCATAATAGCCGCCATTCAGCATGATTTTCAGCTTTGGATTGGTCTTTAAGGCAAAAGCCAAATCGGACATGACATTCGGCGTCCCTTTATTGGGTTCATCCCCTGTCTGCGGTAGGCGATGCGCTGTTTCCCAATCATTCTCTTCAAGATCGCCCATCGAACGGTATTGCAGGCCCTGACCATATTTCAAGGTTTGACGGACATATTGGTTAAAGCTAGAAATATAAGCCGAGCTGATCGCATCGGATTGCGGATCATAAACACTCTCCTTGGCCATGAGATCTACAGCAGGAGCGCTAAATTCTGTCCCAAGACGGCCTGTAATCAAACCTTTTGAGCGCTGAAGCTCTTGGGTAAACATTAGCCCTGTTACTCTTAAATCGGCTCTAAGAAGATAAGATTCAGAGAGACCGGTATAAAGATGGAGTTGCTTTGCAATCTCGGCCTTTTCCGCTTCCGGCAGGCTATTGCCTTGAACCAAAGCAGGCAGATATTTGGTCATTGCAAAATGCTCGACCTCTTTTAAGAAGGCTTTAAGATCGGCAGGTTTCTTCTCCGGTAGGCAATTATGGTACCAGGCGGTTGCCGCATAAGTTGGCAAAGCCAGCGCATAAGGCAGATCATTTCCCGGATTAAAATCAGGCGTATCAATATTATTATCATAACTCAAAATTTGAGACAGCAGGATCACGCCATTAAGATCAAGACCGGCATCTTGCTGTAGTTCCTTGGCGACAACGGCGGAACGTAGCGTGCCGTAACTTTCCCCGAAAAGATAACGTGGGGAATTAAAGCGGTTATATTTGCCGAGGAACTTCTCGATAAAAGAGGCAAAGGCATGGGCATCCCCATCGACACCGTAAAAAGCTTTCTTCGCACCTTCTCCGCCGATACGGCCAAAACCCGTGCCCGGCGCATCAATAAAAACGAGATCAGCGACATCCAATAAACTTTCCGCATTTTTTTCAAGCTTATAAGGCGGTGCCGAAAGATGGCTATCGCCATTGGTCGCAATACGAACAGGGCCGAAAGAACCTAAATGCAGCCAAAGCGAAGCTGAACCGGGGCCGCCATTATAGAAAAAGATAAGAGGCCGTTTTTCTTTGTCCACCCCATCTTTGAAATAAGCAGTATAAAACATGGAGGCAACGGCAGGATTCTTTTTGTCCTTATCCTCAGATTTTTTAGAATCCTCGTCCTTTTCATTTTCAAGATCGCCACGTTCTTTCAAGATATTTTCTGAATCATCATACTTGGCAGCATGTACCGCAATCGTGCCGGCCGTGGCATGATAAGAAAGGTGCTGAGCGCCAAGATCAAGCGTCCCTGTTGTGGTGCTGTCTTTGGACTCATGGGAAGAAATAAAAGGGGCAGCCAACGCCGTCCCTGTCAAAAGTGAAAAGGCAAAAAAACCGGCAACATATTTAGCGTAAATCTTCATCCAATATGCCCTCAATCATTTTATTTTGACGTCAAAAGTCTGAAATCAGCTTTTAATAATGTAAAAATACTATTTTAGTATTTTATTACTGTGACCGATTAGCGGAATGATGGGAAGGGGATTTTAGAAAAGGATTATCAATATTTCACATGCACTAAATATGCTTGGCAATATTCCCCAGCTCTAACCCTTTCCCTGCGGCGACAAGATTATGTAGCTCACGTAAAGTTTTTAAATCGGCTTTACAAAGCCTCTTAGCCAATTGTTCTTAAGAAAACTGCATTTTGTAGAAACTCTTGGTAGGCACAAAAGCAATAAACTAAGTACGCCCCATTTTCTGCCTTAAGTAAGATAAGCGCTTCTACTTATATGGGCTAAAACGTGGGTAAGATTTTAGCTACTCGTCAAAAAGTGCAGAAATCAGGTATTTTCTAGGAAAAATGGTGCCGGATGAGAGATTTGAACTCCCGACCTTCGGTTTACAAAACCGCTGCACTACCACTGTGCTAATCCGGCAATTAGATTGTGTTATCACAATCTCGCTTTATTCTTTCAAAAGCATCGTATGCAAGCTTAATGCCAAACTCTGTAGAATTACTCAAGAGGCAAAATGTATTTTTTTTACAATCCCCACCATTTTTTATCCCAAATCCAAAAACCGACAGGACTATCAACCGCCCATGTCTCAAAACAAAGGATAAAAGTCAGCACAATTGCAACGAACAGAACCAACGTACAGCATAAGAGAATCGTATCGGCACGACGTGCCTCTCTCGACATCCGCATTTCCATCTTTTGACGGTGATGCTCCGCCTTAATGCTAAGGACATCCGTATCGGTTGATTGTTTTTGCCATGCGGAGACGGTCTCTTTTTTCGGCATTGCGGATGTCCCTTTTGAAAGTCCAGATTATTCACTTTTAAAATCTGAAAATAACGCTTTTTACTTTAAGAAAATTTTCTTTCTTTTAGCAAATTCTTTCCCCCATTCCAAAATTCTGAAAACAATCTCTTTTTTTTCAAAGATAATCAATAAAACCTCTTGTATTGAAAGGCTTTCAAGCTAAAATTCAGGATAGGGTTATAAAACCTCATATCATCACTGTTAAACATATTCTAAGGAATGAAACAGGTATGCGCATTAAATTTACATCTTTGCTCGCAAGTGCCGCTTTTCTAGCAGGTACAGCGCTGACAGCTCCTGCTTTTGCAGACACAACAGCTCCTGTTGCCTCTTCTGTGAAGCACCCAATCAAAGCAATCAAGCAAAAGCTTGCCCGCCATAAAGCAGAAGTTGCCTTTAATAATCTTTCCGCAGATGGTCAGATTGCCATTGCAGATGTTCTTGCAGCAAATATGCAGCTTGCGGACAATGATTCAAAAGAAGCAACAAATCTTTTGAAAAAAGCTCAGGCTTCTTTGAAGAAAGCCGCTTCTGCGGATAGCGCCTTCACAGCCGCAATGAACCAGCTTAACCCTAAGCTAAAGCTTGAATTGGCAAAACAACAGCAAGCCGTTGCAAACAAAGATGGCGCAAACCCATCTGGCGCCACAAAATGGATTCCCGTTGGTGCTGAAATCGTTGCTGTCGATAAACTTTCAGCTTCTGATAAAGCCGTTGTTGCAAAAGCCAACAGCCAGCTTCGTTCCGGCGACACCAAACAGGCTGCTGCAACATTGCGTAGCATCGGACAAGACCTTGATTTCATCATTGCACTTGCACCGCTTGCCGCAACAACAGATGCTGTTGATCGTGCCGTTCTTTTTGCTGAGCAGGGTCAGACACAAGAAGCTGTGGATGCCATCACAACGGCAACAAACGGTATCGTCTTCCTTTCTCAAAATGTGATTGAAGATAACGGCAAAACAGCTTCTGCGCTCAAAGCAGACAAAAAAGCTGTTTCTGCACAGAAAAAAGCCAATGCTGCGCAGGCTTCTGCAAATAAAAATGCTCAAAAAGCACAGGATGCGCAAGCAACTGCTGATGCCGATGCTCAAAAAGCACAAGCCGCTAATCAAGAAGCCGGCTTGGCACCAGGGGCACCTGCTGACACAGATCCTGATGTTGGACCAACCAAATAATTTCTCTTTGAGATTATGCGTAAAAAAAGCTGGCTTATTTTTAAGCCAGCTTTTTTTTATCTCTCCATTTAAAAACTTACAGATAATATTTTAAGAGTGCATCCCATCCCTGCTGAACACAAGCCGCATGAAGGGTATTTTCCAGCAAACAGGCAACCGTCATCGGCCCGACACCACCCGGCACCGGCGTGATCCAAGCGGCCTTATCCTTTACCTCGTCAAAAGCGACATCCCCGACAAGGCGCACCTTGCCATCCTCGCTCTCAACACGGTTAATCCCAACATCAATCACAATCGCCCCCTCTTGCACCCAATCACCACGGACAAGCTCCGATGTTCCTGTTGCCGAAATGATAATTTCCGCCTCACGGCAAAGAGAAGACAAATTTTCAGTATGGATATTGGCAATCAAAACGGTTGCCTGCTCCCGTATTAAAAGCTGTGCCATTGGCTTGCCTACCAAATTAGAGGCCCCAATCACCAAAACTTTTTTACCTCGCAGATCAGGTGAAATTGTCCGTAATAAACGCCAGCATCCCAAGGGGGTACAGGGAATAATCGCCTCTTTCATCCCCAGAGAGAGACGACCGGCATTAATAACGCCTAGCCCATCAACATCTTTTCGGTAATCCACTTCATTCAGAAGCCTTTGCGCATTAATATGCGGCGGCAACGGCAGCTGAATCAAAATACCATGAATGTTAGGATCTTGATTTAAACGGCGAATTTCTTTGAGCAGTTCTTTCTCAGAGACATCCTCTTGAAATTTCAAGGTCATGGAATTCATTCCGACCTCTTGCGCCTGAACGCCTTTTTTCCGAACGTAAATTTTAGAAGCTGGATCCTCCCCAACCAACAAAACGGCTAAGCCGGGCGCTTGCATATGTTCTTTATGGGTTCTGATAAAACCGGCAATGCGGGCTCTTAAAATTCTAGCCGCCTCACGGCCATTCAAAAGTTGCCCCAATTTTTGCGTTTTATTTTGATGATACTGGTTCAGGATCGTATTCCTGCTGTTAGAATTATTTTTTAAAGAATAAGTGAAAGCGTACTCTCCAGCTTCATATATGATTTAGAAAATATTTTATCCAGAAAAAAGGATTTTTTCCAGTCTTCATAAAAATTTAGATGCCCACATCCGCAGGCATCTAAATTCTTTAAGCGCAAATTTTCAAACAAAAAGCTTAATCTTCAGCATTCTGATTAGTGCTAGAAACATCCTCATCCGCCTGAAGATTCCCATTAATCGCCATATATAAATGCTGACCATCTCTGAGAATTTGGAACAGAATTGGTTTTTTCGCCGTCAAAGATTGTGTGATAAAAGAAGAAGCCGCTTTCGGCGCTGTCACCGGATGGCTATTCACCTCTAAAATCACATCTCCCGGACGAATACCGGCACGTAAAGCAACACTGTTGCCCCCAACCTCAATAACCGCGACCCCCTGAACATTTTCATCCACCCCGATTTCCTGACGGACACGTGGGTTGAGCGGTGAAAGTGTCAGACCAATCTTACCGGAATTTGCGGCACTCTCTTCACCATTTTTGGAAATTGTGGATAAATCCCCAGTGGTAAACGAAAGTTTTAAAGTCTTATTGGCACGAATGACGGAAATTTCTGCCTTCGTTCCCGGCGGCAAAGAACTGACTTTAACAGCCAAATCATGTGCATTTTTAACATTTTTCCCAGAAACGGCGACAATCACATCCCCGCCCTTAATGCCGGCTTTATCTGCCGGGCTACCACCTGTCACAGATGCGACCAAAGCCCCTTCTGCAGGATTGGCAGGGCTTTTGGATTTAATGCCCATGGCTTCGGCAAGGGCTGGGGTTAAATCCTGTCCAGCAACGCCCAGATAGCCACGAACCACATGGCCGCTCTTCCGTAACTGCTTCACAACAGCGCTCACCGTATCGGACGGAATGGCAAAACCAATCCCGATAGAGCCGCCGCCATTTGGTGAAAGAATCATCGCATTCATACCGACAACTTTACCATTTAAGGTCAAAAGCGGCCCGCCGGAATTTCCACGATTGATCGGAGCGTCTAACTGAATGAAATCATTATAGGCCCCGGAATGTAGATCTCTGCCCATAGCAGAGACAATCCCGGCTGTGACGGTGCCGCCAAGGCCGTACGGGTCGCCAACGGCCACAATCCACTGCCCTGGATTAAGCTCTTCAGATTCCCCAAGCTCTAAATATGGCAAGGCCGTATCCGGTTTGATTTTAAGTAAAGCAACATCGGTCTTGCTATCTTTACCGATAATTTTTGCAGGGTAAGAACGCCCATTATCCAGTTGCACAGAAACTTTGGTTGCCCCAGAAACAACATGAAAATTGGTGACAACATAACCATCCGCACTGATAAGGAAGCCCGAACCTTTTGCCTCAACCGGATGCGGTGGCTGTGGCATCATGCCGGGCATGCCGGGCATCATAAAGGGAAAAGGAAAACCAAAAGGCATCATGCCGCCTTGTGGCGGCCCCATCTGGATTGAGGGGCCTTCGCCATCCTCATCTTGGCCACTATCTTTTACCGTTGCGCTCACAGAAACGACCGCCGGTTTCACCGATTTCACCAAAGGCACGAAATCCGGCACGGAAGCCGTCTGTGCATGGGGACGGATCACGGTTGCACTATTTTTCTCATCTATCTTTGCGGGCGTGGAGGAAGAAGAGGTTAATGAGGATAAAAGAGAGGCATGAGCCTCGGAAAAAGCCATCCCGGAAACACTCGCCCCTAGAAACAAGGAGAGGGCAAGCTTGCTTTTTAAAAAAGATTTTCTCTTTAGATTCAATGTCATTCTTTGACCCTTTTTCAAATCAGGCACATTCCCAGCCCTCATCACGATACAATATCGTAAGAGATAAGCATCCTAAGACACGTTATCAAATTCTGATCGTATAAAATTTTGCAATATATATCTTCTTTTACATATCAATTTTTGCAAAAAATATCTTTTTATTAAATTAAGACCTCACAGAAGGCTGTCGCTCTCGCAAACGCTCAAAGAAATTTTTAAGCATTTGTGTGCTTTCCCGTTCACGAATCCCCCCAAAAATTTCCAAAGGTGGATATGGGAGATTCAAAGAGAAAAGGCGAGGACCATGTTCCACGGCACCGCCCTTTTGGTCATAGGCCGCAAAGCTCAAAGCCTGAATTTTAAACGCCCCGATCGCTGCGGCGCATAAAGGGCACGGTTCCAGCGTCACAGCGAGCGCTGTATGACGTAAAAAGGCTGAACCATATTTTTGGCACGCTGCCTCTAACACCAGCATCTCTGCATGGGCTAAAGGATTATCCTGTTCAATAACCCGATTACCATTTGCCGCTAAAAGATTGCCCTGAGCATCCATCAAAGCCGCGCCAACAGGAACTTCCCCCCGCTGGCCTGCCGCACTCGCCTGTGCGAAAGCCGCCGTCATAAGGCTTTCCCATTGCTTCTTTGTCCAGTATAATTTCTTTTTTGGAGGGGTAAAATGAGGATCTTTGAATTTTTCCTCTTCAAAGCTGTTCTCTTTATCGTTATTTGCTAGATATGCGCCAAAATTCAAAACAAACCTCCCCCGTCTCCGAATCTTCTCAAAAACATAGCGCTTCTGCTCCAGTAGCGCCAAGTGACAATCGTTCCGGCGAAAGAATTGCCAAATATTTAGCACGTTGCGGCATTGCAAGCCGCCGTGAAAGCGAAAAACTCGTCGAAAAAGGGCGCATTTCCGTTTATTTTGCAGAGAGCCGCAAAAAAGAAAAAATTACGCACCCCTCCACCCTGATTGCCAAAACGGATCAGGTCTTTATGGATGATCTGCCTATTGATCCGCCGGCTATGCCCCGCCTCTGGCTCTATCATAAACCTTCAGGCCTCATTACGACCCATAGCGATCCGCTTGGCCGCCCAACCATTTTTGAGAATCTTCCCAAAGAGCTTCCCCGTGTGATTTCAGTCGGACGGCTTGACCTTAATTCCGAAGGCCTTCTTTTACTCACCAATGATGGCAATCTCAGCCGAGAGCTCGAATTACCCGACAGAGGCTGGAAAAGAATTTATCGGGTACGTGTTTTTGGCACCATTAACAAAGAGGCGCTGGAAGACCTTAAAAACGGCATTGTTGTCGAAGGGGTTCAGTACAAGTCCATCCTCGTTAAACCTGAGGGACCTCTCAATTCAGGCCGAAATACATGGCTGACAGTTCAACTCCAAGAGGGTAAGAACCGGGAAATCCGCCGTGTCATGCAAGCTTTAGGGCTCAAAGTAAATCGCCTCATCCGTATGGCCTACGGCCCTTTCACGCTTGGCAATCTGCCAACAGGTATGGTGCAGCCCCTGACACCAGAAGAGGCTCATCACGCTCTGCCAAGCTATTTTCCAGCACCAAACGGCAAAACTGTTTCTGCAATTTCTGTGCCGATGAAACAGGAAGAGGCTAAAAATATCCGTGGCAAAACCGCCCACAAAAAAGAGAATTTCACCAAAGCATTTCATGTGCCTGACAAGAAAAATTCTCAAAAACCGGGAAAAGCTAAATTTGGCACAGTGAAATACGATAAAAAAGAAGGATTTACTTCCGCAAAAACCTTTACACCGCAAAAATCTCAAAAAAGAATCAAACGGAATTTTAAAAAATGAGCCTGAGAATTTCCGGGGGAGAATTTAAAAATCTGCATCTCAACACCCCTCCGGGTCGGGAAACCCGACCAACGAGTGAACGTGCACGCTCCGCCATTTTTGATATGCTGCGCCATGCTCCTTGGGGAGGAGAGGAAATTTTTTCCGGAACAGTTTTAGATGGATTCGCAGGTACCGGAGCGCTTGGACTTGAAGCCCTCTCCCGTGGCTGTCATTTTGCCTATTTTTTTGAAAAAAACATCAGAGCGCTCAAGGCGCTCACGATGAATATCGAACGCTGTAAAGTACAAGAACAAGTCCGCCTTTTTTCAACGGATATTTTAAGACCGCCTATTTTTAAAAAATCTTGGGAAATGCCCGCACCACGGCTCATTTTTCTAGATCCGCCTTATGAAAAAAATCTTGTTCCCCGCAGTCTTAATGCGCTTAAAAAGGCAGGATGGCTTGAAAATCCAGATCTTTTAATTGTCGCGGAAACAGGAGAAAGTGAAATTTTTGAAGCCGTGCCGGGGGCTGAAAATCTCTTAGAAGAAAGGCGCTTTGGAGCGGCAATGATGCGCTTTTGGTGTCCCAATAAAACCATATGAAAAAGAATAAGCGGGATTTTTCATCTCTTGCCTTGGTGTGTTCTGTTTATTTATTGTATCCTGTCCCAGAATATTGTGTTTTGGGGCGATATGAGACAAATCTGAGGTGAATGCCATTTCCTTTTTCACTTTTTTAAAAAAAATATTTTCAGAAAATGAGCTAGGAAATAAAAGCCAAGCTGAAGAAGAGCTCTTGTTATATCAAGATTCTTTTCCCCCAACCCATGATGAAGACACCCCGAACGCTTGGACAAAAACGCTTCATTTTATTTCGAATTTTTGCGGATTATTTTTTGGCCTCTCGTTCCTCATTTTAGCGGGTTATTTTTTTCTCGCTCTGACGACATTTAATCAATTTGACCCGAATTTGGATACGGCTAACGGTAATCCTGTCCAGAACATGACTGGTATTTTAGGAGCGGATATCTCTAACGTGCTTTTACATTTCTTTGGTATTGGATCTTTCTTCATCGCTATTTTGCTTGCCGGATGGGGAATTGAACTTATCTACGCTGGCAAGCCGGGCAATATTGTCACCCGTGCATTGGGCGGCCTTGCTTTTCTCTTTTCAGGCGCTGCTTTTGCAAGTCTTTTTGAATGGATCTTCTTTGCACCTGATGGCGTTGAGGCATGGAAACATTTCATTCCGAACACCTCTCTCGGCGGCTATGTCGGGGCATATTTTGGGCGTGAACTTCTAGCACTCTTTTCCATTGCCTCTCCCAATCATATTTCACCGGAAAAATCAGTCGGGCTGATGATTTTGGGGATTTTAACCCTTATCGGTACGGCGGCTGTCGCCTTTCGAATGCCGCTGGAATATTGGATTTCCTTCGGCAAATTTCTGGGGAAGATCTATCATCACTTTTTCCCGGAAAAATCCAGCAAAAGACCCTACCGCAAACATAGCCTGACAGATAGTCCGTTTTCGGATGTTCACCATCCCTCTCCCAATGTCCCTGATATGCTTGGCAGCGAACCTTTCGCGGAAAATAACAAAAATGACCCCTGGTTCTCCACCAAAGAGACACCTTCTGCAAACGTGCAGGAACCGAACATAAATCCAGAAGTTTTTGTGGCAGAAAAACCTGCTATCATAGCAACGCCCATTCACCGCAGTCCTTTGCCGCCAATTGAAGAGGAAACATCTTCTTTTCCGCATCCACAGGAAGAAATACGCTCTCCGCTAGAAGAGCTGCCATTAAAGACAAATCCGACCTCCTCCGACATACATTCTCACGAGGTGCAATCTCACGATATACATGAGGAGATCTCTACACAGGCGGCAACAGAGGGTCAAAATCTTTCTTCCCAACATCGCTCTCTCTCTAAAAATGAGATCGCAAATCATCTTCCTTCGGAAGAGGTAGAAGAGGATGCCAGTGCTTTTTCTTCTTTAGGCAAATATTTTACACCACGTCCACAGCCAAGTGTCGGCTCGCCTTTCGAGCCAGCACCGCAACCGCATTATATCGGGACACCACCGATCCGAAACACCTATGACCTTCACCGTGAAGAGGATGAGTATGATCCCTTCCATCCTGAAGGAAATTCTGAAACAGACGCACATATCACCTCTCGCCAAGCAATGCCGCCAACGGTACCTTATACGGCACCTGCCCCCTCCCCTACCGTAAGGCCGGCAGAAACACAGGTACCATTCCAGCCGCAACCAGAGAACAGAACAGCACCACTGCCTAACCCGTCAAGCCAGAGCCAGCCAAGTTACGCCCCACCTGTGCCTGAACGTCCGGTGCAACAGCCAACGCAATATGTGCAAACACCACCGGCACCAACGCCGCAACCAGCACCGCAACCAACACAGCCTGCGCCTCGCCCTCCAATGCCGATGTCCTCTTCACCTTATTCCAAGGAAAACTGGATCAAGCCCTCGCTTTCTTTACTCGAAGACCGTCCCCCAAATGAGGAAATTCCGACAGAAGAAGACCTCAAGGAAATGGGCGAATCTCTTGAGCAAGTTCTTGCTGAATATAAAATTAAAGGACAAGTGGTGGCGATCCGCCGTGGCCCTGTTGCAACCCTTTTTGAATTCCGTCCGATTGCGGGCACAAGAGAAAGCCAGATTGTCACCTTAAGTGACGATATTGCCCGCTCTCTCGCTGTTGCCAATATCCGCATTACCCGTGTTTCAGGTCGAAATACTGTTGGTTTAGAGGTGCCTAACCATATCAGAGACATGGTCTCCTTTGTGGAGCTGCTCAACAATCCAACATGGACAGGAAGCAAAGGCTATCTAGAGCTTGCTCTTGGGAAAAACGTGACGGGCAAGCCTGTTTACGCTGATCTTGCAAAAATGCCCCATCTTTTGGTTGCCGGAACGACAGGTTCAGGGAAATCCGTTGGGATGAACGCTATGCTGCTCTCCTTGCTTCTGCGTCTCAGCCCTGAAGATTGCCGCATGATTCTGGTTGACCCGAAAAAGCTTGAATTCTCGCTTTATGAAGGTATTCCACACCTGCTGACCCCTGTCATTACCGAGGCAGATAAAGCCTTAGGTGCGCTTCGTTGGGCTGTTGGCGAAATGGAGCGCCGTTACCAGTTCCTTGCAGATGCCGGTGTGCGCAACATTGTCAATTATAACCACAGGGCAAGAGAAATCCGTGCAGGACGTGCCTCCAACATTCGCACCTATCAAAGCGGAAACGATCCGCAAACAGGCCTGCCCATTACAGAGGAGGTCGAGCTTCCAAGCGAACATCTCCCTTATATCGTCATCGTGATTGATGAGATGGCCGATTTGATTATGAGTGACGGCAAGGGGAAAGAAATCGAGGCTGGTGTCGTCCGTCTTGCACAAAAAGCACGTGCCTGCGGTATTCATTTAATTATCGCCACCCAAAGACCATCTGCCGATGTGATTACAGGCTTAATCAAAGCCAACTTCCCAAGCCGTATCGCTTTCCAGGTCACCAATAAAATTGACTCACGGATTGTCTTGGATGTTGCCGGTGGCGAACAATTACTTGGCAATGGGGATATGCTTTTCCGTTTTCCCGGCAAACCGATTATCCGTCTGCACGGCCCTTATATCAGTGAGGAGGAAGTGGATGCCGTTGCCAATGATCTCCGGAGTAAACAAGCGCCCGTTTACAATTCCGACATTGCGCAGAAAATGGAAGAGGCAGCCAACGAAGATAACAGTAAAAGCGGTGGGGCTGATTCTGGCAGTGGCTCCGGCGGTGATAAAGACGAGCTCTACGAAGAGGCCGTTGAGATTATCTTTAAACATAAACGTGCTACGGCCAGCTTTCTACAACGCCAGCTCAGCATCGGCTATAACCGTGCCTCGAAAATCATTGAAACGATGGAAGAGGAAGGCATTGTCGGCCCTGCCTCTGCCAGCGGCAAGCGGGATATTCTCGCAAGAAAACCGCCGAAAGAGGAAAATGACGGATTTGAGGATTCTTTCTCTGGTGAAGAGGACGATGAAAATCATCTCTTCTAAACCCTGTCTTCTTCCATACACGCCCCAATGCCTCATCTTATGAGCCAAGCCCCGCTTCCAAAAGAAGACGGGGCAAGGTTTTTCCGGAAAGGAATGACCTTACCGCTTCTCTATCTTTCACCGCATTTTGCTGTCATCGCAAAACCCGCAGGCATGGCTGTTTACCCGACAAAAAACACCTCCCACAAAACAGTTGAAGAATATCTTCAGCCTCAAAAGCGTGGAGGGCCATGGCTGGTGCATCGTTTGGATCAGGATACGGCAGGATGTCTGCTCATTGCACGGCGTAAAACGGCGCTGATTGCGGCACAAAATCTCTTTGCCGGAATAAAAAATACCAAAAATCTCTCTAAAATTTACTGGGCTATTTTAGAAGATGTCCTTGATCCCTCCCTTGGGGACAGTGGTGAAATCACTGTGCCTTTGTATAAAATACGTAAAAAACAAAAATGGTTTATGCAAGCCTGCCCCGATGTGAATGCCCTCCCCTCCTCCCTTAGAAAAGAGATTCTGCCAGCAAAAACAAAATGGAAAAAACGCGGCGAGCACAATGGGAAAACATGGATTGAACTGGAACTCCTCACAGGGCGCACCCATCAGGCCAGGGTGCATTGCCAATTTTTAGGTGCTGCCATTTTAGGCGATACGCTTTACAGCCAATCCACGGCCGCTGCAAGCCAACCTCTATGCCTTTTGGCACGTTCCCTTTTCCTCCAGCTTCCGTCTAGCGAAAAAATCGAAGCCAGCATGCCGCCACCTGATTTTATGACTACCGAAATTCAAAAAATCCATCCTGATTTTATCTCTTCATCAGTACCCTTCTTGGGAAAGGATCCTTTTTTTCCGTGAAAAAATCTTTATCTTGCGCCGCCTCTCTTCTTGGGCTTTCCATCCTAAGCGCCTGCCAAATGCAGACCAATCCCAAAGCACCACCGCCAATCCAACCTGATAGCAAAAATTATTCCAAATCTTTGCCTCAAAATTTACAGCCCAATGAACTTGATCCGCATTTTACCCAAGCGGTAAAGGCAAAAGAACTCGCCCAATGGTGCCTCTCCAACGATCAAGACCACATGCAGGGGTCAGGCGGAACAATCAGCGGAAATCCGTGGAATGCGTATCAACAGGAAGATTATTTCTGCGCTATCCCTCTCGTTGCCTCAACCGAATATCAGGCCGTTATCCTCCGTTTCCAGCCGCTTTCCGATAAAAAAAGCTATTTCCAAGCCGATTTAGCGCATCTACCCGCCATGACGCATCATGGTTTTGTGTTTAAGCAAATCACACTTTATCAGCTCAAGGAAGAATTTCGAAAAAATAAGCGCTTTGAACATACCGTGCTTTGGGAGGAAAATCGTGCGCCAACCCCTTATGCCAAACCACCTTATTGGCCTTGCTATGAAGGATGGCCCTTTGGCATGGTTCAACCTGCCAGCCCCATCTGCCATCCTGATTTGCAAAATCACCGCCTCATTCAATCACAAGTGCGCTACTGACAAATATAAAAAACCCCGCCTTTAAAGCGGGGTTTCCTGTATTGAATAAAAAAAATCTTCAAGCGTCCATTAATGCTCTGGCGATACGATTTTTAAACGGTACCAACCGGTTAGCCACTTTGAGCGCCGCTTTTCTAGCAATCAAGAAAGGCGTTTCATCCCGTGTATAAACTGTCCCAATCGCATTCGTTGCCGCAAAAAGCGGAAAGGTCGCCATTCTTAATTTATGACAATATTTCCGCAATGCCTGTGCATTTCCGGGATCAGCATCTTTGGTTTGCAGCATTTCCTGCGCCAAAATTTCCTGTGCCTTGAGACCGAAATTAAAGCCATGCGCCGTAATCGGATGCATACCGACTGCCGCATCCCCCACCAGCGCCATTCTATCCGCATAGAAACGATGCGCATAAACAGCTTTGAGCGGATAAGCAATACGAGGGCTTGAAAGTGTCAAAGGGCCATAACGATCTTCCGTAAGGATCGAAATTTCCTTATTAAATTCCGCTGCATCGCATTGCTGTAAATGCGTAATTTTTTCAGGAGACATGGTTAAAACCAAAGAAGACTGATAGCGACCGTCCTCCGTCATTTCTGCAACCGGCAAAAGCGCAACCGTGCGCCCCTCTGTAAACCATTGCAGCGCCACATTTTCATGCGGCACATAATGCGCTACCCGGCAAACCAAAACATTTGATTTAAAATCATGCAGAATAATCCCAATCCCAGCGGATTGGCGCAAATGGGAAAAACGACCATCCGCTGCGACAAGAAGACGTGCCGCAATTTTTTCTCCATTATCAAGCTCTGCCGCAACCGCTTTACCGCCCTGAATTTGACGTGTTTTCACAATCGAATGACCGCAAAGAAGCGTAATATTATCCGCCTCTTCTTTCACACGCTCATAGAGGGCTTTGCGAATAAGATGGTTGGCAATCAACCAGCCCAAAGCTTTACCTTCACCTGTCTTTGGAGAAGATTTTCTTTTAAAAAGAGAGTGCGGTGCCTCAAAAATCAAAGGGGAAGATCCACCATCGCCACTTTCAACCCGTGCCTGATACATCGGGCAAATACATTCTTGCGGAAATTTTTCCCACACGCCTGCATTCTCAAGCCAACGGCGGCTATGATGGGTTAAGGCAATTTCCCTTCCATCGAAAGAAGGGGCGGCCAGCACCGTTTGCGGTGCCTTTTCCACAACAGCGACTCTCCAGCCATCTCTTGCAAAAGAAAGGGCCGTTGCAAGGCCGGCAGGGCCCCCGCCACCAATGAGAATGTCAAATGATTGTGCGTGAGAATTTTCCATCTCTTTACTCCTCAATGGGACAATCGGGCGCCCATAACCCACGATCTATAAATGCTATAAATATCTTACCTTCTTACGACATTTTCCAAACGGCTTCTAGGCTTTTGGCCAATGAAGCACATGATCTTCCAAGGCAGGCCGTTTCTTTGGCCCTAGTCCTTTCATCCGTTCCGGTTCGGAACCCACCAAAAGAAAACCCAGCAATCCGCCCTTTAGGGGATCTTCAGACAAGCCAAGCTCTTGACGCAATTGTGCATCTTCACCATAAGCACCACTAACCCAAACCCCACCAAATCCTGAGAAACTTAACGCATTGAGGATATTCATCGCCCCTGCGGCAACAGAATATTCCTGCTCAGATCGGGGGATTGCGCAATCGGGTAAATATTCCGCCCCAATCGCAATCGCCATAGGCGCATCTGCAAAACGACGCTCTAAACGTCCGAGTTTTTTTTCACCGATCTCTTCATTTTGACGATGGGCGGCTTGCGCAATTTTTTTCCCTAAGATTGCGCAATTTTTCTGCCCGTCAATCACAACAAAACGCCAAGGGCGAATACGGCCATGATCGGGAGCGCAAAGAGCTGATTTTAAAATTGCATTAAGGATTTCACCTTGGGGTGCTGGCGCTTGAGGGGCATCAACAGATTGACGTGCTAACAGCGCCTCTAGGGAAACAGGAAATGAAGTTGCCATAATTTTAATCCCATTAAAAAATTAAATCATATTTAAAAAATAAGGCCAAACCAACTGGGACAGGCTGGCAAAAGCTTTAAAAGCATTTTAACCTTATTTTGCATGTTAACGCCAATTTCTTTCAAAGAAATTCACCCAAAAGAAAAGGACAAAGCGCCATGACCGTACCTTATGATCCCGATAATATTTTTGCCAAAATTATTAAAGGACTGATCCCTGCCAATATCATTACAAAAAATGCGCATGCTTTGGCCTTTCATGACATTGCGCCAAAGGCAAAAATTCATGCGATTGTCATTCCCACAGGCCCTTATCAGAACTTCTCTGAATTTAACAGCAGAGCCTCTCAAGAGGAGAAAAATGATTTCTGGAATCTTGTTGAAGAAACGGCGCATCTACTCGAATCCCATTTTTTAGAAAAAGCTGAGGATAAAAGCCAGTCAGGTTTCCGTCTCATTACCAACCAAGGCCCAAATGCGGGACAAGAAGTGGAACATTTTCATGTTCATATTCTTGGCGGTCAAAAACTTTTTCCCCTTCATTCGGAATCCTAAAATCCCATTACTTGTCCAAAAGAGAGGTGAAAATTTCACCTCCTCTTTATTTAGAATGTAAAAGTGGACATCAAAACAGCTTATTTTTTGTACAAAAAGCATAAAAACAAAGAAAAATATAAAAAAATGATGTTTTTCATGTTTTTTTACTTGCCATAAAGTTCAAAACTGCTCTATGAGTGGGGACACCAAACAGGCTCTTGTCTCGTTCGTCTAGAGGCCTAGGACACCGCCCTTTCACGGCGGCAACACGGGTTCGAATCCCGTACGAGACGCCATTTGCTTTAGAGCATTCTCCTGTTACATAATCCCACTTATAATTTATATGTGGTGACTATAAGGCCATTGTCTCGTTCGTCTAGAGGCCTAGGACACCGCCCTTTCACGGCGGCAACACGGGTTCGAATCCCGTACGAGACGCCATTAGCCTTTGGATTATGAAATTCCTGAATATTTCAGAGCTTCATTCACAGAAGCATAAGATGCCATTATCAATCTTGCCTCAAGCAATCCAGAAATATAGAGCAAACAGAATTTTCTGCTTTTCTTCGGGCGAATTCAACGCTCCAACCCAATCCTCCGTTAAACCTGCCACGATTTTTAAAGTAATCCCAAAATCTATTCCAAGCATCATGCTTTAAAAGAAGCTCGATCGTCCTTATCTAAGATCTCTTGATATTTAGGAAATAAAGGATATTCCATGACAGCTCATGCTACTTTCGCCAATAAGGTTGTTTTGATTACCGGCGCAGGTTCTGGAATTGGTTTAGCCACAGCGCAAGCCTTCGCCAGAGAAGGTGCACAACTTGTTCTTATTGGACGGAAAGAAAAACCTCTCAAAGAAGCCGCCGCCGCTATTTCAAAAGAAGGACATCTCGCACCGCTCGTCATTGCACATTGTGATGTCGCCGAAGAAGCACAAATTGCGGCAGCCATTAAACAGACTTTTGAAAAATTCGGACGTTTGGATATTGCCTTTAATAATGCAGGTATGGCAGGTGCCGGCGGCGCTTTGGCCGAGGTGAATAGTGCGGAATATCAACGCTTGATGAAGGTCAATGTTGACGGGGTCTTCTTTTCGATGAAGCACCAAATTCCCCTCATGCTCAAAACCATTGCAAAATTTGAGAAAGAAGCCGGTGCAGGCGGCCAATGCCGGATTGTCAATACGGCCTCCTGTGCAGGGATTATTGGATTTGCCGGTGCCTCTGCCTATGTCGCCTCTAAATTCGCCGTGGTCGGCATGACAAAATCAGCAGCACTGGAATATGCACAGGCCGGCATTGCGATCAACGCCGTTGCTCCGGGCCCAATCGAAACACCTTTAATCCATGATTTTGCAAAAGGTGAAGAGAGCAAAAAAGCCTTATTGCAAACCCTTGCAATGACGGATTATGGCGTTCCGGAAGACGTGGCTGAAATCGTTCTAGGAATCTGCTCCCCCAGAATGAAATTCATGGCGGGCAGCGTGATTTCGATTGATGGCGGACAAACTGCCGGTTATTAAAGCTTTACAATAAAGGCTTTTTCAAGGAAGAATCTCAGAGTATCTTTTGAGATTCTTCTTTTTTATAAAGCTCTCTAAACCCATGAAAAAATATTTCTCGCTTTTTTTGCTTCCGTTTTTTTATCCGCTCTCCGCTTCAGCGGATTTGTGCAACGGCGTTTTATTAGAGGCGGTTGAAAATTGCGGTTTTCCACATGCGGCAGGCGAAGTTTTACACAAGCTTCATTCGGGGAAACCTAATAAAAATCACGAACCCAAAACATTCGAACAGCAACACCATCGTTGCCCTTGGCCTGCAAAGAAAATCACACTTTTGAACTGCCATATTATCTCAAGAGACACTTATCCCTATTATGATCTTCTTCTCAACGATACGCCGGATGAGAAAACACCGATCACCTATGAAAAACTCTATGAAATCCTCACCCATGAGGCGGGCTTTTCTCTCGACAAAGCAGGGGATTTAGCCAGACGTTATAAGCGTGATCCAAATGATAACTGCTCTCTAAAAGTCGAACGCTATCTTTCTGCCCGAAAATTCGGCAGAACCTATCCGCAAAGGACATGGATGGCACCGCCCTGCCCCCTCATGCCCTCCATTGCTGTGCTAGATCAGTAAGTATACTTTCCAAATAATGCGCCTTAGAAAAGCGAAGAAAGCATCTGTTTCGCTTCGACATGGCCTTTCATTGCCGCTTTTTTTAGATATTTTTCAGAGTGTTTGAGATTTTGGGGAATGCCATCGCCATTAAAATACATCACGCCTAAATTATAATTGGCATCGGGATCACCGGATAAGGCGGCCTTTTCAAAATATTTTCGTGCCATCTCGAAATTTTGGCCAATCCCGTTTCCTTGGTAAAAAATCACTCCTAGGTTGAAAGAAGCGGCTATACTCCCGTGTTTTTCCGCCTCTTGAAGCCACTGGAAAGCCTTTTGAGGATCTTTTGAAACACCTCTTCCCTCAAAATAACGCAAACCTAAGGCACATTCTGCCTGTGGATTTTGAGAATGTGCGGCTTTTTTCAAAGAAAGAAGATTATTTTTCTGGGTCTGTTTTTGGGGATTCATCCCGAAATAATCAATCCCTGACTGCTGGCGGATACGGCACCACGGACAAGATTTACTTGAGGCTGAATAGTAATGTTGGGGATTAACCTGACAGGATTTCAGCGTTTTTTGCATTTTCCCAAGAAATTGAACCCATTCAAAGGCACTCGGACGCTGAGGTGCTGTCGCGCCTTTAATCCCAAAAAATCCTGATTTTCGCTCACCGAAAGCCGCCTCAAACGCTTTGCGGATTTCTGGTGGGAAATCCTTCAGGAGAAGCGATGCTCTAGGCGGCACATTGCTTACAGGACGTGTGAGAGAATAAGAAAATTGATAATCCCGAATTTGATGTCCTAATTCCTTATTAGGGTCACGAGGATCCGTCCCTGCAAAGGGATGACGCCCCATGCCTAAAAGATAAAAAATCAAAACAGCGAGCGCAAAACAATCATGGTTTTCTGTGCGTAAAGTCTTCGTTAAAGACTGCCCTTGGAGCTCCGGCGCCGTATATTCCTCAACACCAACCTGACAATGATAAGCCTTGCGCCCATCATGGATTTGGAAAGAGTCTGTATCAATCAAAATAGCCAACCCATCCCGTGAGATTAAAATCCCGGAATGGTTAATATCCCCGATAACACAGCCTGCTTTATGTACGCTCGCAATGGCACGCACAATATTTTGCGTTGTATGGACTAAAAAACGATAATCTTTATTCGGAAATTTCAATCGGCGGCTTTTGGGACTGTAAAGCTCATGCACCGGTAAATAACCGACCACTTTTTTCATGCTAAATCCGCAAAAACAACCCTTTTGGTCGGTCACAATAGCCTGTGGAAAGGCAACCATTTTTCCGGCACGTTCCGCAAGCTTTTGCTGAACCATAAAGCGAATTTTAGAGGCTCTGGAAGCGGCCTTATCCGGTTTATAAAGCTTTACCGCAAGAGAGGAGCTTTCTTGAATTTCATAAACATCCCCCTCACCGCCGCTCCCCAATTTTGCGCCGAGGGTGATAGGATGGCCATTCAAGTAAAAATGCGCTGGCTTCATCTAAAAATCATTTCACCAATGCAAAGATCAATGTCTTATCATCATCCGTACGGCTACACACTTTTTCACTTAGCAGTAGCTCTCCCAATCCTTTCGATAGGAATTTATCACAGCCTACTTTGTTCCGCCTTAGTGATTTTTCAAGCGGCCGAGACAAGGTCTGAAAAAAAGGTTGATGCGGCGTGTTATTGGAAAGATTTAGGGCAAGTCCCTCTAACCCATCGCTAAAAACACAAATACCTTTAATCTCTTTTGACTGTGTAGAGACCCGAATTTGCAACGTCTTATCTGTCAAAAAATAAGTTGTCGAAGCATATTCCCCATGATGCGGCGCCGAAAAACACTCCCAAGATTGCGTGGCATCACAGGTCACAATCGCCCCATCGCCAATATGGGCACAGATTTGCTGGGTACCATTACCCAAGAAAAGCACCAAGGTGCAGGCAAAATCTTTAAGAGAGAGATTTTCAGCGGACTTTTCCGCTTGGCGGGCAATCTCTTGACGTGTTTCTAAAACCCATCCTCTTAGAATCGTTTCCGAAGGTAAAATAGAGGATTTTTTAAAATAACGGCGGATTTTTTCTTTGAGAAAGCGGCAGGCAATTTGCGCCCCCTCGCCGCCGTGAGAGGTACTGCCGGCACCATCACAGACAATGGCGGAAAACCAGAAATCTTTCCGCTTTGAAAAAAGCGGCGGTGAAATTGGAAAGGCAACGCAAGCATCCTGCAAAGCAGTTTGGTTTTTAAGATGGCTCGTGCCAATTTTAGAGGCCTGCATCCACCGCCAAGGTTTCATCATTCTCCCCCCCTTTTTAGATTTCAGCCCAGCCTTCCGGCGAAGGAAGCGCCACGCTTTCGCCTGGACGAGAACGGGAGACAGAGCTTAAAGAGCTGGAAAGCCAGCTAAAAAGCTCATTAAATTTAACCCCTTGAAGTTTCAGCGGCGCACGCACAGAAAGCTCTTTCAAAATATTCATATCGGCATCTTTTACGCCAATCCCAAAAAAGGCAAATTCTTTGGCCGCCTCACCGTTTCTAATCAATTCCATCGCTCTGGTGACATCATCATTAGGGCCACCATCGGTAATCATAAAAATCCAAGGGCGATAATATTTAATACCATTGGCCTGATATTGGCTTTTGCGATCTCTCAGCAACCCAATAGCTGTTTCAATGGCTTCACCCATCGGGGTCAGGCCGGTTGCCTTAAAATCATAGGGATGGAATTCATCGACCGTTGAGAATTCTTGAGCAATTTTGACATCTCCGCCAAAGGTCACAATAGAAATCTCGACACGTTTTGCCGCCAAGGAATCTTTTTCCAGTTCGCTCTTAAAAAGGCGAACCCCTTCATTAAGATCGTCAATGGGGCCTTTTGTGCTAAACATCCCAGCAGACATAGAGCCAGAAACATCAAGTAGCAGGATGCAAGGGCATCTATTTTCAGGATTTTCAGCAAATTCAATGGCTGAAAAATCAGAAAAAGGAACCTGTTCAAAATCGCTCAAAATAATATTCCTCTTAGAGTCGTATGCGCTGTCTATCCGTGTGCGCTTTAGTCTAAAACCATACAGAAAGGAGGACAAGCACATAAATGCACCTGTCCTCCTTTTTAAAAACCTGAAAAAAGCCCGATCGACTTCTTTAAAAAAGATTATCGGGCTTGTAAAAAATTTAAGCTTTTGATTGCAATGCCTTCTTTTCAAACGCTTTGAATTTTTCTTCTAATTCCCACTGTAAGCGGGCTTTTTCATTCTCTTCAAGAAAATGAGTGCATTCTTTTGAAAGCTTACCGGTTTTAAGAGAAGATTGGCACTGTTTCACAGGCTTGTCTTTCTTCACCCAAAGAGATTTTCCCGGCATAAAGGATTTTTCCAAACCCGTTCGGCTGAAATTTTTCAAATCCTCATAATGCTGATTTTGGTCTGTAACAGCACGCATATATTCCTGCGTCAAATTACCACGGGAAACCCCCTCATCATCGGTAGAGAGTGCGACTGGCACATTCGCATGCTGATAAAGCGCTAGCGGATGCGCCTTGCCCTTCACATTTAAGATCTCATCATTAGAGGTTAGGTTAATTTCGACCATGATGCCTTTATCAGACATTTCTTTGAGTAATTGGTCGCTATTCTCTTCCCCGGCAATGTCCACCCCATGACCAATACGTTTTGCGCCTGCCACTTCAATCGCCTGCCTGATATGGTTTTTCAACGCATCCTTAGGAACAAGATCACGGCTTAGCTCTCCAGCGTGCAGAGACAGCTTCACAGAAGGATAAACCTTATTCAAAAAGGCAAACATCTGCATGTGCTGCGCATAATCTTTCACCGCCACTTCATTATCTTCCGGCTCTGCAAAATCGACCCCCACAACACGGGAATCTTTTGCCGCCAATGCATAGCCAAGGGATAATTGGGCAAAAACCTCTTTCGGACTATAGGTTCTCAATGCCTGATAAAGATAACGCACATGCACAGAACAGGCTGGCTGAGGATTTTTAGCGTCACAATTTAAAAGCTTCCGACTACGTTTTTCGGCCTCGTTAATTTCTTTTTCCGCCTGTGCGACAAGTTTTGGTAATTCAGGGGCTAATGCCTGCTCCCAAAATTTGAAAGCCGTATTCCCATCTTCTTTGGAATCGGGCAGTTTACTCCCGGCATGAATGGCCGCCATCACGGTTGGGGCAATCATAAATTCAACATATTCGACATGATCTTCTGCGGCACGGCCGGTAGCCTCTGCCAGCATGTCGCCCATTCTAAAATCTTTCAAACCGTCAAAACGGTGAAAAGCCGCAAAGAAATGGTCATGTCCTGTCTCGCCTCCCGGATGATAGACAAAATGACGCATGGACATCGCATCCACCATTTTCTCTTCCTGATCCTTATTTTTCAAAATATCTTTTGCAGGACGTAAATTTTTCTGAGCAGGAGAGGTGCAGGAAGTCGGGAGAATGGCCTGCTTATCTATTGCAATACAATTGCCGTCCTCACCGGCCCAGCGCAGGAAATTCTCAGCATAAATCGCACCCGTCAAATGATTGTGAAGGTCAGAACCTTTTGGGAATGTCTTTAGAAAACCTTCCAACGCAACAGGGTTCCCTTTCACACTGGCTAAGATCTCCTCTAGATTTTCTGCCTGCCCTTTTGAAACATTCTTATGTTTAGCATTTGCAAAAGAGGTGGAAAAAGCAGAAACAAAGACAGCACTTAGCATGAGTGCCCGAAATGAAAATAAATGCTTGGCTTTAAAATGACGCATTCTCTCAACATCCTCTTTCACAAAAATTAAAACAATCTTGGAGGACTGCTATAATATAAAAAACCCTCCGGTAAAAGACGCAAGGAAAAAGCGTATATTCTCAGCCAATCTTACAAACGCCCCTTAAAATCACTGATAATCTGATAAGAGGATTTTTGCGTTCCAAGCTTGGATTGGGTCTGTTTCTTAGGAAAAACAAAACGATAAACGCGATAAAGCATTTGAAAGCCAAAAAGAAAAAAAGTCCCCCCTAAAATAAGCTCCAAAATAAGAAACATATGCGGTACCTTTCTTTCATGCTTGGAAGGAGCGGCCTTCACCGGCGATGCTTTTTTGATATTCTGACCGATTTTAGGCTGTGGTGGAAGCGTATGATCAAAATTCGGTTTTAAGGGAATCATTGGCTTTGCTTTTCCAGCGATTTTATCCAACTGAATTTGCGCTTCCTGATGGCCCTGTGCCGCCGCTAATTTTAAATATTGCTTTGCCAGAAAATCATTCTGAACAATGCCATCCCCCTTTAAAAAAGAAATTCCAAGAACATATTCCGCCTGCATGTCCCCATGATCCGCTCTTTGCACAAAATCATCAATCTGAGCCGGATCAATCGCATGCGCCACCCCTGCTATTCCCTGATATAAAAAACAGAGAGGCAGTATCCATAGAATTTTTAAACTTCTTTGTTTATGCTTCACACAAGACGCTTTCCTTAAAATCTCATTTTTCCTTCCTATCAAAAGGAAATTTAAAAAGCATGTTTAAAAATCAATGATCCTCAAAATTCTTAGCCATATTCCGTTTTTGCGTTCCTTGCTCCTACCAACAAAGGTCAATATCCCCAAGACGGTTGCAGAATTTGACAAACAGCAGAGCAGTTCAGGCGGCAGCCGGGATTCCTTTGGCAATTTCTACTCCAAAAAAGATGGATATGCCGGCCATAAAGCCTTAAATGGCATGTTTAAGGATCGTCAGGGCAACTATATCGGTAAAATCAATTCAGATGGCTCTTTCCATGACCGTTTTGGCGCCTATGCCGGACGTATCAACCGCCACGGCCATCTGAGCGGAAAAGATGGTAATTTTCTTGGAAAACTTTCCAAATCCGGTGCGGTGATTGGTAAAAATGGCCAATATCTTGGCCAAGTGCCGCCGGGAAACGAAGCTGCCGCCTTTTTACTCGTCTTTCAACAGGATTTCTCATGAAAAAGCTTCCCCTTCTCGGCATCTGTGCATGGAGCGGCACAGGGAAAACAACCCTTCTAAAACAGCTCATCCCTCTTTTAGCGGCGAAAAATCTCCGTGTCGGTCTGATTAAGCATACCCACCATAATATGGATGTGGATACCAAAGGCAAAGACAGTTACGAACTTCGCAAAGCCGGTGCCCATCAAACCCTTGTTGCCAGCGCCAAAAGATGGGCGCTCATGACAGAAACACCCGAGGCGGAAACGCTCAATCTCGGCTATCTTGCCTCTCGCATGGATGAAACAAAACTGGATCTGATCCTCGTAGAGGGATTTAAAAATGAAGACATCCCTAAAATACAGCTTTTCAGACAAGGCGCCGGCCACCCTCTAACGGATCTCGTGTGTGATTCCCATGCTATCGCCATCGCCACAGATATTGAAATTCCCCACTTAAAAATTCCCCAGCTTGATTTGAATTCTCCTGAGGAAATCAGCCTATTTATTCAAAACTGGCACCTTACAAAAATAGAAAATCCATCGCTTTAAAATCTCCTTTTTGGAAGAGCACTAATAATAAACGACAAAAGCCCCTTCCGGCATTAGATTTGCAGCACTATTGCGGCCAACAACGGGGACACTTACCTGTGCGACAAAACCGAGATTAGGTGTAAAACCATATTCAAATCCCGGAATGACCGTAAACTGGTCTGACCAAGCCTGTTTTTTCTCTGTCCAGTTACCGGTAGCGTCCCAGCCTTTAACACTGGTCGGGGCGCTCCATTTCCCGACTAAATCCAGAACAAGACCGAATTTTTTCGTAATCCCATACTGAAAATCCTGTCCGGCTGTCCCGAACTCGCTCGGTCTTGCCCAGCCGTCAAAACCAGATTCTGTGCCATAAGCGGACATCCCATGAAGTCTCGCTTGACCTGTCGCCTGATTTGCTGTCGCCCAGACAGTGCCAACCAACGCATGTCCCAAAACCGGAATTGTATAAAGCATCGTCACGCCAAAATTGAAATACCATGTTCCCGCTCCGGAAGCGTCATTTGGATTTGAAAGCCTGTCCCATCTGCCCGTTGGGGCCTGCCCTCCAAGCGTCAATGTCAAAGAAGGTGAATAAGCGGTGCTGGTTCTATATTTTATCCCAAAAGGTGTATCGGTCGCCTGCGGACTTGAAAGCGACGCACCGCCATTCCATTTTAAATCAAATCCCGGTGTTGCCCATACTTCGAGCTTATCGGTCACCGCATAAGCCAGCCACCAGCTATTGGAAAAAGAATTGCCACCCTTTGCGGAAGTGTCATGGTGGCCATGATCGCTAAAATTGCCCCAAGGCGTTGTCCCAAAAAACATTGGGGCTACACACCAATGCCCCTGACCGCTCATGCCTGCAAAAGATTCATTAGAAGTGCCGAAACTCCAAAAATCCGGGGTCGGCTGCGTCAAAAACTTGCCAATATCTCCTAAAATTCCCCATTTATCGAGATTTTTCCAAAGACGTGCATGAATAATCTGCTCTTGCTTGAGCGTTGTAACTTCGCCAAATTGATCTGGCCCTGTTGCGACATTTCCTCTGGATTGCCATTCTTTAATCTCATTTTTTTCATTGATACGCTCTTGCTGCGCCTTGAACTGTGCAATCGTTTGCCCCGGCGAAGCAATCGGCATTTTAGGCACATTCGGCACCAGCATTTCCGTCTTCTGAAACGACATTTCATTACCGCGCCGCGACTCTCGTAAATCAACTGTCCGCCGTTCTTCTGCCCGTGCCGAACCCTCCCACAAAATGGAAGTTCCTAGGCCCGCTATAAAAAGCAACCGAAAGAAAAAAGGAGGGAGATTTTTTAAAAACTTCAAGCCCATACACAGTCAGAGAGAAAAATGTCACATGAGCTTTAAAAGGAAATTTAAAAAAAAGACATTAGCACCAAGGGTAAATCTCTAACAAAAAAAAGAATGCGGCGATTACGCAACATTTTTTTGGGAAAGGAAAGATTGAAAAGCCAATCTCCCCCTTAGTAATAGGCGACAACTGCCATTTGCGGCGTTAAATTCGCACTTGTGTTACGTCCCACGACAGGAACTGAAACCTGCCCGACAATCCCCCAATTCGGGGAAAAAGCATATTCCAATCCAGGAACAACCGTAAACTGATCACTCCATTCCCCTTTGGTTTTCGACCAAACACCATTCGCATCATGGCCTTTAACACTCGTAGGTGCAGCCCAATTTCCCATCAAATCCAATGCAAGACCAAATTTTTTAGTAAGACCATATTCAAACCCTTCCCCGGCACTTCCAAACTGACTTGGACTTGCCCAGCCATCAAATCCTGCCTCTGTGCCATAGGTTGACATGCCGTGAATTCGTGCGTCGCCTGTTGATTGATTAGCAGAGGCCCAAACAGAGCTAATCAAAGGATGACCAAAAACAGGAATGGAATACATCATCGTCACGCCAAAATTAAAATACCATGAACCTGATCCGGAGCCGTCATTGGGATTAGATAATTTATCATAACGTCCTGTCGGTGCCTGTCCCCCTAGCGTTAGCGTCAATGAAGGAGAGTAGCTGGAGCTGGTTCTATATTTAATCCCAAAAGGTAAATCAGCAAATTCAGGACTTCCCGTACTAGCGCCGCCATTCCAATTCACCTCATAAGTCGGCTCAATAAAAACTTCGAGCTGATCGGTGATCGAATAGGCCATCCACCAAAGATTGGTATAATTATTACCGCCATTCGCTGCTTTTGACGTATCATGGTGACCATTTGAATTAAAAGACCCCCATGGCGTACTCCCAAAGAACATCGGCTCAACACACCAATGCCCTTTGCCGTTCATCGCCGGGAAAGATTCATTAATCGTGCCTTGATTCCAAAATTCCGGCATAGGCTGCGTAAAAAATTTTCCAACATCGCCCAAAACCCCCCATTTATCGAGTTTTTTCCAAATTCTTGCATGAATAATCTGCTCTTGGGCAACCGATTTTACTTCACCGAACTGATCTGGCCCCGTCGCCGTATTGCCACGCTCTTGCCATTCTTTAATGTCATTTTTCTGGTTAATCGCCCGTTGCTGAAGAGCCAATGCTTGCGGTGTTTCATCCGATGACATCATCGGCATTTGAGGCATATCCGGCATCATATTTCCTGCCGTCATGTGTAATGAAATCTCAACATTCTGTTTTTTACTTTTGCCGATTTCTACCGGTGCGTTTTCAGCCTGTGCTTTAACTGTAAAAATACCCGCACTGCCAAGCACAGCACTAATGGCTGAGCCATAAATGGCTATTCTTTGTAATTTAAAAAACATATCCTCTTATCGAGCGGAGATCGTCATCTATTCTCAAAAGAGCTTTAAAATTCTTTTCTTTAAGAAAAAGAAAAAATCTTTGAGTAAATTTCTGGATTTTCCGTCTCGTCCCATTGTCCCTTTTAAAAAGAGACTTAAACCGCAATCATCAGCTCCCGCAGATTTTCGTATGGCGTCGTCCTGAATGACGATGCGGTTTTCGGGCATGTGACTTCTTCTGTGCGTTCTTGCTGAAAAAGGTTCGGTTCAAAAGGCCGGACATAAGCTTTCACATCTCGAAAATGGGATTAATGCGCTTTGAATATCATTTAGAACAAATAATAAAGCGCTTAAAAGTTTGCATCATTATATTCTATAAAAATAATTTTTGTAAAGAGCCGTTAAAATAGCCACGCTAAATGCTGTAAAAAATCTGGCAATAAATAAAGTGTACAGGCCACAATAATCAGTAAAAAATATTTTAGAAAAAGATCCGATTTAGACGCTAATTTTTTACCATCACCCTCTAAAAAATCCTCAGACATTAAAATATCCTTTTTCCCTTTTCATAAAAAAATTGCGGTTGCGTGCTTAGGGGCGTATCTCTTTTATGAAGCAATTCATTTTACAGAATAATCTCTAAAAAAGGAACAAGGCTGTGACATCAGAAGATCCACAGAAAGCAAAACAAGAAGCTGCCAAAAAGATTTATCAGGATGCGCAAGAACATGTTGCCCGTGCAGAAACAATCATTGCAAGAGCTGTCATTGACCTTAAACGCTTAAAAGAGAACCCTCTAGACAGTGAAGAGGCCGGGGGGGAAGAGCTTCGTCAAGAAATCTTACGGGATACAGAAATTCTTATCGGCTTAATGGAAGCCGGCCGTGAAGGATACCGCCAGCGTTGCTCCCAAGCAGAATTTAAATACCGCCAAGCCGGCGGTGTTATTGCCCCAGATGGCACCCTGCCTTAATTACGGAAAGACAATCAAAAAATAAAGCGGACAAATAAACAAATATTTGTCCGCTTTTTATCATGCACAGCAATTAAAATAATTTACAATAATAACAAATATTTCTTCTAAAAATTTGAGGAGGTAGTAACAAAATGCTTGAAGAAGCACAAGTAACGGAAACACCAGAAGAAGAGGAACAGGAAGAGTCTGCTTCTATTCCCTACACTCAAACAGACGCCTTAAATGCTGTGAAAGCGTGGTATATTGGGGGTTATTCTCTTAACGCAATTCGTAGAGAATTGGAGAAGATTAACCGTCCTGATGTGGCAGAACGCTTGGGCGTTCGGCTGGGAGACTATTTGAGCCGTCTTTGCACAGAAACGGAACGAGAGGAGCGGAGAGAAAACAAACAACTTATCCGTTTGTCAAATCCTGATGGGTATAGGACAACAAAAAAGAAAAACACCTCAAAACGCACTCCGACCGACAAGGCGTTGCTTAAGACGCATCCCTTTACACTAAAAGCCCTCTTCAATAACCCTTTCAGCTTGGCTTACTATCTCAATCACCGCCCAAGCCTTCTTTCTCTCGACATTACGAATCTTACAGAAAAAAACTTTACAAATCTCTCCATAGAACTCTCGGCTTACCCTGCTCTTTTAGAAAAGAAAGTTTGGCATCTTAGCGCCTTAAACGCCCATAGCACTTATCAAATTCAAACATCAAAAGAGTCCCTTTCTATTGACCTGAAATCCCTTTTGGAAAAAACAGAAGCAACGCTCGTAGAAATTTCCATTCTTGTGAAAAACAATGACGAAAACATACTTTTTACACAGAAAGAAAATCTTAAAATCCTTGCTTTTGATGAATGGGGAGGCTGTGCCCATGAGCCTGTTTTACTCTCTACTTTCGTAACGCCTAACGCCGATAGCGTTAATGCGATTTTAAAAAAAGCCGCCTCTATTTTAGGTGAGAACAAAATTACGCATGGGCTGATTGCCTACCAAAGAGACAAACAGGCTGTCTGGGATCAAGCACAAGCCATTTGGCGTGCCCTTTGCCAAGAAGAAATTTATTATGCAAGCCCAAAAGCCTCTTTTGTTCAAAATGGCCAGCGTGTGCGTCTACCGGATCAAATTTTAAGAGAGGGGCTAGCCACTTGCTTAGACACATCTCTTCTTCTCGCCTCCTGTTTGGAGCAGGCAGGCCTTCATCCGGTTATTCTTATGACCAACAATCATGCCTTTACCGGTGTTTGGCTTGAGAAAACACAGGCGCCGACAGCAATTTGGAAAGATATTCTAGCGATACGCAATCATGTGAAAGCTAAGAATCTCATTGTTTTTGAAACCACGAATCTTTGCCGCCCCTCCCCTGCTGATTTTCATCTGGCTAATGAAAATGCCGAAGAAACACTTTCAAAGCTTAATGATACGGCATTTACCTCAGACGAAGCGAAAATTTTTGAATATGCTTTAGATATTTCTTTAAGCCGCCAAGAAGGGATTTTACCTTTCCCCTCAGAGCGGGAAATTACATCGATTGAGAACCCTTTGAGAAAGACGCTGGAAAACACCCTTTTTCAAAACTGGTCAACGCCGACTTTTAGCGAAAACACTTATTTTGAGACGACAGAAAATTCTCTTTCCCGCTTTGGCGAGTGGACAAAAAAACTTTTAGATTTTTCTTCTAAAAACCGTCTTATTAAACTACCTAAAAAAAGCACAAACAAGACAACTTATCTTTACAGCCCTGATCTCAATCTGCTCGCTGAAAAACTTCGAAAAACAGAAAAAAATAGCTCGAAAAAATTAGATCACCTCTGTTTTGCTGTTTGGCCTGAAAGACAGGCAGGCTCTCCTAATCTTTTAGAAAATGAAGCGGAGAAGAAAAATTTTGCCCTTCATAACCTTGATAAGCAAAATAATCTGATTTTAGAGGAACTTTCCGCCAATAAAATGGAAAATCGTCTCACGCAAATGCGCTATGATGCCCAAAGCGCTCTAAGAGAAGGCGGTGCAAATATTTTATGGCTCACAATTGGAGGAATAAAATGGAAAGAAGAAAATGCCCGCTATTCTGATCCTTTCGAAGCACCCTTAATTTTATGGCCTGTCATGCTTTCACGCCCGAACGGACGTTCTCCTTCGGAACTTAGAATGCGGGAGGAGGATGTTGCTTTCAATACGACTATCGGGGAATATCTGCAAAAAGCGTTCAATTTAAACTTTACCCCCTCCCTTGATCTTCTTGAAAAAATACAAACGGGCGAAACAAGCCTCACAGCCTTTTTAGGGGGATTGCGCCAAAAAATTGCCCAAGAAGGAATTTCCGGCTTTGAAATTACCGAAACTGTCACCTTATCCATACTGGATTTTGAAAGTTTCTACTTATGGACAGATCTTAAAAATCGTGAAGAAAGCATTTTAAAACATCCTCTTGTTCAGCAGCTGCTTAAAAAGCAGGCTGACTTTCCTTCTGACGATGAAGCGGAACATCGCCGAAACTTTGAAACAGCAGAAAGGCTGGCCGGCGCTAAATTAGATGATTTACTCCAGAACACGACATTATTTTGCCCACTTCCTGCAGATTCCTCTCAGCTTTTAGCGGTTAAACGTGCTGCTTCGGGAGAAAGCTTTGTTCTTATCGGACCGCCGGGGACCGGGAAAAGCCAAACCATCGCAAATATCATTGCAGACCGCCTTCATGCAGGCAAAAAAATTCTTTTTGTCGCGGCAAAGCAAACGGCTTTATCTGTCGTGCATCAGCGTCTTCAAAAACTCGGTCTCGGCAGCGCCTGTCTTGACCTATTTTCACAAAAAGCAAATAAAAAAGAAATTGTTACGCATTTAGCCAGCACAACAGAGATCTCTTTACACCGCCCCCAAGAAGAAAATAACGCTCTGTCGCTCTTGGAAGAGAAGCAAAATATTGTTTCCAAACTCAATGCGCTGACAAAATCTGTCCATGAAAAAGAAAACGGACAATGGAGCTTTTATCAAGCGGCCGGAGAACGGCTGCGTGCCCAGCGTCTCAAAACGCCCGATATCTCCCTTGGCGCTGATTTTAGTCTCAATGATTTTCCACTTGCTGAACGTCTTGATGCCTTGGAGGATTTAATCCAAAAATGGGAAGATGTCGCACCAGAAGCGCAAAAAGATTTTACATATCTGAGCCTCAAACACTACATATTTGCAACAGAAGAACGTCTTAGAGATCTCCTGCCAATCCTCATTACAGAATGGAAACATGCAGAAGAGCTAATCAAAAAAATTTCTCAAACCGCCGGTATCTCTTTTTCATTTGTAAGTCTCCAAGCCTTTTCCCTGTTAAAGGAAATTTTACAAGCACGCCTTCTTCCAGAAATCTCCTTATGGTGTTTTTCAGAAAGGGCAGAAAAAATTCCTGCGGCTTTTACGGCTTTGGAAGCGGCTCAAATTAAGAAAAGAGAAGCGAAGGAATCTTTAGATAACTGTACGCAAGCTTTAAAAACATGGCAGGCTGCACACAAATTTAAAAATTTTCTTGCACAAAAAAATCTTAAAAAAAACGTAACCCTCTCCGATTTGCACCTGAAAGAAGAAGAGGCGCAAAGATTATTTGAAACGGCAGAAGAAAGCTGGAATGAAAAATATACAAAAATTCTAAGATTGCTTCATACGCATCCAGATTTGCAAAAACAGCTTTTCAATACAGAAGATCCGACAGAAATTGCGTTAAACCTTAAATCTTTCAAAGTCTCTTCTGCGCAAATTTCTCTTTTAAATCAATCATTCCAAGCTTTTCAAAAACTGGAATCCCTTACGCAGCAAGTCATTTTGGCCAAAATGAGTGCGCTGCCGCAATCTTTCAAAATTCAGCTCAAAAACATCTCCCCCCTTAATGAAAGGCTCAAAAATCTTCTCAGCAGCTACCAAATCCATCTGCTAAAATTACTGCCGCTGATTGAAGAGGTTGAAAAAGAGACAGAAACCTCCCTTAGTACCCTAAAAATTCAAAATGGTTCATGGCTTGAGAAAATACCGAACATCTTCGCACGATGGCATAAATCATTGCCGCATTTAAGAGAATGGACAGCCTATCAGCGCAGTATCCTTCAAGCGGAAAGGTTACAGGTCGGTCATTTTGCACATCTGCTTCAGAAAAATGAAATCGCCTCAAAAGATCTTAAAAAGGCTTTTAAAAAAAGCCTATGCAACAAAAATTCTAAATGAAAAAAGCGCACACAATACGCTATTGAGCAACCATACAGGCAAAGATCGGGAACTTGCTATCCAGCATTTTAAAAAATGCGATCAGAATTGGCTTGAGGAAGAAGGTGCCGCTGCAATTTCTATTCGAGAAAATCTTTTAAAATTCTGTCCCAATCAAAGTACACCCCAAGATAAAGATGCCTTTGCTCTCATCCTTAAAGAGAGCAAAAAGAAAATGCGTCATATTCCTGTACGAGAACTCCTGGAAAAAACAAAAAAAATTATCCACAACATCACCCCCTGCCTCATGATGAGCCCCCTTTCATGCGCACGCTTCCTTTCTGAAAATACCGAAGCATTTGACTTGGTTATTTTTGATGAGGCTTCTCAAATCAAAACATGTGAAGCCATCGGTGCAATCACCCGGGCCAAACAAGCTATCATTGTCGGTGATCCAAAGCAGTTGCCGCCAACCAGTTTTTTCAAAAAAGAAGCCGAAGAAAATGAGGCATTGGGCGATAATGTCGATGAGGAATCTATCTTAGATGAATGCCTCACTGCCGGCATACCTGAAATTCTTCTAAGCTGGCACTACCGTTCTCGAAATGAAAGTTTGATTGATTTTTCCAATCATCACTATTACCAAGGCAAGCTTGTCACCTTTCCAGCACCAAATATTTCAGATCAGGCACTTTCCTTTGTTCACGTAAAAGATGCCATTTATCAATCAGGGAACGGCTCCAATAAAAATAATGCTGCATGCACAAATCCTGTTGAGGCCACAGAAGTTGTTGAAGCTGTCGTCAATCATGCCAAAGAGCAAAAAAAACGTGAGGCTTTAGGCCTTGCAATACAATCTCTTGGGATTATCACGTTTAATAAATCTCAACGTGATCTCATTTCCCAACTGATTGCCAATCAAGCTTTGAAATATCCAGAACTTTCACTTCTACTCTCAGAAGAAGCCGAAACTGACCTTGATTGCGTCCCGCTTCTCATCCGAAATTTAGAAGAGGTTCAGGGAGAGGAACGGGATATTATGTTCTTCTCAACAACATTCGGCCCTGACAGAACAGGCAAATTCAGTCAGAATTTTGGCCCTCTTAACCGAAAAGGCGGCGAAGCATTGCCAAAACGCACCTATCAAACCTTTGACTCGCCTTTTGAAGAAGAAGTCGCCACGCTGCTTCATAAAAAAGGCTGGGAGGTTCACCCTCAAGTAGGTGTCGGCTCTTTTAGGATTGATCTCGGTATTGTTAATCCAGACATGCCGCAAACTTATTTAGCTGGCATCGAATGTGATGGCGCAAGCTATCATAGCCGCGCCTCTGCACGCGATAGAGATATTGTGCGTCAAGAAGTGCTTCAAGGGATGGGATGGCAGATTTTACGCATCTGGTCTTCAGACTGGTGGACGCATGCAGATAAAGAAATTGATCGCTTAGATCAAAAACTCAAAATGCTTTTAGAAAAAGAAAGAGAGAAAACACCCTCCAAAAAGATTGCGTAAAATGTCATCTGTAGAAGAACCCGCTTTGAAAGCGGGTTCTTCTATTTTCCCAGTATAAAAAACGGCCTAAAAAGCCTGTTTTCTCGAAAACGGGCCAGCAGGATCACGCCTAAAACAAGACTGTAAAAAAGCGTTTCCTCTGTCCAGGTTTTATAGGTCAAAAAGAAATGGATCATACCGATCATAATGGCTGGATACACCAAGCGATGAAGCTTTTTCCAGCGTCTTTTAAGCAGACGCATGCTTTTTTGGTTGGAAGTCACTGCCAAGAGCAATAAAATTACAAAAACAATGGCACCGCATTGCATAAAAAGCTGATGCGTTATTTGTTTCAATACAGCCTGCCACTCCCCTGCCAAATCAATAAAGACAAAAACCGCCAAATGCGCACAAGCATAAAAAAAGGCGGTCAAACCAATCATACGGCGATAAGTCAAAAGCTTTTTAAAAGAGAAGATTTTAGACAGCGGCAGCAAGGCAATGCACAGCAATAAAAACCGAAAACTCCATAATCCTAAGCCTCGCTCAAGCGCAATCACAGGATCAATCCCAAGTGCGCCTGTTTCTGCTTGCAAATACAGAAAAAATCCCGGAACTAAAAAGAGAAAGTAAAGAAAAGGACGATGCATTTTCAGCAGAAAATTCCGCAGCTTAATAATAATATTCCTCCGTCTCATCCTGATATAGTGCCGCAACCTCTTGCCCATAGCCATTGAAAGGCAAGGTTTCCTGACGGGTAATGCCTCTGAAACCAACACCTGAAATAAAGCGCTCACTGGCTTGGCTCCATCTCGGATGCGGCAAGTTCGGATTAACATTGGCATAAAACCCATACTCTGTGGGATTCAACTGATGCCATGTTGTTATCGGCTGCTGCGCCGTCAGCGTCATCTTCTGAATGGCTTTAATGCCTTTAAACCCATATTTCCAAGGCACAACGAGGCGAAGCGGTGCCCCCATTTGCTTGACCAAATTCTGTCCATAGGCTCCGACAGCTAAAAGCGTGAGATCATGCTGTGCCTCGTCCAAACGCAACCCTTCACAATAGGGCCATGCAATCCCTCCAGCCCCTTCCTGCCCAGACATTTGATCTGGACGGACAATGGATTCAAAGGCTACAAAATTCGCCTCCGGCTTAATTTTAACCTTTGCCAAAATTTTATGGAGCGGAATCCCATTCCAAGGAATGACCATCGACCAGCCCTCAACACAGCGCATGCGATAGACACGCTCTTCGAGATCAGAGGCATGCATTAGATCCCGAATATCTAAAATAACGGGCTCTTCCACTAAACCGTCAATTTCCAACTGCCAAGGATAAGGAATATAACGTCCTGAATATTTCGCTGGATCGGTTTTATCCATCCCGAACTCATAGAAATTATTATAGTAAAAGGCAGCCTGCTGGGCGGTTGTCAGAAGATTTGCCTGCAGCCTCACCGCAGAAAGCCCTTTCCATTCGGCTGATTTGCCGATTTGATAGGTCTCGCTTTCGGCATCGTCAGCCCAAGCCTGTGATCCATAGAGTAAAAAATCAGCCGCAACGGAGCTGCCAAGGGCCAACAAAGCACTCCGTTTTATAAAATCACGGCGTTGATACAAAAGGGAAGAAGATCTTCTGTTTTTTGGAGATGTAAACATAATTAAGGTAGAAAACTTTCAAGTCAGAAGAACATCTCCTAAGGATAAGGAAGAATAGCGGAAACACAATCAAATGATTCTTTTTTTGAGACAGACCTCTTTCCAAAGAGAGCTCAAAACTTATTTTTAAAAGATAATATGCCTATCGCATTCTTATTCATGCTGACCTCCCCATGCTGATTGCAACAGGAAACAAAGATGTTCAAACCTTATGATGCCGCCCAAACACTCCTATTAGATAAGGGGTTCAAAGATTTTACACATCCAGATCATTTTTCGGCGATGCCACAAGCGCCTTCTGCTGACGGGATGATCAAAAACGCCTCGGACATCAAGGCTGTGATTACAAATTTCGCTATCGGCATTTCAGAAGAAATGCTTGCAAAACTTCCCAATCTGGAAATTATCTCTGTTTTCGGCGTTGGCGTTGACCGGCTGCCGCTTCAAACCCTCAAAAAGCGCGGAATCAAAATCTCAACAACGGCTGGCGTGAATGCTGACGAAGTGGCAGACACGGCCCTCATGCTTCTGCTCAATCTGAACCGTCATTTCATTGCCAATACAGAATGGATGAAAAACGGATCTTGGCTAAAATGCGGTGAACCACCTTTGGGACATGCAATCAAAAATTCTAGAATCGGCATTGCCGGTTTTGGTGCAATCGGAAAGAAAATCGCCGATCGTATGGCCGTTTTCGGCGCTGAAATCCGCTATTATAACCGCACAGCACAAAAAACCGCCTTTCCCCGTGAGGAGACACTGCAATCTCTCGCCACATGGGCCGATACGCTGATCCTCGCCCTTCCCGGAACAAAAGAAACCAAAAAAATCATCAATGCGGATATTTTAGAAAAACTCGGTAAAAATGGCACCCTCATCAATATTGCCAGAGGCAGTCTTGTCGATGAAAAAGCCCTTCTCGAAGCCTTGGAAAAGAAAAATATTCGGGGCGCAGGGCTGGATGTTTTTGTTGGTGAGCCCAACATCAATCCGGAATTTTACCGCTTGGAAAATTGTACATTGCAACCCCACCAAGGATCTGCGACTTGGGAAACACGCCAGGCAATGGCCCTTAACGTAATCCAAAACCTTCAGGCGCATTTTAACGGCCAGCCTCTGCTGACACCGCTAAAAGATTTTGCCTAAGATAATAAAATTACATATTTTAAAAGCCCACTTTTTCAAGTGGGCCTTTTTTCTTACGAATTCTCTTTTGCAGCTTTTAAGGCCAATTTTGCGAAACCCTCGGCAAAAAGATTCGCATAGCCTTGATGCGGCTGACGGATGGCCATATCTGTCGATTGGGAGAGAACGGTTTTATTAAAAACCTGAATGGCTGTTTCTTTTAAGTCTTCCGGGCTTAAATCCTGACCGACCAAACGCTTTTGCAACGCACGAACGAGTGCATCTGTATAAGCATCATGCGCCGCTACGGATTTTTTTGAACCGCCGAGCTGTCCAACAGCCTCTTGTACAATGGATTTAATTTCTGCTGTCACGTTAAAATCCTTCTTGAATCACATCCGAAATTTGCCAATAGAAGTGGCTATTTTATGCCCTCATTGTGCCTATTCTCACAGATTATTCAAGTCCAGGTCTTTTTAAAGGTCAATCAGTTATATTGCTTAAAATGTAAAACATCCATCTCGCTTTAAAAGTCACAAATAAGATAAATTTAGACTTCTCAGCGCCTCATCTTCACCAGTCTCTGTTTCTTAAAAAAAAACAAAAGAATTTTTTGAAAATTCTATTGAATAAATTAGAAGAATTAACTATGTTAATTAAATCTTCTGATTTATTAGAAGATTTAATTCAATTAAGGAAATCTAAATCAATGATAAACACCTCAATAATTGACCCACCTGCCGATATGGATATGATGTCCTCTCTCGTTGATAACCCACCACCACTTGGGCTTAAACACCTGCCCATGTACATGGTTCCATACCAAATCAAGTCTAAAATTGACTGTAAGTATCTATCTTTTGGCCTTGGACAATGGCGAAAAGCAGGAGAAATGCCTCTTTCTCTTAAAACATGGCGAAAGAATGGCCCAAAGGGCTGGTCAAGAATGTCTGAGGAGATGCCTGTTTCTAGGAATATTGATCTAACTATTCTAGCAGCATTAATTGCCCAGCAGGATTTTCCTGAAGAACTTAAAATTCCAGCAAATACTTTTACGGAACAACCTCAGAAATGGTCTTTGCATAAACTCAGCAGCGATTTTTTAGAAGAAGAAAAAGTCTCTTTTCTAAAAAGACTTTCTGTACTCAAAGAGATATTGAATAATATTGCCGATATTTGAGTAGTGTCATAACTTTTCAGGAGAAAATGGTGGAGGGAGTTGGATTCGAACCAACGTAGGCGTACGCCAGCGGATTTACAGTCCGCCCCCTTTAGCCACTCGGGCACCCCTCCAGCCTTTGGAATCTCTATTATAAAATAGAGTATGCGTATGAATTACCTGTGCTTTGACTTAAGGTCAAGAGGATTTTGCTTTTTACTTTCACAAAATCACTTAAAAACGCTATTCTGCCTTTCATCTTAGTAATTTTATATCTTTTTCCTTTAGTCTTTAGAGTTGTTTTATGAGTGATAAACGCCGCCCCTCCCGCAACCGTGCTGAAAAAACCCATCGCCGCCGTTCTGGCCGTGCCGGCGGAAGCTATTGGCTTTATGGGCTGCATGCGGCGCTTTCAGCGCTCGAAAATCCTGATCGTGATATTTTAGAAATTCGTCTCGGCGAGACCCTGCCCGATGAAATTCATCATGCCATTGCCCAGCGCCGCCTTTCTGCTCAAAGCAATGACCGCCAAGCCCTCTCTGAGCTTTGTGGCATGGATGCTGTGCATCAGGGCATTGCCATGAAGGTCAACCCCCTTAAAAATGACCATACGCTAGAAGAAATTGCAGCAATGAAAGGCCCGATCCTCGTGCTTGATCAGGTCACAGATCCCCGCAATGTCGGGAGCCTCTTACGTTCTGCCGCCGCCTTTAATGTCGCCGCTGTGATTGTTCAGGAACGTCATGCACCGCCCGAAACCGGCACAATGGCAAAAACGGCCTCCGGTGCCTTGGATATTGTTCCCATTATCCGTGAAACCAACCTCTCCCGTGCCATTGAGATTTTGAAGAAAAATGGCCGCTGGATTGTCGGGCTAGATGCCGATGGCAAAAGCCTCCCAAAAGCCAATTTAGATGCCAATAAAACGGTTCTTGTGTTGGGTGCAGAAGGCAAAGGCATGCGCCGCCTCGTAGAAGGAAATTGCGATGAGACATTAAGTATTCCAATGAATGCAATCATGGAAAGCTTTAACGTCTCTGTTGCCGGTGCCATTGCCCTTTACGAAATCAACCGCAAAAGCTAAGCCGTTTTTAAGCGTTTAAGCTATTGGCAACGATATTTTTATGCGCCAATAGCTTAAAAATGCTCTTTGAACGCTTAATGACTTATATGCGCTTCATGTTGGAGCGCATTTCTTCTTTCAAACAGCAGGTCAATTTTGGCCTCTGTGGATTTTTCGATAAATTCTAAAAGAGAGCGTCCCTCGCAAATTTTTGCCTGATCGCCCTCAGCCTGCTCAATTAAAATTCTGGCACAGGCAATCGCATTGACCTGAGAGGTAAGCCATGCAGAAAACTCCTGCACTTCGTCCTCTTCCAAAAGCGTTCCCGCCTGTAGATTATCTTGCTGAACCATCCCCCGGCTCCTTTATTTTCTCGAATAGAAACCTGCAAAAAGGCAGGCGGGAGTCTCGAAAACAGCTAAAGGAACTGCCTGTCCTATTCCCCCGGAAGGTATTTTATTCAGACAGACTCCCGCCAGAAAAGATTCCAGCAGACATAAGGAAGCCGCACATTTTCGGGTGCGGCGTCCGTTCTCTTTAGAGGTTTTCGAGGCCTCGTAAAAGCAAAGATGAAACCCTTTGAACCGAAAGTCAATAAAGCAAGAGAAGAATTTACGACACTCCTCCAGCAAGAAGCTCTAGAACGGTATAAAGGTATTTTTCAAGCGAGAAGCAAAGACGACTTATCTTATAGGATAATGTGCCATTGCCTCAGCACATATCCCCTTACTCAGCCTTTGCCGGAGGTGACATACGAAGCTCACGCAAAACCCGTCCTTGATCCGGATACCAAACCAAAATCCGCTCCTCCGTTCCGCCGACAGATTTACCGGAGACGGGCGGCACATTTCGAGTGACAACAACGCCGATGCCGCCATCTGGAAGGCTGAGGGCATAACGTAACCCTTCACCGGGACGTTTTGGATAATTGAGAATAACAGGCGCATCATTGGTTATTTTGGCCTTTTCCGTTGTGGGAAGCGGTGCCGGCGCAGCCTCCTCCGGCAAAGTCTGCATGACCGGCGCAGGCTCTTTTTTATGCGTTATCTTATAATAAAAGACAGCGCCAAGGCCTAAAACAGCGGAAACAATCGCCAGAGCCATGACAAAGATGCAGGCAATCAACATTTTTTCAAAACGTGGGGAAAAAGCCGTTATCCTTGCGATACCGTCCTCCTCCTCCATTGTGATAATTTCTTCTTCCACTTCATGATTTGCCATTCAAGTTTGATCCTCTTTCCTTTATGAACTGCTTTGATTGCGCTAAAGTTCTTTAAATCTTCGTCTTTTTCTTTTCTTATTCTTTTACATCTTTTCCATGAAATCCACAGAACTTACTTCTTTTATCATTTCAAAAAATCTTGCCAATACACGTGTTGACCGTGCGGCAGCAGATCTTTTACCGCATCTTTCGAGAAGTAAGGCCAAAAACCTCCTTGAAGAATACGGATTTTACCATAATCAGCATTTTTCAAGAGATCCCGGCGCACGTCTAAAAGAAAAAGACGAAATTGCCTTTCCGCAAACAATTTCAAAGGTACAAGAACCACCAAAAACGATCGCCAGAAATATCCCTCTCAATCTTTTATATGAGGATGCGGATCTGATTATTTTGGACAAACCGGCCGGGCTGGTTGTCCATCCAGCCCCTGGACATTTAGATGATACGCTGGTCAATGCACTGATTGCTCACTGTCCCGATATATTTTCAGCACAGCAAAATGATCAGCTTGAAAAACTACATACAAACGACGATCATCCAGAAAATTACGGTGGCGAAGACCGACCCGGCATTGTTCATCGCCTTGATAAAGAAACCTCTGGCGTGATGGTCGTGGCAAAATCACCTCTCGCTTTCAAGTCACTTTCACGTGCCTTTGCCGAACGAGATCTTTCACGACGTTATCTTGCTCTTGTTTGGGGGAATCCACCCGATGAAGGGGATTGGGAGGGTAATATTGGGCGTTCTCGTAATGACCGTAAGAAAATGGCGGTTCTAAAAGATGGCGGAAAACCTGCAAAAACCTATTTCAAAATCTTAGAGCGCTTTGGCAAAAATGGCGAGAATCTTGCCCTTGTGGAATGTAAGCTGGCAACAGGGCGCACCCACCAAATTCGGGTACATTTTTCACATCATGGCTTTCCACTGGTTGGCGACCCTGTTTATCTTAAACGAATCCCCCGCTTTGCTAAGACTCTCCCCCCTTCTTCTCGAAATCTCCTGCTGGATTTTCCACGCCAAGCCCTTCATGCGGCACATTTAGGATTTAAACATCCCATATCTGGCGAATGGGTCGAATTTTCGACGGATCTGCCAGAAGATTTTGCGGAAATTGTCGCACATTTAAGAAAAGACGAAAAAAATCAGAATAAAGCCTGAAAAGAGTCTTTTTTTTAGACTCTGGACTTCTTAGGTAGAAAAAGGGCTATAAACAGAGTCCCTATGGAGAGATGTAAGTTATGACTAATCGCACCCTGCCGGTCTTAACCCCTGAGGGCAGTTTAAACCAATACCTTCAAGACATTCGTAAATACCCTATTCTTACCCCCGAAGAAGAAAAAGACCTTGCACAGCGTTGGCGCCGTGACAAAGAGCAAGATGCTGCCTATCGCCTTGTGACCTCTCATTTACGCCGTGTTGCCAAAATTGCCCGTGATTATCACCGTATTTACGGCCTACCTATTTCTGAACTTATCAGTGAGGGTAATATCGGCATTATGCAGGCGATCCAGCGTTTTGACCCTGATAATGATAAGCAAGCACGTCTTTCCACCTATGCCACTTGGTGGATCAAAGCGGCCATTCAAGAATATATCCTCCATAGCTGGTCATTGGTTAAGATGGGGACGACTGCGGCACAAAAAAAGCTGTTCTTTAACCTGCGGAAAGAAAAAAGAAAGTTACTCGCCTACGGCGATGGCGATTTGCAGCCGGAACAGGTGAGCTATATTGCCCGGCAGCTCGGCGTACCGGAGCAGGAAGTGATTTCGATGAACCGCCGCCTTGCAGGGCCAGAGCGGAGTCTCAATGCGCCTTTACAAAGCCATGACGGAGAAAGCGGACAATGGCAGGATTGGCTCGTTGACGAAACCCCCTCCCAAGAGGAAATCTATGCCGAGGAGGAAGAATATAATGAGCGCAAAGGGCTGCTGAATGAGGCACTAATGACGCTCAATGAACGGGAGCGCCATATTGTTCAGGAACGCCGTTTAAAAGAAGAGCCGCAAACACTCGAAGAGCTTTCCCATCATTACGGAGTCTCTCGGGAACGTATCCGACAGATCGAAGCGAGAGCATTGGAAAAGATCCAAAAAGTGATGATGAACAAAGTCGCTGAACAGCGTAAGGCGCAAGAGGATTTACCGGCTTTGGGAACAAGTTCCTAAATATGGACCATGTAAAGGGACTCGTTTTTTGAGGTCTTTATTTATATTTTTTAAATAAAATATTCGTAACACCATTTGAAACTTGATATAATAAAGAGGTCTAGAAAATAGAGTTAAAAGTTTCTGCTCAATTTTATTATTAGGAATAAACAAATGCGTTTAAGTGCCCGTAACCAAATTTCCGGTAAAATCAAAAACATCCAAAAAGGTGCTGTCAACTCTCAGATTGAAATCGAAGTTGCACCAGAAGTCATCATCACCTCCACCATCACCAACGAAGCTGTTGCCGAGCTTAAATTGGAAGTTGGCAGCGAAGCGATTGCTATTATCAAATCCTCCAGCGTGATGATTGGTATTTAAGCTTTTTAGTAAATAAAAAGCTTAAGGGAACAAGTCTTCGTCTTGTTCCCTTTTTTTATGCCTTTTAAATACTTAAAAAATCTAGTTTATTATAAATAAAGCGCAAACACTAACGCATAACTTTCTATTTAAACGAAATATTTATTTCCTTTTCTAAAAAAGACTTGATATAGTTTTTAGTCTATCTTTTTCTAAAGGCGCATTTCATACACGCTTTTAATGTTTTGTTCTGAATGAAAGGGGACAAAGATGCGTATCAGTGCACGAAATCAAATGACAGGCAAAGTTCATGCGATTCACAGAGGAAATATCACATCTATCGTAGAGGTCGCCATCAGTTCAGGCGTTATCATTACAGCAACCATTAGCAATGATGCTTTTGACGAACTTGAATTGGATCTTGGCAAAGAGGTAGTCTGTGTGGTCAAAGCCTCAAATGTCATGATTGGCGTTTCCGATTGGCATTCAGGTAATCTTCCTGTGGATGGAGAACCCCTCCTGTAAGGTGACATCCCCTCATAAAGCCTCTCATAACAGAAAAGCCCGCCATAAGACGGGCTTCCTTTTTAGAGCAAGATAAATTAATAAAATACTACTTTATACTTCAGTTTTATTATCTGGATTCAGATAAATTTTTAATGCTGCCCTCAGAAATGGCCAAACATCAGATAAAATCAGTACCACCCATTCCTTAGGAAGTCGTACAACCTTACAAACATCGTCAATCGTTAAAACCTTTTCTTTAATTTTAGGTACGATCTTTTCTCTCAACTTAAATGGAAACAGTACGAGCAATGCAGGAATTATACCAATAGCATCTTGAATAACATGCAAAGGTTTAGGGGAAAGATTAGCCTTCTTTTCTGTATTTACATGGGAATGCAGCTCTATAAAAAGCTCTTTGACATCGTTTTCTGCCCCAGTTCTTGAAGCAACAGAATCGAGAATATGTAAAAGTTCCTTTGTACATGAAAGTCTTTTTTGCTCGACTGATAAAGTTTCATCACAAAAAATATAATTTAATACTTTTTCATCATCAAAAGCAGTCGTAAGCTCCTCTTGATGTAAAAAGGCTAAAAGTTTGATATCTTTAGTTCTACCTAAATCTTTTAAGATTTCTGTCTTTTTCTTTTTATTGAGAAATTCAATTTCAAAGTAATTATTACTTAAATTGCTTTCTAAAAAACTTCTAATGTCCTCTAAATCTGGGAATCTATCCCACTCTTCAAACTCATCAAAAACATCAGAAAGTTCCATAAATTTACCTTAATAATTATACAAATAAAAAGGGAGAGCATAACTCTCCCTGCTAATTAAATCTCTCTTAAAAATTATGAGTTTACGATTGTTAAAAAGTTATGCATATCTTCTTGATTCAAATCTCGTTCAAAAGATTTAGCAGACGATAATTCTCCATTTCTAGCAGCCTTAATAATTCTTGCCGTATATGCAGTTAAAACATTAAGCGTTGCATCGCTCTTTTCAAGATGAAGTTTAATATTACGTAGGCGCTTATCGCCAGACGCAAACAGAACCTCTTGCAGTTCTGCGTGGCCGTCCAGCATAGAGGTGGTCTTATGCTTGGTGGTCATAAAAATTCCTTCTAGTTATTTTGTGTGATTTCTCACTGACTGATCTCAGTGTTTTCATCGAGTCATTCTTTTGATTTAACATAACAAAAACCAGTTTGTCATTTTTCTATCTCCTTTAATCTAAATATCTAATTAATTTAAGCATTATTTTCGTTAAAAATTTTTCTAAAAAGAAAAACTTATTGTTCTAAATATAAGCAAGATATATAGAAAATCAAGCTGGTGAGGCTCCGCCCCTGCCTTACTCAAAAGAAAGCCCGCCATAAGACGGGCTTCCCTTTTTCTTCGTATTTTTTCAAGGCTTAACGAGAGGGAGCTCCTCTCGCTAAACCGTTTTGAAAAACCTTAAAGACCTAAAGAATGGGCAAATTCTTTCAATTTTTTAACGGCTGGAAGAATTTTCCCTTCCATCCATTCCAAAAAGGCACCGCCTGCTGTGGAAACATGGGTCATTTTGTCAAGCACACCTGCCTGACGCAACGCTGAAACCGTGTCTCCGCCACCAACGATAGATTTTAATTTGCCTTTTTTCGTAAGCTCTGCGGCTTCTTGAGCGACTGTATTTGTCGCCGCATCAAAAGGTTTAAACTCAAAGGCACCAAGTGGGCCGTTCCAAAGCAATGTTTTAAGCGTAATCAGCTTATCTGCAATATTGGCTGCTGTTTGAGGGCCAACATCCAAAATCATTTTATCCTCAGGAACCGCATTGATCGCACAATGTTCTGTCACGACATGCGCCTCAAGCTTATCCGCAATCACAACATCAATCGGCAAAATAATTTCGCAATTATTGATTTCGGCTTCTTTTAAAATACGGCGTGCCGTCTCATGTAGATCAGGCTCTTGCAGAGATTTTCCAACAGCATAGCCTTGCGCCGCAAGGAAAGTGTTCGCCATTGCACCACCGATCGCAAGCACATCGACTTTTTTGACCATATTTTCCAAAAGATCCAATTTCGTGGAAACTTTAGAACCGCCAACGATGGCACCGATTGGATGCTCTGCTGAATCACTTGCGGAAGCAAGTGCTTTCAACTCATTTTCCATCTCACGGCCAGCAAATGTTGGAAGATACTCGGAAATCCCTGTTGTAGAAGCGTGGGCACGGTGCGCTGCGGAGAAAGCATCATTAACAAACACATCGCCATTTTCAGCAAGCTCTTTTGAAAAAGCTGGATCATTGGCTTCATCGCCTGCATGAAAACGTGTATTTTCCAAAACAACGACATCGCCGTTTTGAAGTTTATCCACGGCTTCTTTCGCAACAGGACCAACGCAATCACCGGCAAAAGCAACTCTAGCATCCAAACGGCGCTCTAGCTCTTCAGCCACTGGACGCAAAGACATTTCAGGAACGACTTGGCCTTTTGGACGACCGAAATGGCTTAGAACGACAATCTTTGCATTCGCTTTTCTAAGATCACGAATGGTTGGCAAAAGACGTTCAATACGTTCCGCATCGCTGACTTTCCCGTCTTTCATTGGGACGTTAAGGTCGGCTCTGACGATAATACGTTTACCTTCAGGGTTTTGAATTTGCTCAAGTGTCGGAATTGTAGACATAAAAATAATCCTATCGAAATATTTTTTAACACAATGATAAAAGAAAAAGGGGGAGAAAACGTTCAAACGCTCCCTCCCCCTTTTCGGGTCTCTTCTAAATCTCAAAAATGATTTTTCCGAGATTCATTTTGATCCAATCAAAGCTTTGCGAAAAGCGATGCTGTATCTGCCATACGGTTTGAGAAGCCCCATTCGTTATCATACCAAGAGCAGATACGAACCAGCTTACCGTCACCCAAAATAGCTGTCTGTGTTGCATCAAAGTTTGAAGAAAACTCGGAATGCAAGAAGTCAGAGCTGACCAATGGCTCATTATTGTAAGACATGACGCCTTTCAATGGACCATTTTCAGTTGCTTTTTTGATAACTTCGTTAAGCTCTTCAACAGATTTTGGTGCGTTCTTGAAAAGAACATCCAAAGAAACGACAGAAACGTTTGCTGTTGGGACACGGATTGCTGTGCCATCCAAACGGCCTTGAAGATTTGGAAGCACCAAACCAACGGCTTTTGCAGCGCCTGTTTTTGTTGGAATCATATTCAGGCCGGCAGCACGGGCACGGCGCAAATCTTTATGAAGCGTATCAACAGTACGCTGATCGCCTGTGTAGGAGTGAACGGTAACCATGTAACCGTAATCAATCCCAAAAGCATCATCCAATGTTTTTGCAACTGGGGCTAAGCAGTTTGTTGTGCAGGAAGCGTTAGAAACAACTGTCATACCTGGTTTTAGAGCGTCATTATTGACGCCATAAACGATGGTCGCATCTGCATCTGTGCAAGGAGCAGAAACAAGAACATGCTTTGCGCCTGCTTTAAGAAGTGCAGAAGCCTTTTCTTTTGTGGTGAAAAGACCTGTACATTCCATCGCAACATCAATGCCTTCCAAAGGCACTTCTGAAGGCTCACGATGCGCTGTTACACGAATTGGGGCATATTTTTTACCATGGCAGCTAATATGAAGCGCGCCATCGACAACTTCGACTTCGCCTTTAAAACGTCCATGAACAGAATCATATTTTAAAAGATGAGCATTGGCCTCGATAGAACCAAGGTCGTTAATCAATACTGGCTCAATGTCTGTACGTCCGCTTTCGATAATGCCGCGCAAGACAAGACGGCCAATACGACCAAAGCCGTTAATAGCGATTTTTAATGCCATATTCCTTACTCCTTCGCATAATGCGACTTGATAATCAGAATTTTTGGTGATCTATTTTGTTTTTCACACTTCCATCCATACTCCCCTTCCCCTATCAAATACTAGCCCCTTTTCTTATTTTTCCTTTTCGAAAAGAGATTGTTTTTGAAAAATCCCTCTCTTCCCACATTTTCTCTAAAATATGGCACCTGGATAATGATCGGGGTTGCTGGATTTTTTGCGAGCTGCGCCCCTCTCGATCAGCGTGTTTGGAATCAGATGGCCGGTATTGAACCTAAATATGTTCCGCCGCCACCACCGCCGGCACCGCCGCCGCCAGCACCCTTTGTGGAAATTCTTTCCGGCACACCGGAAAGCGACTATGGGCCACAGCTCGAAGAGATCACAAAAATCGCCCTCGCCCGCAAGCCCAACATGCTCTTTATCATTCGCTTACGTGTCCCCACAGGCAACGGCCCTGAAGAGCAGGTCAAACGTCTTTTACAGCTTGTTCCACGCTTTTTAATGCCAGTTTCAGAACATATGATAAAGGCAGGTGCTCAGCCTATTCAGCTTGATATGGGAACGGAATCCGTTCCCTACCAAAAAAGCCCTTCTTTACGCATTCAAGTTCGCTAAATCCGAAGCGTTCTTTCTTTTTGAAAGACGGCTAATGATTGCGCCGCAAAGAAGGAAAAACCCTAAGCTCCCAAGCCCTAAAAGCGATTGCAAACGGGTTTGCGGTGCATACAACATGCAAATTGGCACAAGCGCCATAAACAAGATCGCCAAAATCCCAAAGAAAGAAAGTTTCCGGCGCATTTTCATTGCCGCAACAATCGCAAGCCCATAAACAAAAATGATAAAGACACCACTCACGCTTAGCAATCCGCCAAAAAATCCGGAAGGAAACTGTTGAGAAGCCGTCACGAGCAAAAAGGCCGCAATCGTTACACACCAGATGGAACGTGTCGGCACGTTATTCCCTTTCCCTGCGGAAAGAAAATCAGGGGCAGCTTCGGTTAGGGCCATTTCCTTTAAAACCCGTGAAGCGACAAAAAGCGAAGAGTTCAGCGTTGAGAAAATCACGGTTAAAACAACCAGCCAAATCACGCTCTCCGCATAAGGAATCTGGAGATGATTCAGCACGCTTAAAAAAGGTGAACGTGTCATTTCCAATCCATTCCAAGGAATAAAGCACAACACCAAAAGAACGGAAAAGAAGTAAATCACCCCAATCCAAATACCGAGTTTAGAGGCCAAAGCCCCGACCATTTCTTCTGGCGTATGGGTTTCCTGCGCCGCAACGGAGACGATTTCAATCCCTGTCATCCCGGTAAAAACAGTCGGCGCTAAAGCCAGAACGGCCACCCATCCAAAAGGTGCAAAACCATCATGCCCAAAAAGATTATTTGTTACGGGAACAGGGGCGGTAAAGCCTAAATGGCTGCTTAATAAGATGAAAATTCCAAAAAGAATAAAGACGACCAAAGCGCTTACTTTTAAGAAGGAAAACCAATATTCCAAATTACCGTAGGCCCGAACAGAAAGGAGATTAACCCCGCTCATAATCGCCAAAAGCCCATAACAAATCACAAGATAAGGCAGATGCAAAACAGGTTGGAGCATCGCCGCCCCGGCGATAAGCTGGGCGGTTAAAATAATCAGCCAAACCGCCCAATAAGACCAGCCAGAGGCAAAGCCTGCAACCGAACCTAAAAGATGGCGAATATGTTCAATAAAAGACCCCTGAACCCCACTATCCAAAGCGAGGTCTTTAAAGGTCATGCCCAGAACAAGAAAAACCAAAGAGCAGAGAATATACGTCAACAGAATGGCAGGGCCTGCCTGTAAAATTGCCGCACTTGCGCCCACGAAAAAGCCCGCACCGATAACGCCGCCAATCGCAATCATGATGACATGGCGTGCCTCAAGCATTTGGGATTTATCGAATTTGGGAGCTTTCCCCTTAAGGGAAGGCGCATTTTTACAAGTCATTGTATCGCTTTCTGAAATATCTCTTTTATTTTTTAAGAAAATAACTTCAGAGAAACTAACCGAATTTCTCGATTAAGGGAATATTGGTGCAAAAGGAGCGCTTTGAAAGCACTAAAACAGGATGACGATCGCCATAAAGGACAATATTATCCCTATATGACAAAGATAAAACAGAACCTCCCTCCTTCCGCCGCCGATAAACGCACAGATGAAACGAATGATTATCTGGAATCCTTTTTCGGCTTTAACAAAGCCTTAAACCTGTACGTGATGACAGAAACGGCAGAAGAACCGAAACCGGAACATATTGTCGATGCCCTCTTTATGGAATTAAAAAACGGCCGCTACAACGTGATAGATTCCTACCCTGTTGAATGGCAGGAACTTAGAGATTTTAAAATTGTGGAGGAATAATGTTCGGGAGAAATAAAATTGGATAAACTCAGGAGGTAAATATGAATAAAATTGAGCAACTTTCTTTGGCTAAAAAAGAACAAAAACTTCTCAGTAAAAAAATAAAAAAGCTAGAAAATTCAATATTAGAAGGTGGTGTTGATAGGTGTGCTTTAGGGTTTGAAATCGAAAACACTCGATGGCCTAAAAGAGTAATTTGTCAAAAAGATGCTTTAAAAAATGAATATTACCTAGGTTTAGATGATGAGGATTTTGGAGATTACTATGCTCGTAAAACAGCTTATTGCAAAGAAATTCCCCAAGAACATGGGAAGAAGCTTTTAGCATTAGAAAAGATTTGGGAGGAAGCCATTAGATATTTCGCTCAGTCTTCTGAAGAAGTGCCCTTGAAAAAATGGAGTGAGAAAGCCCAAAAGGCCAGAGATGAGTACAGAGCTTTATCACGCACATTATGGGAGAAAGAGAGCTAAGAAAAACAGGATTTTTTTTCGATAGAATACTCTATTTTAAAATTTACCCTCTGATACGCATCATTTTTTATAGCCATTACTTCGTGGATAATATTTCTTACCGCACGAATGATATATTTTGTCTAAATATAGCAAAAGGAGAGCCGTAAATTTTACCAAAACATGCTATTTTAGCGGTAAACTCTACCTGCACATTATGCATTTACATTTTAAACATATTGATAATGATCTGTCAGCCTAATAAAAAGCTAGATCAAACTTCACTAAATTCAGAAATCAGGAGATTTTTAGGAGAAATGGTGCTGTTAGAGAGGATTGAACTCTCGACCTCTCCCTTACCAAGGGAGTGCTCTACCACTGAGCTACAACAGCACTTGTTTTTATATAGGGGGAGATTTAGCAATCTTTAACGCATTAGGCAAGTATTTTTCTCTTTTTGCCTCAGATAAAAACGCTTTCACTTCCCCTTTTTATTTTTCTGTTCTCATCGAGAAAAGAGATTACTCATCTCTATGATTTTTTTCGTGCCGTTCATGACGCTCTTGCGCCTCAATGCAAAGGGTTGCAACAGGTCGTGCATCCAGACGTTTCAGGCCGATTGGCTCGCCGGTTTCCTCACAATAACCATAGGTGCCGTCTTTAAGGCGCAAAAGCGCCTCATCAATTTTAGAAATTAATTTCCGGGCTCTCGAACGGGCCCGAAATTCAAAAACACGATCAATTTCCGCCGCAGAGCGGTCAATCAAATCCGGGGCGTTATGACCGCCCTCCTCCGCTAAATTTTCCAGCGTCACATTGGCATCCAAGAGCAACTGCTCTCGCCAATTTAAGAGTTTTTGACGAAAATACTCTCTCTGCTGAGGATTCATAAAATCTTCATCCTCTGAGGGACGATAATCGGCGGGCAACTTCATCTTCGGGAACCTTGATTTGGAGAAGCCTAAAGCATTTAAAATACTCAATGATTTTTATTTAGATAACCGCTTGAGCAACTCTGAGCAAAGGCTCACCCCAAAAAAGGTTTTTTTACAATTATTTGAAACATAAAAGCAACATTTTCAGCCTTCATCCTCTCAGGCAAAAGTGAATTGAACCACTGCAAAATTAAGGCTGACGGGTTGCATGAATGCGTGTAATCCGACGTTTTTCCATCCCGACAACTTGAAAGGACCAGCCTTCGCATGCCACACGATCCCCCACAACAGGCACTTTTTTCAGCAAAGCCAAGATAACACCGGCAAGCGTATGATAGCGCCCGCCTTGTGGAAATTCATGTATACCGAGACGGAAGGCCGCATCTTCTTTGGGGGTGTCACCATCCAAAACAACGCTGGTTTCTTCTAAAATACCACCGCCTTTTTTCTTGGTCATGACGGTTGAAGCCGTATTATCTTCCCCAATAATGGCATCAAAAATATCGGTTGGCGTTACAATCCCCTCAAAGGTGCCATATTCATCCATGACAAAGACAATGCCCAAGGAAACTTTGCGCAACCTGTCAATAATGGCCTGACCTGTCATCACATCCGGCACAACCGGCGGCACACGCAAGAGATTCTCAATGGAAAGTTTTTGCCCCTGAAGGAGCTGCTCCATAATATCTTTTGCCAAGATCACCCCGACAGGATTATCAATACTGCCATCACAAATCACAAAGCGGGTATGCGCCGGCGCACGGCGTAATTTTTTAACCAGATCTGCCTGCGTTGTATTTTTATCAATCCAAACCAGATCATTTCGAGGGGTCATCAAGCCTCTGACGGGACGATCCACAATCCGCATGAGACGCTCAATCATCTCCCGCTCTTGCCCCTCCAAAATACCGGCTCTGGCGCCTTCGGCAAGAATGCCTCTTAACTCCTCTTCGGTAATGACCGCGGGTGAGAGCGCCGGCACACGGAAACATTTTAACGTCAGCGAAGTCGCGACATTTAAAAACCAAATAAGAGGCTGTGTCAGCTTAGAGACCCAGAGCAAAAGCCCTGAAAGCCAAATTGCAATTTTCTCAGGGAATTGAAGGCCAAGACGTTTAGGAACAAGCTCACCGAAAACAAGCATCGCTACAGCAATACCGGCCACCACGACAGCAACGGAAAGATGTTCCGAAAGATTTTCCGAGAGGTGAAAACCCACAAGGATTTTGGTGAAACTCCCCTCAAGCTGACTGCCGCCAAATGCCCCCTCGATAATGGAGACAAGGGTTAGGCCGACCTGCACTGTTGGGAGGAACTCTTGTGGATTTTTTGAGAGATTAAGCGCACGTTCCGCTCCGCCCACCCCATTACGGGCGAGCATTTCAAGACGTGGCTTTTTAACTGAAATCAATGCCATTTCACCCATGGCAAAAATGCCATTGAGCAAAATCAGCAGGATAACCATAACCAATGCCAACATGATTTAGTGCCTCCCCCCTTCTTGCTTTAAGAAAGTTGGAGGCTCCGGCTCAGGAGGTTCCTCAGTGCTATAAGGCTCCGCCATATCAGACAGAAAAGAAGGCATAAGCTAAAATGTACCCTTTATTTAAATACCCGAAAAAATCTTAAGCATTCTGCGCAGATTTACGGGTAATTTTTACCTTTCTGCCTGCTTTGGTGGGATCTTCCATCCGCAAAATCTGCTCTTTAACCAGTCTTTCATAATCATGAATGGCCGGACGCTGATGATCCAGAGGAATTTCCGGTGCCATTGGCTTTTCAGTTTCTGGCCCCATGAGCGCAACCTTAAGAATATGCCACGGACGGCGAACGGCATCCATCACAGCGGTTGATTCATAGCCGGAATGCACCATGCAATCAGCACATTTTTCATAGGCACCTGTACCGTAAAGGTCCCAATCCGTTTCTTCCATGAGCGCTTTAAAGGTTGGTGCATAGCCTTCCCCTAAAAGATAGCAGGGACGCTGCCAGCCAAAAACAGTGCGCAATGGTTTGCCCCAAGGGGTGCAACGGTAATTCTCATTTCCGGCAAGGAAGTTCAAGAAAAGCGGGGATTGGGTAAAGCGCCATTTTTTCCCTTTTCCAAGACGGAAAATTTCACGGAAAAGCTCTTTGGTGCGGCGGCGGTTCAAGAAATGTCCCTGATCGGGTGCCCGTTCATAGGCATAACCCGGTGCCGTCATAATACCATCCACACCCATGCGCATCACTTCATCAAAGAATTTTGCGGTTCGAACAGGATCTGTTCCCTCAAATAAGGTGCAGTTAATGGAAACTCTAAAACCACGTCGCTTTGCCTCACGGATAGCGGCAACGGCTTTTTCATACGTTCCCTCTTGAGAGACCGCCTGATCGTGCCATTCTTTATCGCCGTCCAAATGCACATCCCATGAGAAGAAAGGCGAAGGTTCGTAATCATCCATTTTCTTCTCTAACAGCAAAGCATTTGTGCAGAGATAGACATATTTTTTTCTAGCAACGAGTCGGCGGATGATTTCAGGCATTTCCCTGTGCAGGAGTGGTTCCCCCCCTGCCACGGCAATCACCGGTGCGCCGGCTTCTGTATCCGCATCCAAACATTCCTGAACAGAAAGCCGTCTGTTTAAAATTTCTGCAGGATAGTCAATCTTACCACAACCATTACAGGCTAAATTACAGCGCAGAAGAGGCTCTAACATGAGAACCAAAGGGTAACGCTGACGGCCACGCAAATGTTGAGAAACGACATACTTGCCCACACGGACTGCCTGCATCAATGGAACCGCCATAATTTTTTCTAAGACCCCGTGTCAAAAATAAGAAATAAGTATTGGAACTTAGAAGGTGACGCCCTAAAAACGCCAAAAAATACCCTCTAAATTCGCAGCTTTTTAGCAGTATAAACAGCAAATTACCCTAAGGGTAAAGAGAAAAAGCCCCTTTTCTCTCTAAAAATGCAAAGACTCAAAAGCCCAACCCCTAATAAATATAAAGACAAGTCCAAGAAAATACCCTATCAAGAAGAATAAGACGGATTTATTTTCATTAAGATCATATTTTTATGCCTATGATATATCTTTTATGAGAAGTACCTCTTTTTTATTCTAATAATTCGCCTAAAGAATCCGCCGCAAAACCTCAAGGTTTCAGGAGAAGGAACAGAAGTCCAGCTATGAAATTCCGCCCTTTTTTCTCAGTGCACACCCCTCTTTTTCTCACAGCATTCACGGTGTTCAGCCTCAGCTATGCCCCCCATCTTTTTGCCGCTCCCACCAGCGACCCGTTAGCGGCGGACAATAGCGCCAACAATGATGATGGCTTTGGTCTTGATGATGAGGGGCTTTCCGATGAGAGTGAGGCCGCACCAAGCAAGCCAAAGGCGGTTGTTCTTTCTCCAACGGCGGCAACACCCATTATTGATGCGCTTTACAAAGTGTTAGATCAGGCACAATCCGCCACGGCGCTCAATCAACGCCTTGCTATTTTAGCCCCTGCTATCCAAAAGGATTTTGACCTCAACGGTATTCTGATCCGTTCTGTGGGACATGGTTTCGATGGCCTCTCTGCCGCCGATCAGTCCTTGCTAAAAGAATCTTTCTACCGTTATACACTTGCGCACTACGCCTCTATCTTTAAGCCTGGTACATCCGCTGTCTTTTCTGTTGATCCAGAACCTAAAATCATCAATCCCGGCAAGCTCATTATTCATACCAAAATCGGGGGTGAAAATGACCACGGGGACGGCACAGCCATTGACTATGTGATGGAACCGGAAGGCACGCAATGGAAGGTCAAAGATGTCCTTTTAGAAGGCCATATCAGTCAGGTTGCGGCACAACGCTCCGACTTTAAACTCCCATTCCGTGACGGCGGGGCGCAAGGTCTTGCACAACTTCTTGATGGAAAAACACAAACAGCGCTACAAGGAAGCTAAGCTTTCAGACAAAAAGGGATCTCACTGTAACGCATGTCTTTTTCCGAGCATGAAACCTACATCTGGTTATCTGCAATCTCTCTTTTTATTGCCCTTTTTGGGTTTCTTTACAGTTGGATAAGTTTCTTTTTACTCAGAAACTTCCAACGTAAGGACAAAGCATTACAGCCAGACCTTACCTCTTGTACCGAAAACTGGCCCAAACTGAGTGTTTTCAAACCTCTTCACGGCAATATTCCACGCCTTAAAGAAGCATTGGAAAGTCTTTTTACACAAGATTATCCTGATTTTGAGATTCTTTTTGGGGTGGATCATGCTGAAAATTCTGCGATTGCCATCGTTCACGAACTGCAAAAAAAATATCCTGATAAAGAAATCAAACTTGTCATTTCTGCACAAGAGCACGGCCTCAATCGCAAAGTTAGTAATCTTATCAATCTAGAGGCTATGGCTGCCTCTGAAATTTTCGTGATTGCGGATGCCGATATTCATGTCCCCCCTTACTGGCTGAAATATGTCATCTGCACGCTTAACCGTCCTGATACCGGTTTGGTCACGGCCCCCTATATCGGACGCTCTGCCAATCCTGCCAATCTCTGGCAAATCTTCTCACGGCTGGGCATCAATAGTTGTTTTTTACCCGGTATTCTCGTTTCCCGCTATCTTGGGCGTCAGGATTGTTTCGGCGCAACGATGGCGATTACCCGTCAAAAGCTCCAAGAAATCGGCGGTTTTCAAGCGATCATTGATTATGTCGCCGATGATGCAAAACTGGCCCATCTTGTGCAGGAAAAAGGCGAAAAAGTAGCACTTCTCCCGACCTTAACCCTTACCAGCGTGACAGAAAATTCTTTTTCCAAACTCATCACCCATGAATTACGTTGGGGACGAACAACAAAATCCGTTCAACCGTGGGCCTATGCCGCCTCTATTTTACAATTCTCACTCGTTTGGGCGAGCTGCGCCTTTCTTTTAAATCCAAGCCTTCTTTGCGGCACTTTACTCGGTTTTTTTCTTTTTAGCCGCTGGCTGAATGTTCTTTGTTTGGAAACAAATTTTTTACCCCATCCCCCCTATCCAAAATCTTTTCCCAGTAAATTTTTTACGCTTTTTGGCCTCTTTGTCATTATTTTTCTGCGAGAATGGCTGAGTGCTGTCATTATCATTCTCAGCTTCTTTGGAAAAAAAGTAAAATGGGCCGGACATGTCATGTCTGCACGCCCTATTGGTAAAAAAAAACGGCAAAATAAGGGAAGAAAGCGCCATTCCTCGAATTTTTCAGACGCTTCTTTAGAGGTTCCCCTTTCTCTCAAACCTGAAAATAGGGTAAGAATAGAAAAAGGTACTTTTTGTGAAAATTTTTCCTATTCCCGTCAAAAAGATCCATGCCGCCGCTGAACGGATATTCATCTTTAATCTATAGAACCTGCTGCTAGTCAAAATCTTCCTTTATGAAAAAAACTCTTTTCTTACAGCCCCCATCGCTTGAGGGATTTGATGGTGGTGCCGGTTCCCGTTATCAGGCCAAACGCGAAATTCGCTCTTTTTGGTATCCAACATGGCTCGCACAGCCTGCTGCGCTCATCGAGGGGGCGCGCCTTATGGATGCGCCGCCTGCCGGTATCTCTTTGGATGAGACCCTAAAAGAAGCCGCAAAATATGAATTTATTATCATTCATACCTCTGTGCCTTCCTTCCCTTCTGATCTCAAAGTTGCCGAAAAAATCCGTGCCATAAATCCGAACGCCATTCTTGGCATGATCGGTCCAAAAGTGGCTGTTGCGCCTAAGGATAGCTTAAAGCAAGCGACAGCGATTGATTTTGTTGCCGGAAAAGAATTTGATTTCACCCTGAAAGAAATTGCGGAAAATGTACCGCTTCACGCCGTCAACGGCATTACATGGCGGAATGATGCAGGCGAGATAAAAACCAATCCGCCCCGCCCTTTACTCGAAAATATGGATGATCTGCCTTTTGTTTCAAAAGTCTATAAAGAACATTTAAAAATCGAAGATTACTTTATCGGCTATTTAAAACATCCTTATCTTTCGCTCTACACCGGGCGTGGCTGTAAATCCCGCTGCACTTTCTGCCTCTGGCCGCAAACGGTCGGCGGCCATGTTTACCGTACCAGAAGTCCAGAACATGTGGCGGCTGAAATCAAATGGGCCAAAGAAAATCTACCGCAGGTGAAAGAATTCTTCTTTGACGATGACACCTTTACGGACGATTTGCCCCGTGCTGAGAAAATTGCCAGAGAGATGGGAAAACTCGGTGTCACATGGTCTTGCAACGCCAAGGCAAATGTCCCTTATAAAAGCCTGAAGATCTTTAAAAAAAATGGCCTTCGCCTCCTTTTGGTTGGATATGAAAGCGGCAATCAGCAAATTCTGCATAATATTAAAAAAGGGATGCGGATTGAAGTCGCCCGTCAATTCACCCAGGATTGCCACCAGTTAGGCATTCAAATTCATGGTACCTTTATTCTCGGCCTCCCCGGCGAGACCAAGGAAACCATTCAGCAAACAATTAATTTTGCCCGTGAAATCAATCCGCACACGATCCAGGTATCTCTGGCTGCCCCTTATCCCGGCACATTTCTTCATCAACAAGCCACGGAAAATGGCTGGTTAATGGCAGGTGATGCCTCCAGCCTCATTGATGAAAACGGTGTCCAGATTGCCCCCTTGAGCTACCCGCATCTGTCACATCAGGAGATTTTTGATGGGGTAGAGGAATTTTATAAGAAATTCTATTTCCGCCCTCGAAAAATCTTTACCATCGTCAAAGAAATGATTCTGGATTTCGATATGCTCAAAAGGCGCTTGAGAGAAGGAAAGGAATTTTTCCAATTCCTCCGTGACCGTAAGAAGACCACGGCCTAAATGCACCGAGACACTTCACGCCAAGTCCTCTTTTCAGCAGATGATTTTGGCATGTCTGTCGAAGTGAATGAAGCGATTGAAGAGGCGCACCGCAAAGGCATCCTCTCCACAGCCAGCCTGATGATTGCCGGCCCTGCGGTAGGAGATGCCATCAAACGCCTCACATATCTTCCTGATTTAAATGTCGGATTGCATCTCGTGGTGATTGAAGGCGAATCTCTTCTCCACCTTCCCGAAATTACCGATGAAAAAGGCTGGTTTGGAGATAATGGCGTCACATTAGGGTTTAAATATTTCTTTAAGGCGTCAGCCAGAAAAGCCCTTAAAAAAGAAATTACCGCACAATTCCAGGCCTTTGCCAAAACGGGCCTAAGATTAGATCATGCCAATGGGCATAAGCACATGCATTTGCATCCGCTGGTCGGAAAATATTTGATTTCAGCCGGTAAAGAATATGGTCTCAATGCGGTGCGTGTTCCCAATGAACCGCTTTCCGTTTTAGGCGTTAAACCGAGATTAGGCGCAACCGCATTGCAATCTTGGACAAAATTACTGCGTTTTCAACTCAAACAAGCCGGCATGAAAACAAGCGATTATTGTTTTGGGATTGAATGGTCAGGCCATTTCACACAGGAGCGCCTGAAATTTCTTCTACCCCGCCTGCCCCAAGGCAGCTCTGAAATCTATTTTCATCCGGCCACAGGCCAAAATCCCCGCATGAAAAATCTCATGCCCACCTACCAGCCGGAAGAAGAACTCAAAACGCTGTTAAATCCCGAAACCCCGAACCTCTTAGCTGAAAATCAAATAGAAATATTTCATTGGCATGACTTAAAATAAGAAAGTGCTTCATATCCACCATCTCGCTTTATTTTACCCTTCAGCCTATAAGAAGCGTATTTAGAAACTATTATCGGCGGGAGTTATTGTGAGGATTGGAAATCTTGTAAAGCAAAAAGGGCGCTATTTTCTTCCATTCGTAGGGCTCGCCTTTTTAGCCGGCTGCCTGCCACCGATGGGGCCATCCAATCTACGCCGAGATCATATCGCCTATGACCGTTCCATTGTCAAAGGCATGCAAGAGGAACTCCTGCTCAATATTCTCCAGCTTCGTTTTGGGGCACCGCCCTTCTTCCTCGAAACCCAGCAAATCATTGCAAGCTATGCCTATGAAAAAGGCGCAAAAGGCTATATTGCAGGTTCCCCTTGGGGCGGCGCAAATGAAACGGAACAAAATGGCTTAGGTCTCTCCGGCTCTATCAATTTTTCCGACAACCCGACCATTACCTTTCAGCCGATGAATGGCGACCAGATGAGTGCGCTTGTGCTCGCACCGCTCTCCCCGAATTTGATTTTTTCCCTGCTCCAAACCCATACGCCGATTGATACGCTTTTTTCACTGACGCTGGATTCTATTGCAGATTATGACAATATTCATCATGCTCTGCGTTCCGGCCAAAAACATGGCGGTGCCTCTAAAGATTTCACCCGCTTAATTTGGCTTTTACGGCAACTTCAAGTCGAAGATGCGATTGAAATCAATGTCATTCCCAATGACTCCCCCAGACGGAACGATAATGTTTTCAACCGTGCCTTCATCACCCTATTAGAGCCCGAAGATTCCAAAATTGCCGCCATGCAAAATGAGCTCAGAAAGCTTGCGCATCTTGCTCCTGATGAAAATAAAATCGAATTGGTGCATAAGCTCCATACACAACAAAAGGGAAAGATCAGTTTCACAACCCTTTCCATGCTCTCCATTTTAGCGAATATCTCCGCCACAGTCTCTATCCCTGAAAAAGCGATTAAAGATGGTGTTGCGCCGCCAACTCTGGTGGATAATATGCAACAAGGGCGTCCTGTTATTATGGTCAATTCCGGTCCGCATCATCGCTCGGATGTTTTTGTAAAAATCCATTATGACGGGACAACCTACTGGATTTCTAAAAAAGACTATGCAAGTAAAGTTGCCTTCACCCTCTTGCAAATTATCAATTCCCTCGCCGTTACCCGAACGGCTAACGGTGCTATGGTAACAATTCCGGTCAATCATTAAGGAAAAGAATAGGAGAAGCGTATTGATGTGGAAAATAACCTTATCCGTTTTAACGCTCCTCCTCATGACCTGCCCGCCTCAGGCTTTTGCCAAAATCACAGATTTAAAAGAGTCTTACACAGAAAAACTGCACCATACAGCGCCTAAACGTGAAATTTTAACCCTTGCGCCAAGCTGTAACCAAGGTGCCCCTGAACTCCTCTTATCCCGTCCGGGAATGGGACGTTGCCACCTCAAAACACAGCAAAGCGCAACACATTCCGCCTCCTCTTTGGGGCTGAAAGCCGGCAACCGAAACAGCCAGGCGGCACACCGTGAAGGCCGTTTTTCTTCCAGACAACGTGGGCCGGCACTCATTCAAGATCCAAACTGACGGAAAGATCCAATTATGCGAAACCTTCTTCCGTTTTCCTTCCTTGCGCTCTTGCTGTTTTCAGAGACATCTTTTGCCCAAAACCGCCCATGCCTGAAAAAACAGAGTTTCATTTCCTGCCTTCAAAACACTGTTAGGCCTTTTTCTTTCCAAACTTTTCCCCACACGGAAGCCGTTCCAGCGCATGGGATACGTTTGGTAATGATTAACGGACAGGTTGCGCTTTTAAAATTATCCCTGCCCCGCTTGCAATATCAGACATTATGCCGGAAATTAGGTATTACTTTTGCAAGAAGATCTTTACCCCTTTAATCCTTTTCAGGATTTTTCTATCTTCTCTTTCTTTGCAAGATAAGCTTAGCTAAAAAGGAAAGAGAATTTCTTCTTAAAAAAACACAGCAGATAGGTGGGCATAATGTTCAAAAAAACGGGTTCTTCAGATCAGGAAAAAACATCCATTCCTAATCCTGCCTCTAAGCTGGCCGGAACGCCGCCGCCATCTGCCCCTGCCACGCCCTCCATCCCACGCCGTGGCCTGCCGGGAAATCGCCCTTCCGCCTTTATGCCTAATCCGAAATCGGTTGAGGCGCATACTTTGGTTGTCGGCGAAGGCATTATCATTCAAGGGGAAGTTTTAAATGCCCAACGTCTTGTGATTCAAGGCACGGTAAAAGCCGATAAAATTGAATGTAATGAATTCATTATTGAAGAAAAAGGCACCTTTAAAGGCATTTCTGAAACTGAAAACGCCGACATTGCCGGTGTGATGGACGGCACCTTGATTGTCAAAGATACCTTGACTGTTCAATCAACAGGAAAATTACTTGGCAAAGCCCTTTACCGTAAGCTTCGTGTCGAAAATGGCGGCCGTATTATGGGTGAAATTCAAGTGTTAGAAGAAGATCCTTCCGAGGTAAAAAAACAAGCTCCCCATGACCGGAAACTTTCTCTTGAGGAAGCAAAAGAGAAAAAAGAATCGTAAAGTTTTGAAATGATGTCTAACTCTGAAAATCCCTCAAAGGCACCTGCTTCCATGCCGGAGAGGGTCATTATCGACCCGCCTTTTGGCGAGAAAAAAGTCCTCCTGCATTCCTGCTGTGCCCCTTGCTCCTGCGAGGTTATGGCCGCGATGCAGGCCGCAGGCATTGAATATGCGGTTTTCTTTTACAATCCCAATATTCAGCCGGAAAAAGAATATCTTTTACGGAAAGAAGAAAATATCCGCTTTGCCAAAAAGCACAATATCGAATTTATTGACGCTGATTATGATGTCGATAATTGGATGGCGCGTGCCAAAGGCATGGAATTTGAGCCAGAGCGTGGATTACGCTGCACAATGTGTTTTGACATGCGCCTAGAGCGGACAGCTCTCTATGCACATGAAAACGGCTTTCCTGTCATTGCCACCTGCCTTGGGATTTCAAGATGGAAAAATCTTGCACAAATCAATGATTGCGGGGAGCGTGCCGTCAAACCCTATGAGAATGTGAAATATTGGGGCTTTAACTGGCGGAAAAAAGGCGGTGCTGCCCGTATGATTGCCATCAGTAAAGAAGAGGAATTCTACCAGCAGCAATATTGCGGCTGTGCCTACTCCCTAAGGGATTCCAACAGATGGCGCAAAGGACAAGGCCGTCCGATTATCCAAATCGGCGAAGGGGTTTATAGCAACGATCCCAAAGCGCAAGAGACCTAAAACAAAACCCCCTTGATTTTCAAGGGGGTTATTTGCTTATTTCACAATTTTGCGGACATAAGCCTGTTCGCAATGTTCAAGACAGTAAGGCCGCCCTGGGACAATTTTTCCGCCGCAAAAATGGAAATCGGCATCCCCCGGATCACCAAAAGGCCACTGACAAGTTAAACCTAATCTTTTTGGCACTTGCGGAACGAGTTTTTCTCTTTTTTCCGCTGGCTTGGATTTTCTTTTTGCTTTCAGACGCGCGGCCTCAGCTGCAAAATCCTCTTCCATGAGGTCATCAAAATTATCCTCGTCCAAGACCGAAGGCGCAGGCTCTTTTGGGGCAACAACTTTCTTTTCCAAAACAGGTTTTTCAATCGGTTTTGGCTTACGCTCTTCTTTTGGCGCAAGAACTGATTTCGCAACCGGCTTCAAGATTTCAGTCTTTAGCAGAGATGCCTTCGCCGGCTCTCTTTCTTTAAGAGGTTTAGGGGCAGGTGCCTCTTTTTCAAAGAGCTCATTTTGATCTTTAGAAGCTGTAGCCTGTTTTTTCCGGCGGGATTTAATAGGAGATGGGCGTGTTGGCAGCTTAAGGCGATGCGCCTTGCCAACGACAGCATTTTTTGTCGTTCCCAAACGCCGTCCGATTTCTGCTGTCGAATGGCCTTCTGCCCAGAGGGTTTTTAACCGTTCAATTACTTCGTCAGTCCATTCCATTCATCAATTCCTTAAATGATCTCTTCTTCCGGCCAGATTTCTTTTCTCAAATGTCATTTCAACTTTCCGGCTCTCAGAGATCTCCTAGGAAAAGCTGATAAGGATATTTTTGTCATCACCAAAAAAAATCTAAAAGCGGGAATCCCCACCCCTATTTATTTTTTAAATTTCTATCGATTCGTTTGTGCACATTACGCCTGTGATTTCACAGCCGTAACCTGTCCGCCCTTGATTTGCAAAGAAAGCCTTCCTTCTAACAAATCCAAGGCCTCTTTTCCAAAAATATCTGCTCGCCAACCTTTTAGCGTATCCACCTCTTTTCGACCATGCGCTAAGGCATTTAAATCGACATTCGAAGCGACCACTTTTGGAGAGACAGAATGTTCATGCGCCTTAAGTTCCAACAGGACGGAAAGCAGATTAGCGATTAGCTTTGTGCGAGGCGTCATCTTCTCCCCTTTTCGGGTAGGCGCTAACGGGAGCTGATCCTCTGGAATTGCACGTCCTTTTGCAATCATTTTTAACAAACGTGCCCCAAGATCATTATATGCCAGCTTGGCAGGAAAACCTCGAATATTGGCCAACGCCTCCGCATTTTGCGGTGCGGTAATCGCGGTTTGCGCCAACACGTCATCCCTTAAAAGACGTTGGCGTGGAATATCCGCTGCCTGCGCCTCAGCCTCACGCCATGCGGCTAAAAGCTGTAAAATCCCCATTGCTCTGCGTCCGCCGCCACGAAGGGAGATCTTCTCCCAGAGCGTGTCAGGTGCCGGAAAGAAGAATTCTTCATTTTCCAAATTTGCCAAATCATCCTTTAGCCAAGAAAGACGATTATTTTTGGTTAAGCGTTCCATCAGCTCAAGATAAACAAGACGCAGATGGGTGACATCCGCCACAGCATAGGTTTTTTGGTTTTCAGATAACGGACGTTTGGCCCAGTCGGTGAAACGATGGCTTTTATCAATCCGCCCCTTTGTCAAAGCGGAAACGAGCGCATCATATCCGATCTGATCGCCAAGCCCCTCGGCACGTGCGGCAATCTGAGTGTCAAAGACATTTTTAGGCAATTTTCCAAAAAGATGAAAAAAGATTTCCAAATCCTGCCGGGCAGCATGAAAAACCTTGAGGCAATCCGGCTTAGCCATCAACTCGCCCAAAGGTTTTAAATCCAGCCCCGGCACACAGGCATCAATGAGCGCTGTCTGATCCTTGCCGCCGATCTGTACGAGGCAAAGCTGCGGCCAATAAGTCTTTTCCCGCACAAATTCGGTATCAACGGTGACAAATGACTCTTGCGAAACTTGCTTGCAAAATTCAGCGACTTCGTCCGCTGTCGTAATATAGCGGACAGGATTAGTGAAAACAGAAATCTTTTTATCCTTTAAGATATATATCAGCTAAAAATAACCTTGATAAAAGGCCGCTAAGCCCTTAGCCCTCAATATGTTCTTTAATCAAAGCAGAAAGCTGTGACTGCCCCAAAGCACCGACCTGACGGGCAACAACTTCACCCTTTTTAAACAAAAGAATCGTTGGGATACTGCGAACAGCATATTTTGTCGGTGTTTCCAGCTCGTTCTCAATATTAACTTTAGCAACAAGCAATTTACCGGAAAATTCTTTGGCAATTTCTTCCAAAACAGGGGAAAGCATTTTGCAAGGACCGCACCATTCTGCCCAGAAATCAACCAAAACCGGCAGATCTGATTTTAAAACAGCCTTATCAAAAGCCGCATCTGAAACATTAAGAATATTCCCGCTCATTTTCTTTTCTCCTCGTTTGGACTTTTTACATTTTGCGTTAATCTTTTCCTAACGCACGACAGTAAAAGAGACCAAGTCATTCTTTTACAAAGCTCCATTTTATTCCCCAAAAGGAAACCAAACCAGCCTTTTTCTTGAAAAATTTCTTTTTTATTTCTCCAGCTGATTTTTTGAACAGCTCTTTAAAAAACCTTTTGAAAAATCCTTCAAAGGACAATGGCAATGGATTTTACATTTTGCTGAGATGACAGGAAATTCTAAAATAGGCGCCTTATAATCCGGGGAAAGGGTTTTTCGTGCCTTGCGCTTTCGCTATCATGGAGACCTCATCCTCAAATTATTTACGCCTTCCATCACAGCTAATTTCCCAATTTGTTTGTCAGAAGCTCAAAGGCCAGAACCCGATTACATGGCGGAACGTGACCAACATAACCGCCGCTCGCATTCGAAACAGTTCCACTTTTAGCGTCAAAAAAGCCAATTATCTTCCCGTCAACTGAGACTGGGCCTCCAGCGTCTACTCGTCCCAAATACCCTTTTGACGTCGAAATATTCCCACTTGAATCTATGCGCCCGGCAAATCCCTGCTGATTGGAAATATTCCCATTGGCACCAACATGGCCGGCAAAACCTTGTGCATTCGAAATATTCCCGCTTGAATCCATTGAGCCTACATAACCTTGAGCGCTGGAAACATTCCCTGAATACTTAACATCATTATGATCACAAGAAGCGCCCGAAGAGGTGGACGGAATATTGTAGCCGGGCTGTGTTTCAGCAACAAAAGCTCTCCGTTTAGCGCCTATATAATTTAAATCCTCTTGCGAATAGGTCGCCATTTTCTTTAAAACCGCCGCAGGTACCGTTCCAACTAATTTAACTTTTTGGCTGTCCGTATCATCTAACTGCCAAAGTTCCTTTTTATCTTTATTACTATAAATACCAAAACCCGTACTGTTAACATTTTTAAGAGCATCAACTGTAGCAAAACCATCAATCCTGCTACCATTCTCTATATCCGAATACCCAAATTGAGAAATCTGCGGCACCATTTTTGCAATATAGGGGCTGACGGGCTTTTTTAATGTCAACTTCCAATTAGCATAAAGCTTTGTTGGATATGAAAGTGTCCCCACCTGATATTCTCTGGCCTCTTTATCAAAACAGGTCAAAGAATGGTCCAAATTTAAACGGCAAAAGGCTACGGGTCTATTTTGCTTATCAAATCCCACCAAAGCAGAAGGAAGATTTTCATAGAAGGGAAAAGGATACGGCGCCGACATTCCAAGAGATGGCACAAAACCAGCACTCAGAAGGAATAATGTTAATCTTCTGGACTTCCTGACTTCTTTAAATTTCATTCTTTTTCTTCTTTTCCTGATCCGTTTTCCACTGCTCTAAAACCGCTTTTAAGAAATTTTCGGAAAAGACTGTTTCCTCTAGGCTCTCCGTCCAGATCAGATAGGCTTTTAACGGCAGGTCAGGATAGATTTCCTTCAATAGCCCGGCGTAAAGCGCTAATTGGAGCTGATAGGCTTTCGATTTTTCGCCAAAAAATTTCTTGCCTGTTTTATAATCGGCAAGGAAAATCCCCTCTTTCGTAAGATTAAGACGATCCACAATCCCGTTTACGACCTGTCCAGAGGCCACGCCGGTTAAGGGCTGTTCCGCACGGCTGCCTTTTTCAAAAAGCTTTGCAAGACTAGGTTTTTCAAGCAAATCCGTCATTTTTTGCGCAATTTCTTCCCTGTCTGCATCGTCCCATGTCTTCGCATTCTGATCCAGCCAATTCAGCGCAATAAAAAACCGCTCTTCGGGGGCAATATCGGGCAAGAACTCCAGCAAGTGATGGATAATTTTTCCACGCTGTGCTGCCTGCTGTTTACGGGATTTTGGCGTAATCCGCACCTCGTCAAGTGGCGAACTGACAGCAGGTAAATCCTCCAATGCGCCGTCTTCGGACTGGCTGGGGCGCAAAGGCCGTGCCAAACGATCCTCTTTTTCTGGCGCAATTGCCTGCCAGTTCCGATCTTTTCCAACCCATTCCGGTAAAGATTCAACAGAATGCCCTATGCTTGTGTCCTCTTTCGTTAATCTTTCTGGCTTTTCGACATTTGCCTCAAAGATAAAACTTGGAAATTCTTCAGCATTTTTAGGTAAATTCAGACCCGATAAAGTCTCTTTGAACGTAAATCCTTCCCGCTTTTTTAACTGGAAAAGCGTTTTTTCGCACGCCTCCACCCATTTTGGCTGGCTAAATCTTTGCTGTGCATTACAGCAACCGGCGACAATCAGCGCATCAGCAGGCCGTGTTACGGCCACATATAAAAGGCGGTTTTCCTCCTGCTCAAGTGCCATTTGACGCTCTGTTTTTTCTGGCTCGCAAATTTCAGGCAAATCCTCTCCCCAATGGTCGATTGGGAGACATTTCTTTTGCTCTCCCTCTATGCTTTCCAGCCAATAGAAACCGTCTGCCTCCTTTGTTTTTCCCTTTTTACACAGCACAATCACTAAGGGTGCTTGCAAACCTTTCGCCCCATGCACGGTCATAAAACGTACGGCATTTTCCCCCTCGGCAGGCTGGCGCTTAATCTCGGATTCATTTTGCTGCATCCAAGCGACAAAGCCCTGAAAAGACGGAATATGAAGAGTTTCATATTCCAATGCCGCCTCTAAAAAACGATCCAAAGGCTCTAAAGCCTCCTGTCCGAAACGAGCAAACATGCCGGCTCGGCCACCAAAAGTACCTAATGCCTGCGAAAGAATTTGATACGGACTGTCATAATCCAATCGGTTTAAAAGATTACTGAAAATCTCATATGCTTTGCGCCAATCTGCCCTTTCCTCAAAACGATCCTGCAAATTTTTCCAAAGTGGCGGAAAAGATTTAGATTTTTCTGCCCCAAATTCTTTTGGCCCAAGGCGCAAATCCATCAAAGAGGGATCATCCAATCCCCCTAAAGGCGATGTTAAAAAACAGGCAAAAGAGAAATCATCACTTGGGAGCAATAATGCCTCGCACAAGGCCATCATATCTTTAGCCTGCGGCGTTTCCATCAAGCGTCCGCCGATACAATTGACGATCGGAATATTTTCTTTTTTAAGCGCACGCATCAGGGTTGGCGGCAGGTCTGAACGGTTTCTTACCAGAAATAACACATCTTTCGGCTTTAAGGCCGGCTGTTGCGTCCCCTCAAAATGGGCTTGCAACATAGAACAGAGGCGCTGCACCAGCAACGAAGCAGAAGTGGGCTGATGGCTGATAAAATCCTCCTCCTCTTCGCTCTCTTCCTGATCTTGATTAAGGACTTGAATAGCCGGCCAGACTTCGACTTTTCCCCATTGCGCTTTACGGGCGGAAAGATGTTCAGGAAAATCCTCACCATCCTCCCGTACACCCTCGCCCATCTCCCCTTTAAAAAGTTCATTCACAAAGGTTAAAACAGGTTTTGTCGTGCGGAAGGAAGTGATGAGCGGAAAACCACCATCCCATGAAAAACCCGCCGCCTGAATTTTATTGGCGTAACGCTGACGTGATTTTAAAAATTCCTCTGGTTTAGCCCCTTGGAAGCCAAAAATAGATTGTTTAACATCCCCCACAGCAAAAATCGTTCTATTTTTAGACCTCACCTGTTCAGAGGAGGTAAAAAAATCCGATGTCAGCACATCGACAATTTTCCACTGAATAGAAGAATTATCCTGCACCTCATCGAGCAACAGATGATCAATGCCGCCATCTAATTTATAACGTACCCAATCCATCGAGAGATCGTCCAAAAGCGCTTTGGTTTGGGCGATCAGATCATCATAATCCAACTGGCCTGTAAAATTTTTGCGCTCTTTTAAGCGCTTAACTCCTTGAAGCCCTAAGGAGAGAAAGGCCGCTCCAAAATGCGCCAGATGGACATTTTGCCTCTTTCGCTGAATGTTTAAAAGACGCTCAACCTCTTCTTTTAAAAGCGTTTCAAGTTCCGGGGCTGCCGCTTTTTCCGCCTTCACAAGAAAACGGCTGTTTAACGTCCCCTTTGTCGTGATGAATTTTCCCCATATCTCAGGCAATCGCTGATCGGGAGAGGTGAGAAGCCATTCCAGCAATTCGGCTTTTTCAGGTTTAATCGTTATAATTTTGCGAAACCCTGCAACCAAAGCCGCTTCTTTGGGCGGTGTTACCCATTCTCGCTCCCAATTTTCATCCTCTTCTGAAAGATCGAGTGCTTGAAAATAAAGCGCTTTAAGATTTTCAAAGTTCGTCTTTTGCGTCTTATCATCCTCGAAACAGCGAAGCTGCTCCTGCGCTCTTGAGAGATCGCCTACCAGTCCCATAATCGTTTTCGCATTAGGGGTGCTTTGTCCCTCGAAATTCCGCTGCGGTGAGAGAATTTCAATGGATTTTCGATGATCTGGGAAAGCGCCCTCTATGGCTTGCGTCAGGATGTGATTTTTTTCTTGATCGTCAATGATGGAAAAATTCGGATCAATTTTTGCCTCGGCTGGAAAGCGCCGCAAGATGGATTCACAGAAGGCATGAATGGTTTCAATCCGCACCCCGACAGGGCTTTCTAAGACTTTCCGCAAAAGATCCCGTGCCCCTTGGCGGATTTTCACATTCTCGGCATCCGGTACCTCCAGCGCCTTCAACTCTTTAAGCAATTCCGTATCCGAAAGGCTGAACCATTCGGCTAATTTTGCCCTGAGACGATTTTGCATTTCCGCTGCGGCAGCCTTGGTAAAAGTCAGGCAAAGAATATTCGCCGGATCGGCACCGGGGAGAAGAAGCTCTTCCTCACCGGAATCTTCCTCACTTCGGCGAACAGTAACTCTCGGTAGCATCAAACGCAAAAGACGGTCGATCAGGAGCTTTGTTTTGCCTGACCCTGCGGAGGCACCAACAAAGACAGAGCTTGTCGGATTAGAGGCTCTCGCTTGGGCTTCTGTTGCCCTTTGAATAATAGAATCCAGCATTACATCCCCCGCCATTCAACCATCCGTGCCAGCTGTGCATAAGGACTATCCAGCGTCCCATTCCCTGCCTCATAGGCTTTTTCCGGATTTTCATACGCGACAATCAGTTGATAAAGATTATCAAGAATATGATTCATCTGCTTCCGAATATTTGCCTGCTGTTCAGGACCCGGCTTGCGCATTGCCCCGGAAAGCAACGTCCTAAAATTCTCTTTTTGTTTACTGCTGCCTTTTAACTGCCAGTAAATCAAATCCTCAATTTCAAATGATTCCATCTGATCAAAACCCCCTGAACGCAAGACAGCGCCCTCAAGTAAAAGCTGAGGATATTCTCCTTTTTCTACCGCACTTAAGCGCGGCAAAGTGCCTGTTTTATAATCATAAATGACCGCCCTTTCGCCATGTTCCGTTTTGAGAATATCCACACGGTCAGCACGGCCTGTCAGCTCGAAAGACGGGTCTTGAAATTGATAAGAGAGACTTTGCTCTAAAAAGATTTTTTTAGGAACGGATGTTTTTTCTCTTTCCCAAATAATGGCAGCGATTGCCTTTAACCTCGGATGCCACCAATTTTTAATACTCTGGCGATAAGGAGCGTCTGCCAATGCTTCGAAAAAGACAGTTTCAATCTGTGCCAGATTGCCCTTTTGGGGCAATTTCCGTTCAAAAATCGTCTCCAGCGCCTTATGGATCAGAATACCGAAATCCTTATAATCCATATTTTCCGCCAGCCCTGCCAAGGGGGATAATTCTAAAATCTTATTCGCATAAATCGCATAGGGGAAATTCTGTAAAATAGCGACCGATGTCACCCCTAACTTCCGAGGGCGAAAGGCGATCGGCGGTTTCGGGAAAGGCTGTTCTGCACCTTTAACATGCAATGCTATATCAAGATTTTTTGCCCATGTAAGGGATTTAAAACTGGGGAAATCTTTCCCCTTTCCCATCAAAGCCTTGGCCCGAATGAGCCACGGCGCTGCAATATTTGGGCGCTCTGCATCTCGCATAGAGCGAGAGAAAATCACCTCTCCCGTACCGCAAGCAAAAGCCTGAAAATCCTGTGCAAAGGCCCCAAGGCGGCGCTCCGGCAAGAACAGGCCGCCTGATTTACGCATCATCCGCCCCATCCAAGGGCCACAATTTGCCAATGGCGGCCAGATTCCCTCATTCAGTCCCCCTAAAATCACCCGATCAAAAGATAAAAGTCTGGCCTCCAAAATCCCAAGAATAAAAACTCTGGGATGCGAAACTTCTTCACCGTCAAGGTAATTCCGCAAACCTGTAATCGAAATGCCCTGCATCGTTTCGCTTAGGAAATCGGCAAATCCTTCCAACGGCTGAGGCGGCAAAGGATTTTCCTTAAACGCAACAAGAAGCTCACTCAAATGTTCGGCGAGTTTCTGACCATCTTCGCCACGCCAGAGGCGGGATTCAGGTTCTGGTATCTCTTGCGTTACTTCCGGCAAAGCGAGTTTTTCAGCGCTGGCAATCGCTGCCCGCAACAAATCAAGCGCCTCAAATTCCTGATATTTCTGCCCCATCATAGGTACAAACACCTCAAAAGCGCTCTCTAAACGATCAAGCAACGCCATTAATTCATGTTGTTTGCCAACCGTAAGCCCTTCTGACTCCAAAGATTCAAGTTTTTGGCGCAGGCCTGTAATACCGCCATTAATGGGCGCACCTCTAAGAATTTCACGCTCGAGACAGCGGATTAAAGGCCGTGCATTGTCCCTTCCCAATCCGAAAGAGGCCCTTGGATGTTTTAACAGCGCAAGCAAAGACACCGCCGAGAAATTTTCACTTGCCGCCGCAATAACAAGACGTAAAAAAACAGCAGACGGCGTGCCTGCTAAAGCCGCCCCGGCACTATCATCGGCATTGATCCCAAAACGCTTTAATTCTGCACTCACCCGAATGGCAAGCGAGCGATCAGGTGTCACCAAGGCCGCTGTTTTCGCTGGCTTCGAAATACCATCTCGTAAAGCCAACGCAATCGCTCTGGCTTCCTGCTGGGTATCCTCTGCTTCAATCCGCCATGTATTATCTGGCACATTCAGCGGCATTGGCTGACCATTTTCAATCTGCATCGCCATTTTGGGCGAAAAGGCTTCTCGCCAAAAAATTTCACGTTGAGAGGTCGGCGCTTTTGAAAAAGAAAGATCTGTTCCGTCTATTTTCGACAGTGCAAAATCCCAATTCTGAAAATCTGCCCGTGCCTTTCCCATTCGCTCCAAAAGGTCTTTAAAAATAAATTGCGGATGTGATTGCGGCAGAATTTCCCAAACTGAATCAGGAATCTCTAAATCAATGCCCCGTAAAATCACACGCCCTTTAGGCAGGGCGGCCACTTTGGAAAGTATATTTGCCACGCCGGAAGAGCCATCAACAAATCCCACAGCCCAAACATTCCCCAAGGGCGGTTTTTCTTCAAATGATTGCGCAAGGATATTGAGTCTTTCCACCTCTCTGGCAACCGGATTGAGAAAAGAATCCCTTGTCAAAATTTCGGGGAGCGCCTGACTGACAATCGCTAAGAATTTCAGAATTTTTTCCCAATGCGCCGAGAGGTCCTGACTTTCCGCCTGTGCCTTTTCGATCGCCTCGCTTAACGAAATCTCTGCCCGATCCGCCTCATCGATCAATTCACCGAGACTTGAAGCCAATCCCCATAAGATTTTTGCGGAGCTTAAGAGTTCTGTCTCTTCGGAGACCTCTTGGAATTTTTTTACCAAAGACATTAACAGCGCCGTTCGGTGTAGTTTTGAAATGGCCGGTGGTAACTTCAGAAGTTTTTCGATCGCTTCAAAATTCGCAGAACGCTCCATATCGCCAATAACAGCTATGCGGGGCAATAAAAGCGCTTTGCCATCCAAAACACGTAAAAAAGCCTCGCTCAGATGCCGTGCCGCCCGGCGCCCCGGCACGAGAATCATTCCCTCGTCAAAGGCAAACTTCTCTAAAGATTGCTTCTCTTTTCCGGCTTCCAGCCATGCTTTGGCAATGGTTTCAAAAAAAGACACACGAAGTGGAAGGGCATGAAGGGACATATTTTTTTCCTAAAAACTCAGAATGTGCCTATTTTACAGGCTGCGCTCCCCTGAGAGCAGGCTGAAAATTCTTTAAGCTCTTCTACCGGCACACTGCCAATCTGTCTTTGATCTTTAAGATTGGTAATATCTAAAACCCTGCCATCCGGAAGAATTTGAACCGTCCGGCGATTATCAAGTGTATTCACCAACCCCTCAATTTTCAATTTTGGCTGATCGTTACCAATCGCAGAGGCACCATATCCCTTAAGAGCTTCCAAAGCAGGATCGTCTGGCGTGGCCATTTTCCCCAAATAGGTTCCGTTTAAAATAACGGTTCCATCACTCGTGAGATAGCTCGGTGTCACAATGCCTCTTTTATAGGCATCTTCCGCCTCTGTGGTTTGCGCCCCATCCTGATGTTTGGCATGAATGGCTTTTTTTGCCGCTTTGAGCATGATTTTTTCCTGCTCCATTTGCTTCTTTTTAGAAAGGCAGGCCTGAAAATTATTGGGCTGTATACGTGTTTCTACTTTATGCGTCTTCGGATTATTTATAATCACAGCATAGCCTGTTCCCGGCTTAAATTCACAGGGTTTTGCAATTTCAATCGTTTGCTGAATCTGCGGATTATTCGGGTCTTGATAAACAATAATCAAAGAATCCGGATGCAGTTCCGGCGGCTCGATGATCGCTCCCAAATAATGCCCCAAATAACCACATAAAAGTGCTCCGCCAATCCCTGCACCAACACCTGCGCCCTCTCCCGCAAAAATACCAGCGGCAACACCGGCGGCAACACCGCAAATCGCAGCGCCTGAAATTGTGCCGACTGTTTCAGAACGCCGATGATTTTCCGCATTGCTCACTTGCGCCTTAGCCGGCATGAGATGAAGGATCGTAACGACCCGTCCGCTGCTACTTTGATTTAAATTCCCTGCATCAAAATTCGTTGGCTTTAAATTCTCAACGGGCGTGACACACCCTGCCAAAATGCCAAGAGAAAGCAGAGCAATAGCAGATGACCGAAATGGTTTTTTAAACATAAAACTCTAATTTAAGATGAATGGGACAAAGGCTGCTTTAAAATTGTTTCCTTCAAGGAGGAAAGCTTCCTCATAAAATTTTTCTCCCCATCCCAACGCAAAAGACGTGGCGCTTCTTCTGACAAACCTTCGTTTAAGGAAAGAAAAAGATGGACCGCATTGCTTGGAAGATATTCCCCTGCATGTTCTGGCCATTCGACCAGCATAATCCCCTCCTCGGCCGCATCCCAATCCAGCTCCTCTAGGCTGGAACCATCTTCCAAACGCCAAAGATCATAATGAAAAAGTTCGGCATTTGTACCGTAATTTTGTACCAAGGCAAAGCTAGGGCTAGGCACTTCCATTTCGCTATCTTGGCAGTAAGCTCGAATAAAAGCTCTTGCAAAAGTGCTTTTCCCCACCCCCATCTCTCCATGAAGGGCAAAACAAGTCCCCAATACAGCATCTTGTGCTAATAAAGCGGCGAAATCCTCCAATTCTTTTTGGGAGCGAAACTGAATCTCCGAGGATAATATGGGGGAATTTAAGTGCGTATCCATCATTTTACTTGCATGATTATTCTAGACGTTTAATTTTTAGCCTTATTTATCCTTATGTCCTATAGGGATATATAATCTTTCTTTCACTCTTTTATCATTATCTTAGAAAACGTCCTCATGTCCCATTCCCCTGCCTCCTCTCCTGCTTCCTCCTCTTTTGACGCCGCAAAACATTATGATGTTGCCATTATCGGAGCTGGGCCTTCAGGACTTTTTGCCGGATTTCAATGTGGCATGCTGGGCATGAATGCGATTATTATTGATGCGCTTTCTCATATTGGCGGGCAATGTTCTGCCCTTTATCCTGAAAAACCCATCTATGATATTCCTGCCTGCCCCGGCATTCTTGCAGAGGATTTGATTCAAAATCTCGCAAAACAAAGTGAAAATTTTGATATAACCTATTTACTCAAACGCAAGGCTGTCGCTCTCGAAGGGAGTGTCGGAGACCTCACACTTCTGACCGATCTTGGCGAAAAAATACAGGCAAAATCTATCATCATTGCAGCAGGCCCCGGTGCCTTTGGCCCCAACCGTCCACCGCTCGCCAATATTGAAAATTTCGAAGAAAAAGGCGCTGTCCATTATTCCGTACGCAATACAGCCCTTTTTGAAGATTCCTCCATCGTGATTGCCGGCGGCGGTGATTCCGCACTAGATTGGGCACTCGCACTGGCGGAAAAAGCGAAGAAAATTTACCTCGTTCACCGCAGAGATAAATTCAGAGGCCACCAAGCCACTCTTGACCTCATCGAAGAAAAAATCGCTCTTGGGAAAATTGAAAAAATCACCCCTTTCCAGCTTTCTGCTTTAGAGGGTGAGGCGAACAAGCTTAAAGCTGTTATGGTGAAATCCTTAGATGATGAAACGAAAATGCTTGAAGCTAATCATCTTTTAGCCTTTTTCGGCCTTTCCTCAGACCTCAAAGCCCTGCAAGACTGGGAAATTGGCGCTGAAAAAACCAGCATTCCTGTTGACCCTTTCACGATGCAAACCAAACGCACAGGTGTCTTTGCGATCGGGGACGTGGCCAAATGTCCGGGGAAAGTAAAACTTATTGTACAAGGCTTTGCAGAAGCCGCTTTGGCCGCCCGTGAAGCGTGGAAAGCCATCCATCCGGATCAAGCCCTGCATCTGGAACATTCCACCAGCCAGTTTGACACGAAAAAGAAATAAAAGGCACTAAAGGCACATGAGCGTTTCCAAAACTATCCGCCCAGCGCAGGAAAAAGACCTGCCTGAAATTCTAGCCATTTACAATGATGCGATCTGTACCACCAATGCGGTTTATACGGAAACGCAAACCACGCTTGAGGAACGCAAAGCATGGTTTTTGCGCCAGCAAGAAGCCGGATTTCCAATCTTCGTTGCAATAACAGGCAGGAATGATCAAGAAAAAATTGCCGGTTTTGGTACCTTCGGGCAATTCCGCCCATGGGCCGGCTTTAAATATAGTGTGGAACATTCCCTCTATATTAACAGGGCGTTTCAAGGACAAGGATTCGGCGGACTGATCCTGAATAGACTTTTGGAAGAAGCGGTTAAAATGAAGCTTCACCTCATGGTCGCCGGCATTGATTCCGGCAATAAAGCCTCTATCCGATTGCATGAGAAATTTGGTTTTACCTCTGTTGGTCTTCTCAAAGAGGCAGGCTATAAAAACGGCCAATGGCTGGATCTAAATTTTATGCAGAAAATGCTCACAGTGCGGTAAGAATCCTTTCCTAAAAACGAAAAGGATTCTCGCTTTTAGGCTTTTTCAGGGCGTGTTTGTGCCAAAGATTTTAAATTATCCTCTGTGACTACCGGCGCACGGGAATCACTGACTTCTCCGAGAGGCACATCCTCTTGCAATTCCGGCAATATTTTTTCAGGGGCATCTTCAAATTTTGTCTCAAAAGGCAACTGCTTTTCGCCATATTTACGCTTTAACAGACAGTATCCTGCATAGGCCACGGCTGTTAAGAAAATAAAAGCGGAGAGGCTTTTGAAATTTTGCTGGCGTTTTTTATGATGACGCTGCCGCTCGACCTCTGCCAACACAGTTGACATAGCCCGTCCCCCCGGTACTTCACTCAAAAGGGCATCCAATGCTATTTTTGAAAGCTCACCCTGATTTTTTTTGAGATGTTTTTTCACGATCTTCTTAATTTTACGCTTATTTTTGAAAATAGACATTTTATTCTTTTCCTCAATTACCGCAGATCTATGAAGTACGTCGCCTTAAAAGGCAGAAGAAATTCTCTTCTGCCTTTTAAACCTCTTTTTCAAAAAAGAAGCTTATCTCAATGTTTTATTGAGCTTTTTCTTACCTTCTTCGAGCAGAAGGCCTAATTCTGCATTAAGTTCTGGCGACAAAATGTCTTTTTTATGCTTACGGCGGCGGGAAATCACTTTTCCACCTTTCACCGCAATAAGTAAAACACCTGCAATGATCAGCGCCTTTTTCAAATGTTTCAAAAGACCATTACCACCGTGCGCTTTTAATTGTGCTTGTTCAAGCTCAAGCTGTTTTAAACGATTTTCGGCATTGCTCAGAAGTTCTTTTAATTCTGCAACTTCATTTTCAATTTTTGATTGATCGCTCATCCCGTTTCCCTTTCGTGTTATTAAAGATAAAATTCAAAGCCACTTCCCTTAAAATATCTATGATGAAGGGAGAGCTATATATACCTCTTGTCAAATAAAAAGAAAAAAATTCTCTCTTTTCAGAAGATATGATAATTTTCAATCTTCCTTGATTGAGGAAATTCTACCACCCCTTATTTTTAGATGCTATTGGTATTGAAGATTCTGCGCTCTATTTTCTTAAAATTGCATAATCTGCCACGAGATAAAAGGCGCTTTTCCCTTTGAAGTCAGCAACCTTTATCCCCTATACCGGCAAAAGTTTTCCACTGGCTTGGCTCTTTGCCCCAACGCCGGAGGCCTTCTTTTTTGCCTTGAGAACAACGGCTGCGGCCATGCTGGCACTTGGCATCGCTTTTTGGATGGAGCTTGATAGTCCCGGATGGTCCTGTCAAACTGTTTGGCTTGTCTCTCTTCTGACAAGGGGGGAAAGTATTTCCAAGGCCCGCTGGCGTATCGTTGGGACATTAATGGGTGTCTTAGGCTCCTTTTTTCTTACCGCTATCGTTCCGCAGCAAGCTTGGCTCATGTTCCCTTTAATGGCATTTTGGCTGGGTCTTTGCAGTGCTATGGCCATTTATTTCAGCCATTTCCGTGCTTATAGCTGGGTTTTAGCAGGATATACCTGCACCATTATCACCTTTGGTGCCGCACCGAATGCCGATCAATATTTTAATATTGCCATCTCCAGAAGCAGCTACGTCATTATCGGCATTCTCTCTGAAATGGCTTTGGCCTGTATTTTTTCCTTTAACTGGGACACAAAATCGCATCACAATATGTGTGATACGCTTTCAGGTCTTTTAACCAGTGCGACAACCAATATCCGGGACCTCCTCCAAGGCAAACCAAGTGTTATTCCGGCAACACAGGAATTAATGGTGCAGGTAAAGGCCATGGAGGGGAAAAGTAAATTTGTCGGGATTGAAACCCAAGGGATTAATCCGCATCTGGATGATCGTGCACGGGATGTCATTGCCAATATTTCTATGCTTTTGGCGCAAATTGTCGATCTTTCCACCCGTTTGCAAATTTACAAAGAACATCAAATTTCCTTGCCGATTTTTAATAAAATCATTTCGAAAACCCTGCCGATTTTGGAACATATTCCAGAAGTTTTTGAAGATTCCCGTCTGATCCCCGGCCGTCTTTCAAAATTGGATCAATTACGCAGCTTCTGCCGGCGTGCGGCCCGAAAACTCATTGAAACCAATATTCAAAATCATGTGCCCAGCGATGATGAATCGCTTAATCCGGGGCGAGGCATTGTCGGAGAGGGGGCCCTCTGCCTTGCCTTGGAACGTCTTTTAGATAAGCTGGAACGCTCTATCGCCAGCTATGTTGCAACCCTCTATCCCGAACGTGGCGATCATTTCCGTTTTTACCTGCCCGATTGGCATGATGGAAGAGAAGGCTTTAATCACGGGATGCGTTCAGCGCTTGCCGTTCTCATCGCCGCCTTTTTCTTTGAAATCACGGCATGGCCCGAAGGGTTTGTCCTTGTGACCTTTACCGGTGTTGGCGTAGCCCTGAATTCCGCCAGCGGTGATCCGCTACAGGATCAGAAAGGTGTGATGAATTTCATCAAAGGCGCTGTCGCCGCCTTTATTGCCGGCTTTTTCCTCGTCATGATCCTCCTCCCCAGCACAAAGATTTTTGAAGGGGTGATTATGACGCTAGGCGGCCTCATGTTTATTGGCGGATTGGCCCGCTATTGCCCCCCAATTGCGGGAGCCGCCGCTATTTATGAATTCTTCCTTCCCATTATGATCGGCCTGCATAACCATCGCCTCATGAATGAGATTGAGTTTTATAATACCACCAATGCGATGCTTTTCGGGGCTTTTTTAGCGGCGATGACCTTCTCCTCCCTGCCTTTCAAACCTCTGGATAAACAAAAACGTATCTGCGATTCCATTCGGCGCGCTCTCCGAAAGCTCGCAAAACCCTCCAACAGAATGCCTGCTCTGACTTGGGTTTGGCGGAGTTTGGACCGTGTCATTCTCATCGTTCGTCAAGAGCAAAGAGGTGAAAATCCCCTTGCCGGTGCCGTGATTGCCAACCTGCTAATGACCCAAACATTAGGCTTGAATATTATCCGTCTGGAAACGCTGCTTGAAAATGACGAAAATACGCTGCCGCCAAGAGTTGTCCGTTCCATCCATATTTTACTCCACTATCTTGCGGCACGCCCTCAAGTGAATGATGCCGCTATTCAGGCCGGATATCTGGCCATTAAAGGCCTTGACCAAGCCATTCGAGATTCAGGGGATTTACCAACAGAATTAGAGCTGATCTACGCCTTGACGGATATTCGTCTGATCCTCCATTTAATGCTCAAATATGGCGATTTTCTCAATGACGGCATTATCGTGGAACCTGAATCACAACATATTCGACGAAACTATCTCGCCAGCTTTGCCAGCTAAGCACCAAAATCTATGAAAAGCTTTTAAAGGCAAAAAGAAACAATCGAAAACAAAATGAAATCCCTTATTTAGTTTTCCCTTGAAAATAAACTATAATCTCAGGACTGCAAAAAAAATGGGCTTTCTTCTGGAGGTATTATGATTGAGTTTATTGAAGATCACTGGTTGGCCATTATTGGTGTTTTACTCCTCATTGGCGCTTTATCCTGCGGATTTGTGCTGATCGGGGTTGTTTGGGGCGGTATGATGCTGCTCAAAGCCATGACGGGCTTTCTCCTTTTGACAGGACTTGCCTGCATTGCCATTAAAGTTTTATCGGAGAGATAACTTCTTCTCCTCTAAAAGAAAAAAGGCGGCAATTATGCAAATCGCCGCCTTTTCTTTACCGTATTTTCCTATTTTACAAAGAGATTTATTTCCCCTTTGCGGTACTCTTTTCCAGTGAGACGTTCGGGGCGGAAAAAGTATTATTTGTAAAAGAAGCTTGATAAAAATCAGGCAGGCTTTTCTGCTTTTGCCCGTCCTCTAATTGCGACAACGTCATTTGCAGCGGTGTATGATAAGTCCATGCCGCACCATCAAGTAAATCGACCCCAAAAGCAGCCGCACCAGGGACAATCCCGGCAAAGAACCACGCAAAATCAATCCAAACAGGGCCGTTTAAATGCGATTTTTGCTCTAATCCCGCTATCTCATAGCCTGTTTTCACACAGTTAATCGCAATTTTTTCTTTGCTTCGGCTAAGATTAATTTCCTGTGGGGTCACAAAATTGTTTCTAAGCTTTCCCCCTTGATAGAGGCGACATTTTGCCCCCTCTGGATCTGTTTGAACTGTAATATTTTTATCTGTGCCCGCAACGATTGACGCACAACCGGAAAGGGAGGTTGCGATCAGCAAAAAAGTCGCAGATAGGGGCGTAAAAAATCTCTTCATTTTCATCTTTCAGCAAAATAGCAGCCGTTAAGGGTGGTCTCTCTTTTATCTTTGCCCGTTTCAAAGGGTCAATAAACGATGTCTATTTGATTATTTTTCTGTCTTAAGGAAGCTGATTAAAGATAAAAATCTTATGCTTTTTTCACTTCTCATCTTGGCAAAGGCTCCTGCGCTACTCATATCTTTTATGATGCAGATTCGTCTGATAACCAAAAAGGTATTAAAAAAATGAAAACAAAGCATAAAACGCTCCATATCGTGCCTTATCCGCCGCTTCATACAAATAAATCCTTTAGACATTACGAAGTACGCCCAGGCTTTAAAAAACCGATGGCGACAGCGCCAACACTGAAAGAAGCCGCAGAATACGCTTTTCAACGTGTTGACAATATTCATGTTTCCCGTGTGAAACATACAAGACCAGATCCAAATAATCCGTCCCATTGGCGTAAATATACGCCCAAAGAGATTAACGAGCTCAAAGGCGCAGAATAAAAAGCCCCCTAAAAAATAAAGGCAGAGATTTTTTCTCTGCCTTTTTTAATCACGAATGCCAGTGAAAACGGATTAAAATAATCAACGCAAGAAGCACAGAAATAACCTTTTTCTATTGCCCCCTCTCCCCCGGCAGATAAGATTTAAGCAGAGGGTTTTTTAAAATGATCTGGCAGTTCTTCATTCACACTACCCTTTTCCAGCTTGACAAAATCAACCGAAAGATATTTCGGATAGCCATAGGCCGACTGGTGCGCAAGATCATATGCCGCACCACCGGCAAAAATACCTGAAGCTGGGATAAAGGCCGAAAGCGAAGCCAAGGATGCTAAAAACCAGCCCGTATTTCCAGCATAAGCGCCTGTTAAATCAGGCTCCCAAACTTGGGTGAAGAGCTTATATCCCGGTTTCGCGCAATTTAAAATAAGATCCAGCTCACTGCTTCTTGGTAAAGTGAGACGATGCGGTGTCTCGAATGTTTTTTGCAACTGTCCACCCTGATAGATTTTGCATTTGGCCGCTTCAGGTTTGGAATAAACTAAAATTTTTTCCTGACTGCCATTCACAGCGGAAGCACAGCCCGAAAGAAAAAACGCAGTGCCGGCCACCCCCATCGTTAAAAATCTCGTACTCTCTTTTTTTAAATTTTTCATTTTAAAACCTTCATGTCAGGTCAGGATTTTTAAAAGTTTCTGGTAAATCTTCTAATGCCTCACCTTTTTTAAGATGACGCAAATCAACATCGATATATTTCGGATAACCATAAGCCGATTGATGTTCTGAATCATTGATAGTTGTTGCTGTAAAAGCTCCAAAAATCCACCACGGCACCATCGCAATACCCGTAACCAAAGAGGCGGCATCCCCGGCAGCTGCATTTTGAACATCCGGCTCCCAGCTTTGGGCCGAGAGGTGATAGCCCGCCTTGACACAATTCAAACGCAAATCCTGCTCACGGCTTCTTTGAATCACAAGGCGATGCGGTGTCTCGAAGGCTTTTTGCAATAATCCGCCCTGATAGATTTTACATTTTGCCCCTTCTGGCTTGGAATAGACCAGAATTTTTTCCTGACTGCCATTCACGACTGAAGCACAACCTGAAAGCAAGGGTAGCAGACTGAAAAGCGCAAGATTAAGATAATTTACAGTATATTTTTGAATTTTTATCATTTTTAAAATCTGCTCTTTCCAGCCATATCATACCCAAACAGCATTGAAGAAAAAAAGCGGAAGATCAAGCGTCCAAAACCAAAATTCCCTGCCTATGACGCAAAGAGCATATTTCATATTCCCAACCTCTTTTTGAATTGAAACAGCGAGAGAATTAGATTCTATCCTCCGAAGAGAAAAATTAGCGCAGGATTTCAGTCCTGAAGAAGAAAATATTCCTGCCGGCGAACATGGCGGCGGACGCTGGACGGCTCAAGGCGCACATCTTGATTTAAATACGCCGGAAGACCCTCAGCACCCTTCCCGCAGCAAAGCCTTGTACCATGTTGATCCGCAAGGGCAGGAGCATCTGCAAATCATCGGGCAGAAAAAAGCAGAAGCACAAGCTGCAAATTCTCTTTTTGATCCTTTGTTAGAAAAATCCCTTCCCCTTGAGAACAGGGAAGCACATTTCCGAAAAGCGTTACATGAACGTATTGATAGCGTCAATGAGACGATTTATCAGGCTTTACCGCCAAAAATTTCAGATTTTCTACGGACTTTAGAACCTGTTCTCGGCAAGCCTACAGAATATCCCTTATGGTTTCCCGGGCTGGATGCGGTCAATTTTTTACGGATCGCTTTTAAAACCCCTCTTGCTTTAAAGCTCGGAACAGAGTTTACCGAAGAAGCCTTTCGAACCCTCATTAAAAAATTCCCTGAATTTACCAAAGGGGAGAATGCCGCCCTTGTAGGGCTTTCCCGAAAGGCACTTCATGAAAATGAAGAAAAAATTCTTACAGAATTACACAGTTTTTCTTTAAAAGGAACAAAACCTCTCGAAAAACGCAATCAAATTCACATAAGAAGTTATGAAAAAGGCCATGCAGAAATAAAACATGGTAACGCCAAAAATGAAATAAAAAGACGAAAAACACAGCCCAACATCGAAAATTCAAGCCATTTTTTAAATACAAAAACAATGAACAAGCTTGCCGCTAAAATCGTTTGGGAAAACCAAACTAAAATTAAACGAGCACTAAAAGAAGCTCAGATTACAAAAGCAAGTAAAGAAGCAACTATTCATATTGATATATCTAGTAAACGTATTATTGGCTACATGACAAAAAGAAATGATACACGGCTAGAAGAACCTTTACCCTTAAACAAAATACGCATCGTACTACGTCAGAACAATGCAAAACATGGCGGTATTGAGATCCTAACAACGTACCCAATTCCTTAACAAAATAAGAGAATATAGATGAAAAAAAAATATCCTAACTTATCTTACCTCATGTACGATTATTTTAATTTAAAATTTACCTATGAGGAAAAATCCCCTGAAGATCTCATTCAAAAATTCACAACCACGGAAAACATAGAAACGATAAAAAATACTCTTGAAGAAATAGATTCTTTTCTAAGGACAAAACCGACAGAAAAAGAATGTCATTTATGGTTGAGTTCTCTAGAAAATAACTGTGCTTTTCGCCATTACAATTTTACGGCATTAGGATGGATTAAACATCTCCAATCAAAAATACTCAAAGCTTTTCAGCAAAGAACGGCAATCATAGAAGATTTAAAACGAAAGTCAGAAAAATTCTGGGCTAATCAAAAAAACATCAAGCCGAAAAAAGGATAATGACTATATTTCCGGTTCCTTAGCTTAAAGGAGATATTATGGGGAAAGCTAGAACCTTAAAAGATGTTGAAAAAATCGCCTCGGCACTTCAACCCCACCTCATCCGCAAAAGGGATAAAGTTTCCCCTTTAGCCTATTTTTTTATTATTATTTCGAACATTGGTTTGACTATGAAAATTTTGAAACAAACTGTTTTTTTGAAATTTTAAAAATGTTCTTTCGGATAGAAACGACAGAAATGCTTGAAACGATTGCCGAAAGTATGGATGCCTTCTTAACTACTCAACCAACAGAAAAAGAATGTAATATCTGGCTTGAGTAACATGTGGGGAGCGCCATTAATTATTACGAACACGGCTTTACAACCTTAACTTGGCTGAAATATTTACGTAATCTTTTAGAAAAACCTTTGCGTGAAAAACAAAAAGAACGTGACAAGCGTTTAGAGGTCGCTAAAAAATTCTGGACCAATCAAAAAAATATTAAGCCTAAAAAAAGCTAATACCAAAAATCAAAAAAGGCGGAGAAAATCTCCGCCTTTGTTTTTTAGCGGCTTTGACCTTCTTTAATCTGCAAAGCCTGAATTTGCTTTGCGATTTTTTCTTTTTCATCGGAACCTTCAGGCAAGACATCTGCTTGTGCTTGAAGCGCAGAAATTTGCTTGTACAAATCATCTTGCTGGGCTTGTGTCTCGTTGCCAAGACCTTCCCCATTACCGGCACCGTGACCAGCCGTTACATCTTCTTGGGCTGTTTTTAGATCATTTGATGAATCTTGAATGCTCATTTTATTTTTCCTCAATTATCATAACAAAAAATTATTTTCCTACCTCTAAAAACTCGCTCTCTGGGCATAAAATGTCAAGCCATGAAGCGCCCTACCACCGCAAAAACAGGTGTTTTTTAAAAGGTTTCTTCATTTGACAGGGATAATTATGAGTTGGAAAAAATCATAGTATTAACCCTTTTTATGCCTTACGATATTTACCCTTAGAAGGATCACGAACACGATTGGGCGTTACTGTATGTCCTTTTCCTTTTCCGAAGCTAATTGCTTCTCCTTGCGTTCTTGTGACTATGCTTGGACGTAGATTCCCACGGACTTTTCCTACAAAACCGCCTGATTTCGGATGCTTAAAAACATTAAATAGTCCCATATAACAATCCTTCTAAAACGCTATTAGAAAATTTCTCCCAGCCTTAAATACCCTATTTTTCCGTAGGAATTTAGAGTTTTTAAGTCAAGAAGCCACACATTATTTTGGATAAGAAATTTTATTTTTCAAATTCTTTGCACATAAAAAAGGCGGAGAAAAATCTCCGCCTATCGTTTCTCTCTTCTTTTTGTTGCGGAGAGATAAACCGTAGACTTATCACGCCGACCAACAGCAATCACCAAAAACATTCTATGCAAGACAGGCGATCTTAGAAAAACTTGAAGAAATGGAAGATTTCTACCTTGCTGAAAAAATCTCTTCCTGCGTCCATGAAGGCAAAGAAAAAACCATTCCGCTCGAAGAGATCATGAAGCGATATGACTTGGAAAATTGAGCTTACCCAAACCGCAGAGCGCCATCTCAGAAAATTAGACAAGCAGAATGCTAGGAAAATTTTGCGTTTTCTCTTTGAGAAACTTCCTCAAAGAGAAAATCCTAGAGAACTGGGTAAAGCGTTAAAAGGTTCTGTGCTTGGCGAGTATTGGCGTTATCGTGTCGGTGATTACCGAATGATTGGCGGAACTTGAAGACAATATTTTACGTATTCTTGTTCTTGAAATCGGCCATAGAAAAGAGATTTATAGATAAACAAGAAAGGCAGAAGAATTACCCTCCTGCCTTGCAGTTTCACTTTTTATTTTTTTCCAATATATGCCCAATAATAAGTGGCACCACTGCCATTGCAAGTTTTCCTAAAAAGTTCATTTTGTATGCTTGCCCACTTCTTTAACAATTTTAATTCCCGCGACAATGATGGCACCACTAGCAGTTAAAACTTTTCCTAATGTCTCTGTCCAGTGTTGTTCTGCCATTTAACAGCCCTCACAGCTATTTGAGCCACAATGGTTACAGCCGCCTGTATATTCATCTTCTTCCATATTAGGTTCTCCAATCTCAAAAAATTCTCCCCAAGCCTTGAAAAATTATTACAAGCCTTGAATGCCCTATTCCCGTAGGAATTCATTTTATTGTGAGGTCTTTTAGTCAAGTGAAAAGATATTCTTTGCCATTCTTTCCCCATAAAAAAAGGCCGTGATTTCTCACGACCTTTAAAAAACAAACACTCACTTTATAGGTTTAAGGAGAGGAAAAAAGGATGATCGAACTGAGAAGCGACGACTCACCCTATAGGTAATGAGAAAATCGCCTCGCAGATAAAACCATTCTTATTTTCCCTCCATGAACCGAAAAGATTAATCGTTTTTCTTACGACCTAGACGCTTACGTTCATTTGAATCCAAGTAACGCTTACGGATACGAATGGCAGAAGGAGTAACCTCAACCAATTCATCATCTTCGATATAAGCGATTGCCTGTTCCAAGCTCATCTGGCGAGGTGGAACGAGAACCGGAGCCTCATCCTTACCAGACGCACGCATATTGGTAAGTTTCTTTTCACGAATAACGTTAATTTCAAGGTCATTCTCTCTGGAATGCTCACCCAAAATCATACCTGTGTAAACAACTTCACCTGCACCGAGGAACATTGTGCCACGGTCTTGCAATGCAAAAAGAGCATATGGTGTTGTTTTGCCATCTTCAGCAGAGATCAAAGCACCATTACGACGTCCCTCAATTTTACCTGCATATGGCAGATAATCATGGAAAAGACGGTTCATAATGCCTGTACCACGTGTATCGGTGAGAAATTCGCCATGATACCCAATCAAACCACGGGATGGAATGAGGAAGGTCAAACGGGTTTTTCCGCCACCTGATGGACGCATATCCTGCATCACACCTTTACGGAGAGACATTTTTTCAACGACAACACCGGAATGTTCTTCGTCAACATCAACCAGAACTTCTTCAAATGGCTCTGTCCGCTGACCGCTTTCATCTTCACGGAAAAGCACACGAGGACGGCCAATGGTCAATTCAAAACCTTCACGGCGCATGGTTTCAATCAAGACACCAAGCTGAAGTTCACCACGTCCTGCCACTTCGAAAGCTTCGCTTTCCGGGCTGGTCGTAACTTGGATGGCAACATTGCCTTCCATTTCCTGAAACAAACGATCACGAATCTGACGGGAAGTAACTTTTTTACCTTCACGTCCACCCAATGGGCCATCGTTAATACGGAATGTCATGCTCAAGGTTGGTGGATCAACCGGTTTGGAAGGCAATGGCGATTCTTGTTCCGGTGCAGCGATTGTATCTGGGATTGTTGCTTCGGAAAGACCCGCAATGGCAATAATGTCACCTGCTTCGGCTTCATCAACGGCAACACGTTCAAGACCACGGAAAGCCAGCAATTTCGTCAAACGGCCGGTTTCAACAGCTGTACCATCTAATTTCATAACCTTCACAGGCATGTTTACTTTGGCACGCCCTTGCTCAACACGTCCTGTAAGGATACGGCCAAGGAAGTTATCGCTTTCCAAAAGGGTTGCGACCATTGCAAAAGGTTTGTCTTTTGGCAGATTTGGCGCCGGCACATGGCGAACGATCAAATCAAACAAGGTGGAAAGGTCTTCTTTATGACCTTCAATCTTATCATCTGCCCACCCGTTACGGCCAGAAGCGTACAGCATTGGGAAATCCAGCTGCTCATCATTGGCACCAAGCGCAGAGAAAAGATCAAATACTTCATCATGGACTTCGTCCGGTCTCGCATCGCCACGGTCAACTTTATTAACCACGAGGATTGGACGGATGCCCTGAGCAAGTGCTTTGGTCAGAACAAATTTTGTCTGCGGCAAAGCCCCTTCGGCAGCATCCACCAAAATCACAACACCATCGACCATGGAGAGAATACGCTCCACCTCACCACCGAAATCGGCATGGCCTGGGGTGTCAATAATATTAATGCGAGTGTTTTTCCAAACAACGGACGTGCATTTCGCCAAAATGGTGATACCACGTTCACGTTCAAGGTCATTGCGGTCCATCGCCCGCTCTGCCACATGCTGATTTTCTCTAAAAGCTCCTGATTGTTTCAGAAGCTCATCCACCAAAGTGGTTTTGCCATGGTCAACATGGGCGATAATGGCAATATTGCGAATATCGGTCATAAAACTTTCGTTACATCTGCTAAAGAAGAAAATGCTTAATTCAAAGCGGGAAACAGCGCCGTAAAAAGAGCTCCAACACGCTAAAAAGCTAGATTCTTCGAGACGGTCTGCTATAAATACTTATTAATAAGTCTATTCTTGTGCGCCTAATTACACTTTTTTGCAAGTATTTTACCAATTCACTTTCTTCCTGCTATAAGAAAAACAGATAGATTGTTCTCCATTATTTTAGCTTTTTAAGGGCTTTACCGCATGTCTTCTTCAAATCCACTTGCCGCTTTGACACAGCTTGGTCAAAAAAGTGAACTTCCAGAAAGCCCCGAAAAAGCCAAATTGGAACGTGTCTCTGCACCGCACAAAGGAAAAAACTATCTTGTGCGCTTCACAGCGCCGGAATTTACCTCTCTTTGTCCCATTACAGGCCAGCCTGATTTTGCGCATATTGTCCTTGATTACGTGCCCAAAGACTGGATTGTGGAGAGTAAATCTTTGAAACTCTACCTTTCAAGTTTTCGCAATCACGGCGCTTTTCATGAAGATTGTTCTGTGATGATTGCCGAGAAACTCGTTGAGCTCTTAGAGCCGACATGGCTGCGTCTTGGCGCTTATTGGTATCCACGCGGCGGCATGCCGATTGACGTCTTTTACCAAACCGGTGAAGCGCCAAAAGATGTCTGGGTTCCTGAGCAGAATGTCCCACCTTACCGCGGACGCTGATCTTTTTTACAAACTGTCTTTTTAAACAAAGAGCTTGCTTGCAGTTTAAAAAGACAGTTAGATTATTTTTCAATAATTATTTTTTAAAATTTAGACTTCTATTTGATTCGTTTTGAATAAAATATTTTTCACCAATCTCTTTTCTAAAAGTGATTGCGAGGCGTCTTTTATCAAAATATTTCACGAAGTCCATTTGTTTTATTTTCCTCCAGTCAAGATCGAAGGGATTTTTAGCCATGACAACCTCTTTCACAACAGTCCAAATGTGTTCCTATATTTCTGCCGTGTGTGTCATGCTTCAAAGCCTCTATGCTGCACCGAAATACGTTTCGCCCCATCCGCATGTTGACTGATCTGGAAAATAGTTTTGAAAAATTTATTCCCTTTTTCTATCGCCGACAGGAAAAAAAAGAGGGGCAGCCCCCCAAAAACGGCCTTTAATACATCTTCTTTTCTACGTTTTGCCATTGCAGGCCTCGCCTTCTTCCCTTTATTAAAAGCGAAAGAGAGTTGCGCCGGTTATCACGTTAATATCAAGGATCAGCCGGACTGGATGAAAATTCCACTCAAATGGCTTGAACCTAAAAAACCCGTCCCTTCTCACGCATGGACAGGGTCTTTGCTCTCTCCTTCCCCCGCCTTTCCGGGCGGTGTCTATGGCTTGGAGCCTTATACGACAGCTACCGTACCGACAGGCACCTATGATTCAAAAGGGAATTTACACCAGCATGGCCCCGGCCAGTCTCAGTTTGATTCCATTTCCAGCGGTTGGTTTTTAAAAGGCTCCCCAACCGATCATATCTCCCTTGATATTACGCCTACCTTTACCTACGCATGGACACCGCAATCCGGCCCAGGGGCACCGCAAAATTCACACGTGAAATTTGCCGATTTACCCTTTGATATTGAATACCGCTTTACCGATACCTACTCGCCTTCTATCAGTGTGGTTTTCGGTGCCTCTGCTCCAACGGGCGACTATAACCATCTGGAGCGGGCTTCCGATGGTGTGGGCGCAGGTGTCTGGAAACTACGTTATGGCTTTAACGGGCAGTTTGTGGAGCCCTTCTTTAAACAGGCCGTGCGTATCCGCTGGTGGGCAGTTGCCCGAACGCCCTTAGGGAATGCTGACCTAAGAGATATTACCTCTTATGGCACCGAGACGGGATTTCGAGGCGAGGCTCACCCCGGTTCTACTGGAGAAGAAGGTTTAGCCTTTGAATTCGGTATTACCAAGAGATGGCTTTTTGCGCTTGACCTTTATAATGACTGGGGCGCCCGAACAGGGATTAAAGGCTGCTCTACGACAGCAACTGACAGTACAAACTGCCAGTATGGGTCAGATACAATTTACAGCAAAGGCAATATCTCAAGCGCATGGGGTGCAGCACCTGCCATCGAATATGCGCCTAACGGTAATTTCGGCCTCATTGCCGGGGTGCAGTTAAATGCTTTCGGTACCAATACCAGCCGAACTTTAGCGCCGCAGATGGCTGTCTTCTATGCTTGGTAAAGCGATCTATTAAAACGCTGAGAAATGTTTCATGCGAACATTGCTCTTTTACAAATTAAATTTAACCTCTCCTTATTCTAAAGAAAGGCTTCTGTGATCCGTTCTGCCCTCTCTTGCACTTTTTCAGACCTTAGAAAACCTTCTTACTTACATCTTTTCTGTATCGCTATTTCTCTCTTGCCGATCGCAAAAGCCAAAGAAAGTTTTGCAGGTTACCGTATCAATATCAAAGACCAGCCGGATTGGATGAAAATTCCTCTCAAATGGATTGAGCCTAAGAAACCTGTTCCGGCACATGCTTGGACAGGCTCTCTGCTTTCCCCATCCCCCTCTTTTCCCGGCGGAATGTGGTCTTTAGAACCTTATCTCGTGGCGACGGTGCCAACAGGAACCTATGATTCGCAAGGTAATTTGCACCAGCATGGCCCCGATCAGTCACAATTTGATTCCCTCACCAGCTCGTGGTTTTTCAAAGGTGCGCCCACAGATCATCTTTCCGTTGATATTACCCCTAGCTTTACCTACGCTTGGACACCACAATCCGGCCCCAGTGCGCCTAAAAATTCCCATGTGGAATTTAACGATTTGCCCTTTGATCTCGAATATCGCTTTACCGATACCTACTCGCCTTCTATCAGTGTCGTTTTTGGTGCGTCTGCCCCTTCAGGGAATTATAACAATCTCGAACGGGCCTCAGACGGGGTCGGCGCCGGTGTCTGGAAATTACGCTACGGCTTTAACGGCCAATTCGTTGAGCCTTTTTTTAAACAAGCAATGCGTGTCCGCTGGTGGGCGGTTGCGAGAACCCCTCTGGGCGATGCCAGTCTCAAAAACATCACCTCTTACGGCACCAGCGAAGGATTTCAGGGCAGCGCCCATCCAGGATCAACCGGTGAAGAAGGACTGGCTTTTGAATTTGGCATTACACAGCGTTGGCTTTTTGCTCTCGATCTTTATGAAGATTGGGGATCAACCACCAATATTAAAGGCGTTTACAGCAATGGGAATAATGGCTGTACGCAATCAGGCGGCTGTTCTTTTAGTCAAGATACAGGCTGGTCCACCGCTTGGGGCGCTGCACCGGCACTGGAATACGCCCCGAACGGCAATCTCGGCTTAATCGCCGGCGTGCAAGTGACAGCGGCAGGGCATAATACCTCACGTACCTTAACGCCGCAGCTAGCTGTTTTCTACACATGGTAAAAATGGGAAAAAGACTTCAAACGAAATCAAAGGATGAAGTCTCTTTATCACCGATAGCTTTAAAAGAAAGTGGAAAGTAACTGACAGGTACAGGCAATTCCCGTTAAAATCGCAGCAAGAGAATTATAGCGCCCCTGCTTTCTCAGCGTTGCAAAAAAGGCATAGGTTTTGCCATGATCCTCAAAAGTGCCGGCAAAATGCCCATCCAGATTAACATAAGCATCCTGCGTATGGGTAACGACCTCCTCATCTGTCGCTTTATCAAAGGATTTTTCGCCAACACTGACCTTATCCCCATGAAATTCAATCGAATTTTTCATTAAAGTGCGATAATCCGAATAGAGGACTTTTACCTGAGAGGCATAAACCCATGCAATCGCCGCCAAAAAGCTAAAGATTGCCACTGCATATTGCAAAATCACATTGATAAAATGAAGATTCATTTTGTAGGCCCTCTAAAATCTAAAGAAAAAATTCTCTTAAGCACATCTTTAAACATCTGGTGTATCTGGATCAAAATCTTGGAAATTCAAGCCATGCCCAAAAGACGTTTGTTTAAAAATATGTGCGCCCCAACCTTTATCGCTATCACTGCTTAGAATATAAAGATTTTTAGAATCTGGCTGTATCGCAATATTGGACGAAAGTAAATTATGGCCTTTAGAGCGTCCGGGGATCAGAATCTGTCCAATCGGCAAACCATTTGCATTTAAAATCAAAACACGGCCCTGCCCTTTGAGTGGCACATAGACATTGCCGTCACTTCCACCGCTAATAGATTCCGGCGCAGGCCCTGTAAAATGGTATGGAATGCGCCATCCTCTTGATTTTGGCTGTGTCGGCGTTTCCAATTCAATCTGATGAAGATTGTTCCTGCCTGTCTCGGTCAACCAAAGAGTTTTTTGATCTGGACTAAGCATAATGCCATTCGGCAGAGCGAGATGATCTACCATCAAATGAATATTCTTCAAATCCGGGGAAACATAATAAACACCGCCCTCTAAACGGCTGGGGGTTCCTTTAAAATCTGTGAAATAAAGGCCTCTTGCTCGGTTAAATAAGAGATTTTTAGGTACAAACCCTTTTTCGGGCGCAATAATGGTTTCCAATGTGCCGCCATCGGGCATGATAGCGTAAATCGCCCCCTCATCCTTCTCCTCAGCATAGGCGGCGATATAAAGCCGACCATCCGGTCCAAAAGCCAACCCTGAAGGGTGATATTCCTTTAACTCTGTGACCAGAGAAATGTTTCGCCTTGAAAGCAAGCGCCCTGCATTCAAACGCAAAATTTTCTTTGCCGTCCAATCACAAAAAAACAGATTGCCCTTATCATCAAAGACGCTCCCTGCCAGCAAATGATTTTCTTTTGTCACCCGATAATAATCAGCGGCAACAACCGTCAAAAGATTTCTTTCTGAAGGAGGAATAGGGACCTCCCCACTATTTTGACGGTCATATAAAAGACGAGACCCAATTTGCAACGTGGCGAAAGAGGGTTTAACAAAAGCGGCAAAAAATAAAAAAAAGCTGATAAAAACCAGTTTCAAAAAGAATAGTTTGAAAAATTGTCTTGGATTAACGAAACAGCCCATGCGTGAAAGAAATTCCGATATATTATAAAGTAAAAATGTCTCATCTATGACATAGATATTCAAGCCTTTTAAAACTAACCTTGTTTTAAAGGAAAATTTTATGTACTCCAATCTCTTAAGTTACCTACGAGATAGTAGTATCTTATGTCCTAGAATCTACTATCGCCAACCGTTTTCCGGGGACATGAACTTGAGTAAAAAAAATGCTAAAAGCTACGCTCAAATAAGGCATCTCAATAAGAATCTCTCTCATCAAGACTTAAGGTACATAGGAAGTGTCTGATTTATTTCATAACCAACCTAACGGAAAATGGCGTGTATTGGGAGGCAAGATTGACGATGTATGGGATTATTTAACCCGTCCCATTTCTTCATCTCCAAAGTGGCGAAGCTATTTAAGTGCTCTTGCCATATTTTGTACGCTAATATGTACGATTATATGGTATCCTGGTCTTGTCTCAGACGATGCTATGAGCCAATATCTCCAAGCGATTGCTGTAGCACCCCTTAGCGACTGGCATCCGCCGCTTATGGCGCTGTTTTGGCGTTTAGAAATTACCCTCTTTCACACGGCTAATCTTCTGAATGCAACATGGATCAGTTTAAGTGCGCTCGGACTCTATCTCTTTCTGCGTTTGCGTCCTTGCCTGTTCAGTCTTATTCTCTTCGGCCTGCTCTTCCTGTCGCCGGTCTTCTTTGGAATGAACGGTTTCATTTACAAGGATATTCCCCTTTCATGGCTTCTCCTTATTGCCGCTGCCCTTTTACTCCTATTACCTGAAAAACAATCTTCTTCTTGGAGATGGGTAGATAAAATCCTTATCACTTTTTTACTCATTTTATGCTGTCTCTTGCGGGTCAATGGTGCCTTTATTGCCGTTCCGCTCCTCGTTACAACATGGTGGAATTGGCATTTTGATTTTAAACATCTTGCCGCATGTTTAGGCCTTGTTCTCTTGTCTTTGCCAGCCACTTCTTGGATCAATCATCATGTCTTTAAAGCCTCTGAGGATCATGCAGAAGCTTCTCTTGAAATTCTTGATCTTGCAGGCATTGCCTTTTACGGTACACATGCGCATTACACCTCCGATGAAAATGATGTAACCACCCATAAAGAAACATTTACACATTGGGATACAGCCTCATTAAACGAAAAACTTATCGCCTGCTACTCTCCCAATCAATGGGATACTTTTGGAGCTTGGGAGCTGGAAAATTTTCCTATTCTTATCCTTGGATTTAATAAATGGAAGCAAACGTGGAGTGCTACTCAACAGAATGATGAGTGGGGACCAGAAATTAACCATGCTCAGGAATCTTGTTATGCTCTAGGGGATCAACTTCGCCAAAAACCTCCTGAAATGCTCACTAAAGAATGGTTTGCGGCCATTAAAAACCATCCATTTCCTTACATCAAACATCGTCTTGCTCATTTCTCAACCGGCTATCTTGGGCATATTGATGAAAGAGAGTTTATCGAAAGCCCTGGTGCTTGGACAGATGGTGGCTATTATCCACTAGGAGAGAATGATAAAATTTATGCGACAGCGCCATATGAAAATATCGCAGAAGAACAGTACCGTATCTTCATGAAAAAACATAGAGGTCTATGGTCAAATTATGGTGTATTCTGGATTGCTTCTGCGCTTTCTCTCTTCATCATAACCTTACGATGCAAAAGCGCATTAGATCGTTTTGTTAATCTGATGAGTTTTGCTTCTCTTTGTTATTTCTTTGGATATCTTGTCATCGGTGTCGGCTGTCAATGGCGCTATATCATGCCGAGTGCCATTCTCGTTATTTCAGCTCTGCTTGCAATTTATATCAAAGCTGAAAGAATTGGTTCTCCAACTTCGCGCAAAATTGGCTTTTGGATATGGGGAACCTTGATGTTCTGGAGCTGTATAATCTAAATTCTCACTTTTAAATATTGGAACGCTTGAATGACCATGAATGAAACGCCTTTTAGCAACAAAGAAATCGAACTTACTGTTCTAATGCCCTGCTTAAACGAGGCCTTAACACTTCAAACCTGTATTGAGAAAGCCCTAAACTGTGCAAATAAACACAATATAAAAGTAGAAATCCTTATTGCTGATAATGGCTCCACAGACGGTTCACAAGAAATTGCAAGAAATTGTGGCGCTAGAGTCATTAATGTTTCACAAAAAGGTTATGGCGCTGCTCTAATCGCCGGCATACGTGAAGCAAAAGGTTCCTTTACCATCATGGGCGATGCCGATGACAGTTATAATTTTTCAGCCCTCGCACCTTTTGTAGAGAAGTTACGAGAAGGATATGATTTAGTTATGGGAAATCGCTTTAAAGGCGGTATCGAGAAGAATGCGATGCCACCTTTACATAAATATCTTGGCAACCCTGTTTTAAGCACGCTGGGACGCATTTTATTTCATCGCTCAATTGGAGATTATCATTGCGGCCTCCGTGGGTTCAATACAAAAACTATGCAGTCGTTGAACCTAAAATGCACAGGTATGGAATTTGCAACTGAAATGGTTGCAAAATCCAGCCGCAACCATCTGAAAATTATTGAAATTCCAACCACACTAAAAAAAGATGGTAGAGACCGTCCGCCGCATTTACGCAGTTGGCGTGATGGTTGGCGTCACCTAAAATTCATGTTATTTTTTAGCCCTTATTGGATTTTTATCTTTCCAGGTCTTTTTTTCTTTATCTTAGGGCTAATTGGCATTCTTCTTCTCAGCAACCATGCTATAAAAATTGGCCATATTCACTTAGATATTAATACTCTGCTAATCTCCAGTACCGCAGTGATTACAGGCTCCCAAATTCTTATTTTTGGTATTTTTACGAAAATTTATGCCGATATAAAAGGCTTTTGGCCTGCAGGCTTTTTCATTAAATTGTGGGAAAAGATCTCTTTTGAAAAACTTTTTATTATTAGTTCACTTATGACACTCTCTGGAGTTGCATGGTGTCTCTGGATCACGAGCACTTGGGGAATTACCGAGCATTTAGGCAATATGCCTGAGCCGGAAACCATTCGCTCTCTTATTCCTGCAGTAACTCTTCTGAGTGTCGGTATCCAATGGATATTCTTTTCCTTTATTCGAGGAATTACTGAGCTAGATTAAAACATCTGCCTGTTATCTCTTTGAAGGTAAGCACCTCCATATCGTCTATCGCAGAAATGAAGAAATTGCCTTTTCTACTGCCATGAAAGAGTTTGTTATCTGCATCCCTTGTGCTGAAATTTTACTCTATAACAATAGTACTGTAGGAATAGCAAAAACCTTAAGTACAAAAGTTTGACCTCTTCATGTAAAAGGACAAGGCTATGTGGTGCTTAATCTCATGTAGGTTTAAAAAATGAAAATTATCTCTTCTTTTTCTTTCCATTTTCTAGAAGAAAAGATTCTTTCCTTCTTAAAAATCTACCGTTTTTCATTCTTATTCGCAGCTTTCTATGCTTTATTGGCCACATGGGGCAATCATCTCCATGAAGATGATGTCATCCGGGCTTCTTTCTCAGGAATCTCATGGTTTCCAGATGGGCGGCCGCTTGCGAATGTGATCTATGCTTTTTTTTCCTTTTCTCACAATTCTTTTTATCATTCTTACAATGCACGTTTTCCTGATTTATGGCCTTTAACCTCTCTCTTTTCTGCATTTCAAATGATTATCAGCGCAGGTTTACTTGTCAATTTTTGCCTAAAAAAAGAAACCTATCCAAGTTTCAGGCAAGCACTTGTTTTATTACCTCTGCTTTCCCCTTTTTTTCTTGAAAATATCTCTTTTCATTTCGATAGTCTTTTTTTTGGCTCTGCAGCCTTATTTTCTTGCCTTGCCTCTGTCGTACTATGGTCTTCCATCACAAAACAGCAAAGCTTTAACTTTAAAAATTATTTCTTTCCAATCCTTGCCGCCTTACCCTTTTTGCTTGCCTGCTTAATGACCTATCAGGCAGCAATTAATATCTATCTTGGATTTGCACTCTTCGCAGGATGTTATTGTCTTACTTTTGAAAAGATACCGCTAATCACAGTCATAAAATATCTCTCCATGAGTGCTGTCGGTTTTATTATTGCCTCTTTGATCTATAAAGCTGTTATTCCCATCAAGGGAGAGTGGGTTTCCTCCCACACAGTATTTGCAACACCTTTAAATCTTTACGCTACCCTCTGTAACAATATTATTATGTTTCAGAAAATGCTCTTTAGGGTGCTGGGCACACCACTCTATTTCTCCTTAAAATTTCTCCTACTTTCCAGCTTTTTCATTTCACTTTTTTATATTCTTTTTTCCAAATCCAAATATTTTACAAAACTCTTTGCCTCCCTCTGCTTACTTACACTCCCTTTGATAACATTAGGCGGCCTGATGCTGGCACTTGAAAAGCCAATTCCAGCCCCCAGAGTTTTCTTCGGTACGGATTTCACGTTTTTATTTTCTGCTTTATTTCTTTGTAAAATTACTGAAAGATGCCCTTTAAGCGGCCCATCTTCTCATGACCGTATCCTCACCTACGCACTCTCATCTCTGCTCCTTTTTCCATGCTATATTGGCGCAACAGAATGGAATCATGCCCTAATAGCAGATCAGAAAATAGCTTTAATAACAGCATTAAGGCTCCAACCTGACTTAGAGAAAGCAAGCCTTCTCTACCCAAATGCGAAACTTGCAACTGATGGTCCTGCCAAAAACGCACTTGAGAGTCAATATGATGCAACTTTTAACCCTATACTCTCTGAATGGGGCGCTAGTTCAATTTTGAACAGCCATTTTGGGTTGTATTTTTTAGCTAACAACGAAATCTGGTCACTCGAGAAAATTCTCCTCCCTTGGGAACGTCTGCCAAATGAAAAAGATTATATTCCCAAAAAACACTATAAACTTCTTGCTCATACAAAAAACTATGACCTTCATGGTAATGAAGAACTTATCTGGATTAAATTTAAATAATTTAGTAAATCTCCTAAATTGTTTCATAGAAGCAAAGAGATTCTCTCTTATTTTATCCGCAGGCTTTCTTGGTATCCCGTTCTTATTGAAGGGGATACGATGAACCAGTATCTTCAAATGATCGGTGTTGCGCCTCTCAGTGACTGGCACCTTCCGATTTTTGTTTGGTTTTGGTGGCTTGAAACCAAAATTTTCTTTGCCGTCCAATCACAAAAAAAAACAGATTGCCCTTATCATCAAAGACGCTCTCTGCCAGCAAATGATTTTCTTTTGTCACCCGATAATAATCAGCGACAACAGCCGTCAAAAGATTTCTTTCTGAAGGGGGAATAGGCACCTCCCCATTATTTTGACGCTCATATAAAAGGCGACTACCAATCTGTAATGCCGCATTTACGTCAGGGACGGTAAAACAAAAGGAAAAGAGAGAAAGCGACAGCATCGCAAAGAGAGCGAAACGAAAATATTTGGCTCTACTAAAAAACAATTCATGGCTAAAATCTTCCAGTTAGAAAAAATTAAGAAGCATGTTCTGCGCTTCCTAGCACCCGCTTCTTTTCAAGCTCACTTCTCTTCGGCCTTACCTTAATACGCACCACGAAACCCACCTCGTTTTTATTGTTTTTCTGATCGTTCAGAAAAAATAAAAAGCTTCTTCTCACTAACAGGACGCACTTCCCCTCCGAAAGAGGCTAAATATGCTGAGACCGGATCAGCAGAATTTACAAGCACCGCATGGATATTGTGTTGCTTTAAACGCGCTAATAAAGAAGGATTTAGCACCGCATTCTTCCAGCTGGGGTCCACGAGAAAGTCACCCCCTGCCCAAAAACAATCTGCAGGGCTCCAACAAGCGACATTCCGATCCTGCTTTAAATAATCCTTTAAGACTGAAATCGTGTACATCTCCTCTTTCTGAGAAAGCGCCGCATGATGCCAAATTTTAAAGCTCTTTGCACCATAAACAAAAAGAAACGTCAAAATAATCCCTGCGACAAGGAGTATCTGAATAAGATTTCGGCTCTTCTGCTTTTCCGACATCTCCCCTGAAGGCTTTCCCCAAAAATTTGAAAAAACAATACTAAAAACAGGAGCTGATAAAATGCAGACAGCAATGACAAAATCAAAATACACATTAACATCACAGCCGGATGAAGCGCCGCCGAAAAATCCCAGCACGAAACCTATCCCTGCGAATATGAGCCAAAAAGACCAAAAGGACGACTTTTTAAGTAAGGTCTCTTTGAGAGGACCAAAACTTGCCCATAAAATACCGATAAAGAAAAGAATTGGCGCAGATACCTTAGCCGCATGATAACATGCTCGCATAACACTATGTTCTCTTGCGCCACCTAACTCGTAGCCTAAAACATCTTGAAAAAAACTTATCCCAAAGATGCCCCAGCATGCACTCAATCCTGCCCCTAAAAGAAGTACCGAAATCACACACCAAGAAAGAAATAGACGCCGGTTCTGAAGAAGAAGCCATAACGTCACAGCAAGAGGCGCAGCGGCAAGATTATGCTTAATAAAACCTGCCAAAATAAGAAAAAAAGCGCTTAGAAAGCAGGCGGTTATCCCCTCAAAAGAGATCAGGCATACGAGTCCACAGAGCATCAGTGCTTCGCCTGTCCATTGCGGATCATACATTGCAAAATACTGGTTAAGTGTCCCAGCATTTAAAAGCATAAATAAAACGAAAGAAAACAGCCCACATACTCTAGGAGAAGGATTTTCCAAAAACTGCGCTGTTTTAAAACTTAAAAAAGAAAGCAAAATCCCGCAAACAAAACAGGAGATTGCCGCAACGCTTCTGCCGAATGCGATGAGATCTATCTGATGAAAACCAGGAAGCTCATGCAGCCACATATATAAATAAAAAGAAAGCGGCGGATAGTTATTTGCGATCATCGCCTCTTGGGGAGGATAGAGCGGAAGATGATGAGATAATCGCGTTAAATGAAATGCATTCCATGCTTCGTTAATATCCCACTCAACCTGAAGCGGAATAAAAAAAAGCTTAATACCCAAGGAAAAAATAGCTGCAAGGCAAGAAAACAAAAACAGAGCTAAAAAGAAAAAAACAATGATTTTGTCTTTAGAAAACATGCGTAAAAACATAAGATTTATTCAACGGGCCATTACAGAAAAAGACATTTTATTTTGATTTCCCTTCTAACAATCGGTATAAAAATAAACTACCCCAAAAGGCGAATTAGTTTTTCTTCAAAGAGAGACATTTTTCTGATATAGATAAAAGTCTCTCTTTAGGCAGTGACACAGAAAAATGACTTTAAAAACACATAACTCGGGTATTCTCAAAATCATTACCCTTATCGTTCCCGTTTTTAATGAAGAGGAGAGCATCGAAGCCTTTTGCGATGCGGTTGAAACACTCTCCCTTACAGATTACGAATTTCATATTCTTTTTATTGATGATGGCAGTTCCGACAGAACAGTGGAAATTATTCGCCAACTTCAAAAGACCCGCAAACATATTCGTCTTATTTCTTTTACCCGGAATTTCGGGAAAGAAGCCGCTCTTTTTGCAGGGTTAAAAGAAGCCAAAGGGGATGCCGTTATCCCGATAGATGTTGACCTACAAGATCCCATCTCCGTTATTCCTGAATTTATCAAAGAATGGGAAAATGGTGCAGATGTCGTGTTGGGCAAACGCCGCTCCCGCGATGGAGACGGTCTTTTTAAACGTCTTTTCGCCGCCATGTTCTATAAGTTGCATCACAAGATCTCCTCGATCCATATTCAGCAGAATGTCGGTGATTTCCGCCTTATCTCCGCAGAGCTCGTGCCCAACATTACCAATCTGCGTGAACGTAACCTCTTTATGAAAGGGCTTTTAAGCTTTGCCGGCGGTAAGGAAAGCGTTATCGAATATGACCGCCCGGCACGCCTACATGGGACGGCCAGCCAAAGCCCAATTAAACTCATTCGCCTCGCTTTAAGCGGCATTATCGGCTATTCAACTTTTCCCTTAAAACTCGCAACCTTTTTAGGTCTCATCACCGCTTTTGCAAGTTTTTTGTACGGTCTTTATTTTTTCATCCGCACCATTATTTTAGGCAATGATGTTCACGGCTATCCTTCCCTCCTCATCATTATGCTTTTCCTTGGGGGCGTTCAGCTCATTTCCGTTGGCATTTTAGGGGAGTATATCGGACGAATTTATATTGAGGTGAAAGATAGGCCGAGATATTTAATTAAAGATAAAGAATAAAGGAAAAAAATCTGCCCCAAAATGTTGCGATAGCCCTTTTTGTTAAGGATGAAATTTCTGATATTGCCGGCTGGATTGCTTGGCATGCAGCGCTGGGGGTGCAAACCTTTTTTATTTATGATGACCATTCCACTGACGGTACATGGGAAATCCTCCAAGCAGCGGCGAAATGTTATGATGTTCGCCTAAGGCGAACAGATCCGCTTAAAACACCTCATTTTGGCGATCGCCAACGTGATGCCTATATGCAAACCGTCCAAGAAGCCAAAGGCGAATTTGAATGGCTAGGCTTTTTGGACGGAGATGAATATCTCTATCTTAAACATTTTGACACATTGCCTGAATTTCTCTTGTATTTTCCACATGCCGATGCGATTGCCTTCTCTTGGCGGATTTATGGCAGTTCTGGGCGTGTTATTCGCCCTCGCATCCCGATTGTCGAAGCCTTTACCCAACATTCAAACAAAGATTTTCCGGATAATCTCCATGTTAAAAGCTTTGTTCGTCCCCAAAAAATGGGTTTAAAATGGTTTGACCCCCATTATTTTGATATTCCAAAAGAACATTACGCCCGTCCTAGCCGAAAATTTATTAATATTGCCGGACCTAAGCAGGAAGTGGAATGGTCAGATGCCTTCATCATGCATTTTATCTGCCGTAGCATGGAACATTATGTCCAGCGCATTAAACGCCGTTTAAACGCAGATCTCTCCGATAGCACCGACTACTGGCACTATTTTGACCGCAATGAAGAAAATGATCCTGATCCCTTACGCTTCATTCCCAAAATGCAGGAAAAGCTTGCACCTATTCGGCGTGAAGCACTCAAAATGGCGATTCAAAAACTCAAAGACCTGCCGATTACACCTGATCCGATATATTATTCTCAAAAAATATCTGAGCCAAAATTTGAATTTTTTAAAATTTTAACACACTGCCAGACAATGCTCTACTATGCGCCTCAACTTGGTGAGGCTGTGCATTGCCTGCCCGAAATCGCCGCTGTAGAAAAATTTCTTCCTATTTTTGGTATTGTCGATAAAAAAACAGAATCTCTTATCACGCTTTTTATTGCCGGCGATGACACCAATTCTCTGCTGAAAATTCCATACGATTTTCGCCCTTCCTGTAGGCTACTTTATCGGCTTGTGCCGCAACAAAACAGCGGCCATGCACTTCTCAATCCAATCTCTCAACGCTTTATTTGCTTTTTACCGCCAGAAGCGAACGGCATCGGAAAAGTGGAAGCCAACCGTGAAAAAGCCCATGACTGGGAAAAAATTGCCCTCTTTAAAACCACCTTTGACCTGAATTTTCCTTTAAAAAAGCTTCCTTTTAATCCAAGCGAAAAAACCTCTGCCCATGCCCTCTTAAATTGGATTAAAACCGCCTCTGAACTTCCCGATGCAGAAACTTTTCTACAAATATTTTACTGCCTCTCTCCGAAAGTACGGCAGGAAATTTCCAATTACGCTTCGGGATTACTCTGGGACTTTATTTAAAAGGAAAAAGAGAGTTTGCTTCTATTTCTGGAAAAATGATACAACCCTTCTTTAAACATTCTAAAATAAAAGATAGACACCGAGCTAAGAGGATTTATCATATGTCTGCCCCCATTCATCTAGAACGACGCTGGTTAATAGATGCATTCGGTTGTTTCCTCCAATATGATTCTATGTCCCAGCAACTCGTTACAACCCCTTTCACACCACAAAGCTTTCCCAATCTTTTTACCTTTATCCCCGTGCCTGAGAATTTTCCGCACAGGGCTGTCCTTCGCCTTACAAACTCTATCCCTGCTGCCATTCCACCTGCACGCTTTATACGCGTCAATGAAAATGAAATTGCCATCCAAAACTTGGAAACAAATCATTATCTTTCTTCGCGTAAAAATGAAACAAACACCGGATGGGAAGACAAAATTGCTCTATGGGAAGAATTTTCTCTCTTAAGTGCGGAAATGATTGCAGGACTATCCCTCTTAAGCGACCCTGATTTAATCACGATTTCGGATGCACCTGCCGATGGGCATCTAACATTTCACCAAGCAGATTCTTATTTTAAGAGCTTTGCTAAAATTGCTGGCACCAACATAAAAATCTCTGAAAATCTGCCTGAAATTGCGAAAATAGCAAATGCTAAAGCGCATGAAGCGATGCCCCTCACTTTTATCACTTCGGACGATTCACAAAACAAAATTTCCCTCACGATCACCCCTAAGAGAGCTGTACACTTATCTAGCTTGACGACTACTTAACTTTATTCGACAGACTATTTCTTAAGCTGACACACATTGCTCTGAGACCATAGAGGTATTGATGCTCTCAAAACAGAAAACAATCCCCATTATTTTTGGTTTAGATGCCAATTATTTAAAGCCAATGTGTGTCACTATTAGCTCTCTTCTACGCTATGCGCCTGCTGACATTCCTCGCCCCATTGAGTTTTATGTGCTTATTGATGATATTCCTTCCGTCTCGGAGAAAATTATTTCAACCATTTTTCGCAAATTGGGCGCAGAAGTAACCTTCATCAAAACATCTCTCCCATCAACAGAAAATGGAGGACAATCCCATCATACAAAGCATATGTACTACCGGTACTTAATTCCTCCGATTTTTTCTGATTTTTATGAAAAAGCAATCTACTTGGATGCTGACCTAATTATCCAAGGCAATATTTTTTCTGTTTTTGATCAAATGAAATCAGGAGATGCCTTAGCTGCAACTGTAGAAGACACATCTATCGCATGGTGGTGGGGCTCCCACCCAAATTTTGAGCACTTAGATATCCCCCATGAGACTTATTTTAACTCTGGCGTTATCGGCTTTAACTTCGAAAATCTCCCAAGTAATTTTTTTGAAAAATGTCTTTTCTATACCAAACCTGAGTTTCAATACCCTGATCAAGATGCCTTAAATGTGCTTGTGATTAAAGAAAATCTTCAAATAGCACATCTGTCTGACCAATATAATCGCTTTGCTAACCTTGGGGTTTCCAAAAATCATATTGTTATTCATTATATCGGCACCCAAAAACCTTGGCGGTATCCAGAAAGCCCCAACGCAGATCTCTGGCGAGAAGAAGAAGCATATTTGACCAACAGAATTAAAGAAAAACTGCTGGACAACCTATCTGTTTTATTCTGGAATCTTATTTAAAGCATTTTCAAAAGGAGATGATTTGCTTATCTCGCTTTTAAAATGATATTCTTTTCCTCTTGATATTCTAAAATAAAACCTAAACACGAAAACAGAGGATTTATCATATGTCTGCCTCCATTCATCTAGAACGACGCTGGTTAATGGATGCATTTGGCGGCTTCCTCCAATATGATTCAACCTCTCAGCAACTCATTACAACCCCTTTTACACCACAAGGCTTTCCTAATCTTTTTACCTTTGTCCCTGTTCCAGAAAAGTTTCCACACAGAGCCGTTTTACGTCTAACCCATTCTATCCCATCTTATATCCCAGCCTGCCGTTTCCTTCAGATCGCTCCCCATAGCGTCGCTATCCAAAATGTTGAAACCAATCGTTACCTCTCATCTCTTTCTGGCACGCAGCAAACTTCTTGGCATCCTGAAGAAATTCATGATTGGGAACATTTCTTTTTGCTCAATAAACAAATGTTGACTGGACTATCCCTATTAGCTGACCCTGATTTGGCAGAGATTTCTAATAATAACGAGTCACTTTCACAGCTTGTATTTACAGGAAATCCTAATCAAGCAAAGATTGGTAGCCTTTATATTTCACTTTCTCATAATCTTGAAGAAATCGCTAAGCTTGCAGATTATAAAGCTCACGAGGAAAATGAACTTTTACTTCATCCTTTACATAGCGAAGAAGAAACCTTTTCACTCAAAATAAAACTAAAAAGAAATTTTCATCTCAACACCCTAACATTGTAATAGATTATACCCACCCCCATGAGCACAGATATGAAACCTCTTTTGCCTAAAGTCGCCCTTACACTCATTGTTAAAGATGAGTTCTCAGATATTGCAGGTTGGCTTGCTTATCATCAAGCATTAGGTGTTGATACATTTTTTATTTTTGATGATTATTCCAAAGATGGTACTTGGGAAATTCTCCAAGTCGCTTCACGTTTCTACGATATTCGACTTTCTCGGTTGGAACGTCCTGCAAAGAGTGACTTTTGGAGTGTCCAATCCAGTCTTTATATGCGCCTCCTACAAGAAAATCAGGATTGCTTTGAGTGGATGGGCTTCGTTGATGCGGATGAATATATTTATCTCCGAGAATATGACTCATTACCAAAATTTCTCTTAAACTTTGACCATGCAGATGCCATTGCATTCTCTTGGCGTGTCTATGGCAGTTCTGATTGGGCTGTAAGGCCTCGTATTCCAACCATTCAAGCCTTTACCCAACATGCGCCAGAAGATTTTGAGGAACATCACCAAGTTAAAAGTATTGTGCGCCCTTCTAAAGTCGGCAGCAGAAAAACAACGGCCCATTGGTTCGATATCGAAGATGGAAAATATGCCCATCCAAGTGGGAAAATCATTCCTCATTTTCAGTATGGCGTTGGTATTGATCATATAGACTGGTCTGCCGGTTTTCTCATGCACTATGTTTGCCGTAGCATGGAACATTATATTACACGTGGCAAAAAATGGGGGCATCAATTTATTGATGGCGGTGGCCGCCACAACCATACACGTTGGGGATATATAAACCGTAATGATGAGCGAGATGTCGGCCCTCTTAAACTTTTACCACAAATAGAAAATCTGCTCGCGCCTATCTATCAAACCAGCTTTCAACAGGCTATTCACACTCTCAGAAACCTCCCTTTTGGTTCAAGAGAAAATCTGCCGATGGGAGAAAAGCACTCTGATCGGATCAAAAGCATTTTTAGGCTTTATACCCATTTCAAAACGTTTCTTTACTATTCAACAGAAAAAGGCAGCGCTGTTCATGCCACCGAGGAAGATGCGGCGCGAATTGGCTTATTACCAATTTATGGGATCATTCACGAAGCAACGCCTGATTTAATCACATTTTTTCTCCCCGAAGGCAACCTGCCCTTTTTAAAAATATCCAATGAAGAGAGATTGGCACAAAAGCCTCTTTATCAAATGTGCAGGACAAGAGATCCTCAAGCAATTGGCTTGACCAGCCCAATGAAATCTAATACTTACCTCAGCGCACAACCTATCCATGAGGAGGTTGCTGATATTCAGGCGAACCGAGAAAATCTGAATGAATGGGAGTTTTTCTATTTAGAAGAAGTTTCTAAAAATACGGTTGCGTTTAAAAATATAGCGCATGATTTCTATAGGCAAGACCCATCACAAGACTTGCCCTTTATGCCTAATAAACACATATCCTCTTTAGAAGTGCTTCACTACCTACAGACTGCGCATAAAATACCCTCTACTAATCAAGTTGAGCGCATCCTTTCTAAAGGATCACATGCGACAAAAGAGGAAATCTCTCGTATGGTTCCAGGACTTTTATGGGGCTTCATTTGAAATCAAGCCCCCCAAAGATGAACAGCCTCTAATATTAGAGGCTGTTTCATAAACAACGAAAATAAACTATTGAGAGTGACCTTACAAAATCTCAGAGCCAAGCGATCATTTTTCCAAGATGATGACTTGAAATTCTATTTTGGCTCTGCGGATTCAAATTATTCCAAGCAAGAAGGAAATCTCCATAAGAGAGATTCTGATGATTTTTCTGTACAAAATCTGAGAAACTCTCTTCATCATGAACCCCACTTGGATCCGCAAAAAATGAAATATGATCATCCTCAATTTTTTCTAGCTTAAACTTTTCCCATTCGCTAGGGATCTCTCGATTGATCTCAACACGCCCCCCTGCACTCTCTGGAAGGCACGACATATAGTGTTCAGAGTGAGGAGACTGAAAAACAACACGATCGTCCACCGCCATCATGTGGAACAAAAGAGCTGAAGCAAGACGATTATCGTCTGGGAAATAGAAACTCCTCGTCTCAATTTGCCTTTTAGAAGCAGAGAAAAAATAAGCATTTTGTGGGTTAGAGGGATAACACACACATAAAACTTCATTATCTTCTGCATAAAATTGATGAAAATTTTGAGAGACTAAAATGGCATTTTTCTTTAAAAGAAGATGCGCATCATGATCACTTCTGACATGATAAACAGCCGCTTTGTTATCAGAATGCGGCTTTTCTAATAAAGAGACGGCATATTCCTCTTTAAGAAAAAATTTGACGCTCTCTATTTTAATAAAATCAATGATCTCTTTGGCTTTTTGAACCAGCTCAAAGGAAGGTAATGTTTCAATCTCATTTTTATTGAAATGATTATAATAACCATCTGAATCAATCATATCAGCGTTAATTCTCTTGGAAATTTTTCCAACAAAATCCTGCATAGATCTAATCACATAATGGTTAACACATGCACCCTGCCAAAGAATTTTATGACCAGGACCATGCGTAAATTCTATTTTTTCACCTAGCGCATTGGCATAACATTCATTGATGAGAGTCAAATGATGAGGACTACCATAGTCAAAGGTAAAAGCCTCTGGCCGAATAAAAACCTTTCCAATCTCACAATCGCCTAATTCTTTTGTGCAATGGCGTGTGTAGGCTTCATAAGGCGGTGCTTTTGATTTTACAACCCGGCCATTAGAGCCATAAATACGCCAGCTCAAGGCGATCCCATTGAAATCATTAAACTTTTCAAGATAGGTATTTAAATCTTGTTCTTTCTCAAGGGCGATATATTCATCCCCATCTAAAAAAGAAATCCAGTCAAATTTTCCAATGGCGGCACGACATGCTCTTTTATAAGAATCTGCCTGACGCCAATAAAAGTGACGAATTTTTAAATCTGTTCTAAAAACTTCAACATTATAGAATTTGGCACAAAGTTTAGAAAGCTCATAAGTGCCATCTGTCGAATGGTCATCATAAATAAAAATCTTATCCACGCCCAAAGAAAGATGCCATGCAATCCAAGCAACAATATCTTGGACTTCATCTTTGACAAAAAGAACGAGAGCTGAGCGCACTATATTTTCCTAACAAAATGCTTAATTCATTTAATTCTTTAATTATAAATTACTTCCCAAGATAGCGTCAATTTTATGGATTGCATATCTGGCATTTTCTCATTTTTCGCATACTAGACTTTCAAAAAAGCCTACTTTAAATTCACACTTCAAAGATTATAAAACGCAACCCCACAGGATATAATATGATTTGCTTGGTTGGACATGCCCGCAATGAAAATCAAAATTTAAATGAATGGCTGTCCTATCATCGAAAAATTGGCGTGGATAAGGTCTACCTTATTTGCAATGACGATGACCCAACTGCCATGTTTAAAACCGTTCTTCCTTGGATTGAAGATGGGTTTGTGATTTTTAGACATAACCCTCAAATAGGTTTGCAAATCGAAGCTTACATGCGTTGGATCTTTGAACATAAAGACGATTGCGGCTGGATCAGTTTCCTTGATATTGACGAATATATCACCCTTGCGAAACACCGTACCCTACCCGAATATCTTGCCACTTTTCCCAAGGATGTCGATTGTATCTATTTAAACTGGTTTAATTTTGGTCATAACAATCATGAATCCTTGGCGCATGGACGTATCTTACAATCCTATAATCGCCGCCATAAGAAAATGTCTAGCACAGTAAAAATCATTATTCGATCTACTGCACTTGACCCCAGATTCATGCAACAACACCTCTGCCCCTTTAATCACGGTATTGGTGGAGGCAGCACCGTTGACAATCCCTTTAATGCGCATAAATTAACGCGTGTTTTTGCAGACGGCTCACCTTTTGAAATTTTAGCAGACAATCAAATTTCGATGGCATTTTCAGAGAAAATGCGCTCCATCGCAAGTATCTCACATTATTATATGCGCCATACAGGATATTATCAGGAACGTGTTCAGCGCGGTCTTGCTCATCTAGCACGCACAGGAAACCCCTGCTACTTACTTCATTGGAAAGAAAAATTTGATAGTGGCGAATATCTTATTGAAATGAAGGCTGCAAACGAGACGGAAGATAATCTTCTCAAAGACTGGTCAATCCTCCATTACGGAAAAAATGACGGTAATATTATTCTCTAAGACCTCTGTGCAAACTTTTTATAAAACGAGGAATGTTAAAAAATGCTTGAAGCCGTGAGACTTGTTATCTGGGATCTTGATGAGACGTTCTGGCAAGGCACCCTTTCTGAAGGCGGTGTTGCAGAAACTTCTCATCATGGTGACATCGTCCGTGAGCTCAACAAGCGCGGCATTATGAGTTCGATTTGCTCCAAAAATGATTTTGAAACAGCAAAAGCATTTTTAGAAGGACTTGGTATATGGGATCAATTTATTTTCCCTTCTATCGATTGGACAGCCAAAGGCAACCGTGTTGTAGAAATTATTAAAAAGGTTCAATTACGGCCTGAAAGTATCCTCTTTCTTGATGACAACCCTATGAACCTCGCAGAAGTATCTGCAATGGTTCCTAATATACAGGTTCATGACGAAAAATTTATTCCCGAACTACTTGCCTCTCCTCTTTTCGAAGGCAAACCAGATCCCGAAATGACACGCTTGGCCCATTATAAAATAATGGAAAGTAAACAAGCAGAAATTTCAAAAATTGATGGCAATAATTTTGATTTCCTCCGCAATAGTGAAATCACTGTCGAAATCAATTACGATATTGAAGGCAATATTGATCGGGTTATCGAACTTTTAAATCGAACCAATCAGCTTAATTTTACGAAAAATCGCCTTTCTGACGATATCGAAAAAGCCAGAGAACAAGTTCGAGACATGAACCGTGGCGCACTTTTTGAGCATACTGGTCTCGTTCATGTCCGAGATAAATTTGGCGATTATGGCCTTGTCGGGTTTTTCCAGCAATTTCATAACACAACCGAAAATAAACTTCTGCATTTCTGTTTTTCATGCCGTATTCTAAGTATGCATGTTGAGACATGGCTCTATCAGCAATTTGAAAAGCCTGAACTTTTCATAAAAGGAGAAGTTGCTAACAATCCCAAAACAGATAGCGCTCCTGTTGATTGGATTAAATGGTATGACCCTGCGCTTTCCACCAGCACAGAGGAAATGAGTGCTGATTTTAATCAACGTCCACCTTTACTCATTAGTGGAGGGTGCGAAACAGAATCTATCCAGCATTATATTCGTAATGTGACCAATGATTTTAGAATCTTTACGGGAACAACCCGTGATGGTTTTATCATTCGACGCGATCATTCTTGCATGGTTCGGATCGCTGCTGAAAAATATTACCCTGCACAAGGACAGCTCATTCGGACGGGTTATAAAGACGAAGATTTTTCGATCTCTTTCGATAATATAAAAAACGGCCTGATTATTTTAACTTTCTGGGCTGACATTTCCTTTAAAATTCACAAATTAAGCTGGATAGACAGTACAGCCCCCTATACCCCACCCGGTGTTGGACACGGTAATTTTCAAGAGATGTTTGAGGATAACTATTATCAAAACGGCGGCAAAGAGGAATGGATTGAACAATTTCGATTTGCCAAAGCAAATTTAAAATATAAAGGTGCTATTGGAAGTCTTGAATTTAAAGATAATCTAACAACGATTTTAAAAAATATTGATCCCAGCAATAAAGTGTTTTTTATGCTCCCTGCGTTGCATGTCCCAGACCACCATCCTGAATGGGGGTTCTTAGATAGAGCACGCTTACTTTCCATGTGTCAGGTTGAGGTTGCTCGTGATTGGCCAAATGTTGAATGTATTTCATTTGATCAATTTATTGAGGACCCTTCTGAGGTTACTGATTACGACCATTTTACACGAATTGTTTATCAAAGATGTGGCTTTTATCTTCGTAACCTATATTTAAAGGAAGTAGTTATGAAGAGTGAAAGTAACAGCTAAAAAGATTAAACAAATGATAAATATTATTTTCTAATAAGAAAAATGACAAATGTTGCTATTTTTTTGAGAGATTCAAGTGTATATATTAACGACTAAAAACACATAATAGAGGTTTGCCATTGGACAAGCACCGTAATTTAGATTGCAAAGATATTGAAGCCATTACCGCCCTTTTGAGTAAAGACGGTGAGGCGCTTAATTATTATAAGACAAATGGTGCAGAGAGCGTTGGTCATGCCTTTATGATTGCCAACTTGCTTCATCTACATGCGAATGTTAGCGAAGCCTCTCTTTTCTATCGTCACGCCTTTAACCTTCACGGTAAAAGCCAGACAGAATACCCTTTGCCGCAATCTTTATTACAAGTAAGTCTTCTCTGCCTTCTCAAAGCTGGCCAGCCAGTGCCTGAAGAAGAAATTAAGGAGCTTGAAAAATACGCCCCCTCCTACGCTAATTATATCCGAGGCATTTTGATTGCATGGCGTGGCGGTGATGTCAAAGAGGCAATGTCACTCATTGGAAACGCCTTTGAAGGTTTCCATTCCGGTGAAGAAATTGATGCACTTTACCTTGAAATTGCTTTAAAATATTTTCCAGCCTTAACTGCGCCTATCACGGACACTTCTTATTCTCCTATTCCCCGTCACCTTTACATGTATTGGGATAAGAACCCGCCAAAAGAAATCGCTGACAATATTAAATATCATCAAGAGCTTCTTGGTGAAGATTTTACCTTTTTCAACCAAGAAAATGCAGAAGAATGGCTTTTTGAGCATTTTGGCTCCGAGACACTCTCCCTCTTCCAAAATACAAAACACCCTGCTGAATCCGCTGATTTTTTACGTCTCCATGTGATTTTAAACAATGGCGGCTGGTGGCTAGATGCCGATCTGCGTTTAAAATCATTAGAACAATGGGAGATGCTCTCACGCCTTCCAAAAAATTGCCGTTTTTTCATTACTGAAAAATTTCTTATTCATAATGATTTTTTTGGAACCGTTGCCAATGACCCCATTTTGGCCAATGCACTTCTGACCTGTTATGTGAATATGCTCAAACATCATGGGCTTTATATTCCCTATAAAACAGGTCCTGGTGTCTTTAGCCGTGCTGTCAGCCGTACCGTTTATAGCAGTTTCAATCATGATGCACCGTTACCCTCTTTAGCGATTGGCACAGCATGGGAAATGTTCTCCATTGTCGAAGAGTTCGAAGTCACTTATAAATCCGGTGGAAATTGGCATACTGCTTAAAACGAGCAGCTTAAACAAAAATGGATCTATTTGGATAAGGAGACAAAGGGGTGAAATGGTTCTTCGCAGTGACGCAGGATATGATTTTCAATGAGCCAATCGCAGGCACTACTGCTGATTTCGGCTTTGCTGATTGCGTCCGTGTTGCCGTACAATCTGCCAAGGAAAACACCTCCCTTCTCCCCCATATGATTTTTGACGGTGAGCCTTGTAGCTTCACCAAAGAGATGGAAATGGCAGGCGTTAAGGTGATTTTTCATCGCCTACACTGGTATGACCGTCTCAAAGAGACACAAAATCTTCAAAAGCCAGAATGGAAACATTACATGAGCAAAGCGGCGGGGGCTTTTATGCGTCTTGAACTGCCGCTTTTAGAGCAAGAAGATCAATATGTTCTCTACACGGACTATGATGTTCTCTTTGCTAAAGATTTTGATCTCTCTTTCTGTAAGCCTGAAATTTTTGCTGCTGGCGGCCAATTCTGGCAGCATGATTACTATAATGACATGAATGCTGGGGTGATGGTCCTTAATGTGGAGCGGATTCGGCATGATTTACCAGCACTCATCGAATTCATGTGTGATAATTTCACCCATATTTCAGGCTATGATCAAGAGCTGTTACGGATTTTTTACGGTAAAAACTGGATGCCGCTTTCTCCAAAATTCAACTGGAAACCTTATTGGGGCATCAATGATCAGGCTCAAATTATCCATTTCTATGGCCCAAAACCACTTTTGGCCCACAAGTTTTTAGAAAATCCAAATTACAATAACCGTCAAATTTTCTTCCATAATTGGTCTCATTTGTTCCACCAAAATCCAGAAGGTTATTCATATTACGTCCGGCAATGGGAAGAATATTTGCATAAGGCGAACAGCCAACAGCAAAATCCGGAAATTGCCGCCTTTGATGCAGTTCGCGCCTAAATATTTTTTATAATATTCTTTTTAAAGCGCCGTCTCCCATGAAGGGGAGACGGCGCTTTTTGTTTTCGAAATAGGAAAATTTAACCTTTTTGAAAATCTTCTATAGCCAGACATTTTCGCTGATTAAAATCTACCAAAACATGGTTATCACGTTGATAGATCGTATAGAAACGTCTCATAATCTTATGGCTGTAACGGCACAGAAGACTGCCTGACTTGGCATCACTCTCCCAATCCTCAGGGACAAAGGCAATGACTTCTATTGCTTCTGGCAAGCCTGCCTCTATCAACTGATAAGGTAAAGGCCATAGAATAGGATCAGGATTCCCCACCCTGTCGCCGAGATCATTTAAAATCCACGGAAAAGACCTCAGTGTATTTTTAACATAAGGTGCTAAAGGCGGCTTTGAAAAGAGCAAAAGCCCTACAATAAGATGATCTGTTGTGACATGCAAAGCGTAAAGATCTTCCGCCAAATGGTCTCTAAGCTGCTCTTCATATTTCGTCTGCATCCCTAAAGCACTGCCATAAGCAAAAGCCCCCACCATCACACCAAGCATGGAAATCCCTGCCAGCGCAAAAGCACATTTTTCAAATCCCTTAAAAGAAGACGGATAGTGCACAAGAAAGGTCATGCCTAAAGCAATAAAGGCTCCCATTCCAATCATAACACGGGGGACAATGAGAGGTTTGGCAAGCAATGCCATCGGCCCAGCGATCGAAATAAAGGCAAAGAAAAGTAAAAAAAGCGCAAGAAAACTAGCACATAGCGCCTCTTTTTTATTTTCCAGAGTTACGAGGCGATAAAAAAAACGTCCCAAGCCACAAATAACGGCAAAACTCAAAATCCAAGCGACCAGCCCCTTGTTACATTCAACAAAGCAGTAATGCCAAAACATCTCAACCGCTTGACAAAGCGAAGCAGGAGAAAGCGACATCACAGCATATTCTCTGGCATGATCCCCCGCGAGCAAAGGGAAAAGCAAAAAATTCTCAATTTTATACAAAACTAAGGCAAATAACGCTAAAAGAAGATATTTACTAAAAAAAACGATAACGGATAAAATTTTCTCCTCTTTCTTTTCCAGCAGCTTCATCAAACTGAGCAGCACAAGTAAAATAAAGAAACTGTTGAGTGCTGCCTGATAAAAATTCAGACAGACCAAAAGAGAGAAAGTCGCAAAACCATATTTATACTTTCCCTGAAAGCAAAAAGGGAAAATAGCGCAAGCGAGCGCAAGCGACATCGTGATCGCATCAAAACAATAGCTTAAATTTTGTAAGAAAAACGGTGTGCAAACAATAAAAGGCAACACAAGCAAGGAAGATCGCCGATCCCATGCGAGTGCAAAGGAAAATTGCATCAAAGCAAAAGCAAGTACCGGCACAGAAAGCATTTGAAACAAAGGGGCAACGCTGTAAAGTGCAGGCGAAAAACTGGTGCTTATTAAAAAAAGCTCTGCGAGATAACGCCCACACGTTGCCATGGAAACATTTCCCTCCAAAGCACGCTGATAATCATCCGCAAAAAAAACACCCGCATGAATAATTGGCCAAATAAAAAGGCCAATGATGAGAGAAAACAAACCAAAACGAACAAAGCTTTCCCCTTTCAAAAAACTGAAAAGATCGCTTTGTTCCTGTGGCTGTGTCAAAAATTTTCTCCTCATCCTTCTTTAAATTAAAGATTATATTACAACATTTTTCAAAATGCGTTGCATGAACAATTTTACGTACACTTAACTTCTAATGTTCATTTTAAGGAGTTTTTTTGAACGCTCAACGACTGCTTTTCCGGCCTCAAAGAAAGCTTCCAAACGATATTTTTTCAAAACAAATTCTTGTATTTTCTCGCCAAATACAGGCAATTTTTGTGGATTTTGAAGAAAGAAATCAATCGCCTTGGCAATTTCCTCCCCTGTGGGCGCTTGGAGAATATAACCGCTCTCTAAATGAACAATATCAAGCGCCATAGCGCCTTTATCCGAGACAATCGCCGGAATGCCTAAAGCCATTGCCTCATGTGCGGCCACGCCCATCGCCTCATTCAAAGACGGCTGGAGATAAAGGTCTAAGGATCGAAAGAATTTTTCCGTTTCTTGGGTAAAGGGCAATAAAGAGACAATTTTTTCCAGCGACAAATCCTTTGCCATTTGTTTAAGCCTTTCGGTCTCCTTTGCCTCTCCTCTAACGGTAAAATGCATTCTCTGACTTAAATCTGGATATTTTTCCTTTAAGATTCCAATGGCCTTAATGACAGCTTCATAATTCTTTGTTTTATCCATCCGCCCCAAAGAACCGAGCTGAAGCGGGCGGTTTTCAAAAGATGGCCAGTTTTTTTTGGGCTTTTGGTCTGTCCAGAACATATTCCAAACCATAAGCCGATCGGGAGAAATCCCAACATTTTTTTGCATATGCTCTTTCGAGCTTTCATCACAGCAGACCCAAAGTTTTGTTAAATTTTTATAGGCTTTTTCCCAAAGCTTATTCTCTGGATAGGTGATATTAAAATGCTTAAAGCTAACGACCTTAATCCCCGTAAACAGGCAGGAAAACTGCGCCACAAAACTGGCTTGTTCCAAGGCTGTCCAGACAATATCGGGCTGATATTGGCGAAGGATTTTTTTAAATTCTTTAATATGGAAAAAATTATTACGGTCTTTTGGGCTTAAAATAATTGGTTTGATCTTATACCTGGTCAATTCAGGCAAAATATCTGCTGTTTTAGGCGAAAGGACAACAAGCTGGATCTCATGACCAAGTTTTCTGACAACTTCAAAAATGGGCGCAATAACTTTTTCTGTACCGCCGCCGTTTAAGGAACGTGTTAGATATAAAATCCTCATAAAATACTTTCCCTAAACTGCGGAAATAAAATAATTTAATCTCAAAACAAAGATTTACAATTTTCTACAAAAGAAAACGATTTTAGTCTATCATCCTCACAGAAAGCCTACACAAAACAAACTAATTTTTTCAGGTGCAAAATTTTGCTGAAGAAAATAATAAGGGAATGAATATGTCGCTGAATCTTAAAGTCGATAAGTGGGGATGCGCCATCCTATGCTGCCCCGCAGAAAACTTTCTTCCGCTGCCTGAAAATAAAAAACAATCTTCTTATAAATTCATACGTCTCCCTGAAATCGGCAAATACCGTTTTATTGCAGACCCTTTTGCGATTTGGGAAAATAACCTCCTTTATGTTTTTGTGGAGGCCTATGATTACCGTAACCGCCGTGGACGAATTGATCTCTTTGTTTATGACCGGGAACTCAATCTTGTCGAAGAGGTGCGCCCTGTCTTTCGCACAAATTTCCACCTCTCCTACCCTTATGTTTTTAAAGATAAGGGAGAATTTTATATGCTCCCTGAAGGCTGGAAGTCTGGAAAACTCACCCTCTACCGGGCCCAGAATTTCCCCTATGATTGGGAACCCGTCCCTGAATTTCAATTTCCTGAAATTGGTGCGATTGATGCCACGCCTTTTGTCTTTGAAGGAAAATGGTGGATGTTTTGGTCGCACCCAGACCCTAAAGACCGCCGTGAATTTGATCTCCATCTTTCCTGTGCCGAAGATCTTTTAGGGAAATGGGAATATTTAGGCCTTGTCCGTCAAGATGATAAAGGATGCAGAGCTGGCGGCCGGCCGATCCTTCGTGATGGCCGTATTTTCCTGCCTGCTCAGCGTGCTGTGGGCACTTATGGTTCCGGTCTCTATTTTTTAGAAGTTCAAAATCTTTCTTCTAAAAAGCCGACCTTTATTGAACATCCCGACATCAAACTCCCAGCAGAGATTACGCAACCTTATCCTGTCGGATTCCATACGCTTTCAAGTGCTGGCGACGTCACTTTAATTGATTATAAACGTTTGATTTCCGGCCCCGGCTCTCTCATCACCCGTTTACTTTCAAAAATCAATCCTTTTCACAAGGCTTTTTAACCCTCTATGTCACGTAAAAGCTCTGAAATGCTCATGTCGAAATCTTCCTCTAAAAAATGGGCCATTATTCTGGCCTATTACAATGAAGAGGATTTTTTAGAAAAAACACTTCATTCTTTAGCGCAGCAAACCCAAAAAGATTTCACGCTCTATCTGGTCAATAATGCCTCCACTGACCGAAGCCCGGAACTTGCCGAAATATTTGCACGGAAACACCCTGAACTTGATATTCAGCTTTTAGAAGAAAAACGTCCCGGCCAGGTCTTTGCACAACAAACGGCTCTATCACATATCACAACAGCTTTTGTTGCGGCCTGTGACGCCGATGTGGTCTATCCGCCGCAATATTTACAATTAGCGGAAGAAGGCTTTGCCTTAAAAGGAGAGGCAACCAACGCTGTCTTTGCTCTCGACTTATATTGCCCACCAAACACTTTAAAAGCACGTATTACCACCCTCCTATGGCGTTTTAATGTTCTGCTCCACCCTCTACGGAAAAGCTGCCATGCGGGTGCCTATGCGCAGACATATCGAACTTCCACCCTTAAAAGAATAGGGGGATTTATCACCCCAAAATGGCCTTATCTTTTCCAAGACCATGAAATGGCACATCGGGCGCAGAAAATTGGGAAAATTTTTCACAATCACCGCCTCATCTGTTTTCCCTCTGACCGGCGTCCTATTGGCCATCATCCGGGCAAAAGAACACGGCTTGAACATATTCTTTATGGCTGGACACCCGGCTTTCTCAAAGACTGGTATTTTTATAAATTTCTTGGGCCACGTTTTGCCCAAAGAAATGCCGTCATTGAGAAATTGAGGGTTCAGCCTTGGGAAAAGAAATAAAATTTCCCCATCTTATCCAATGCGTTCATGTAAAGGGATAATCCCTTTCCGGTGATGGAAAACATGTGCAACAATCAATAAATAAACGAGAATATTGACCGCATTTGCCATGCTGTAAGCGATGCCAATACCGGAAATCGAATGGTAGAAAATCGCAATAGACATAAAGAACGCCATTGAAATAACATAGATCAACTGAATGCCCGCTGCGGATTTTGAACGGCCTGCAGAATATAAAACGCCTGCAAGTGGCATCGTACTGAGCCAAAAGAGTAATGTTGGCGCCATAAAGACCAAGATAGGCAAAGCCGCAACATAATCCGAGCCGAAAAAGGCAAATAACGGCTCACCACCGATCCAAACCAAGCCCATCCCGGCGACAGCAAGAAGGGCAGACAAAAACTCTACTTTTAAAAGCAAAAACCACAGCTCAGACTTGCGAATATCTAAACGGGTTAATTCCGGATAATAACTTCGCTCTAATAAATCCGCAGGCTGTCCGATCGCATTGATAAAAGAATCCGCTAACGTAAAGAAAGCCACGACAGCCGGGCCAAAAAACGCACCAAGCACGAGGGATAATGCCGGAATCATGCCGGAATAAACGCTTTGCGCAAAATTAGAAGATAAGACCAGCTCCCAAACGCCTTTTGGCATTTCTTTTGAAAGTTTTAGCAAACGAAAACTTGGAGCAAATTTAAAGCCCTTTTCCTTAAGGACTTTTAAACAGGCATAGATCAGATAAAACTGCCCAATGAGCATGGAAATCCCATACGCAAAAACAAACCCTGTGACCCCCCAATCCATCTGCCAAGCCAACAAGGCCATCAAAAGCCGGGAAAGCGCAATATAAGGCTCTTCCCGTGCGATCATCCCCATACGGTCAAACAAGCGCAAAGCACCTGTCATCGAATTATTCAGACAACGGCCAGGAATAATCAGGCAACCGAAAAAAGCGAGATAAAAAAGGTAAGAATTTTCAAACCCTAAAGCATGGGAAAAGAATATAATGCCAAAAATGCCGATCAGAAGACCCGCAAGTCCCGCAATCAGATCAAGACCGAATGCAAAAGCAAAACTTCTTTGAACCGCTTTCCGGTCCCCTTGCTCCAAAGGGATTGCGCCATAATGCAAAATCACCTGCCAGCTTTGGCAGGTGCCGATGGTTGCAATCAAACGAGGCCAAGCAAAAATCAGCGCAACGACCCCAAGCCCTGCGGGTGAGAGCGTTCTTGCCGCCAGTAAAGTATAGACCAGACCCAAAATGCCTGCACAGACAGTACCAAGCAACAGCTTTCCAGCATTTTTTAAAACATTTGAAAAAACGGAAGCTGTTTTTGAGAAGACCACGCTTATACCTACTCCTAAGATTTTTTAAGCAGGAATTGCTGCTCGATAGGCGAGAATTTACAAAAAAACTCTAGGCTAAGTCTCTACTATAGATTAGAAGTACATGGCCAGAGATAAATCCAAAGAGAATATTCAAAAGAGAACATGCAGCAAACAAACCATAAAGGCAACGCTCCTCTAAGCCTCTTGACACCGTCCTTGAAGCTTAAAAACTGCCTCTCCATCATCCCCTTGGATTGTACCAGCCGCCCTTTCTCATCTCCCACTTTTGTGCAAAAAGAGCCCATCAATATCGCCATGGGATTTGATGCCGCTTATGCCGTTCATAGTCTCACAACACTGGCCTCTATCTTTGGGACAAGCAAAACACCTGAGAATTTAGAAATTTACCTTCTTCATGCAGAAATATTTTCTCCGGAACTCAAACAAAAATTCTTTGATCTTGCCCCCTCACCTCAGCAAATTCATTTTCTTCTCATTGATGAGGCACTTTTTAAAAAATTGCCGATTGTGCAAGAGCATATCACTTTGCCTACCTATTATCGGCTCTTGCTACCGGATCTGATCGCCCAATCTAAAATTCTTTGGATTGATGGCGATACAATCGTTTGCGAAGATATTGCCCATTTGTACCATGAAAATCTTGACGGTTTTTTACTTGGTGCCTCTCCTGATATTACGGAGAAAGATGAAAAAAAACGTCTTGCGCAATTTTATCATCTTTCAGAAAAGATACCGGCTGAAAGCTATATTAATGCGGGAATCAGTCTTTTTAATTTAGATAAAATTAGAGAAGATTACCCCAATCTTTTACAATCGTGCCAAGATTTCATCGAAAAACATCCCAATGTCATTCAGCTTGAGGATCAAGATTTATTAAATCTTCTTTTTCTCGGCAGAATCAAGCGCCTTGCGCTAAAATGGAATCTGGCAGCGCCCATTTTTTACTGTGACCGCAATGCAAATGATTTTACAGATGAGATGCTGCTTGAGGCAATCTCGCGTCCTGGGATCATTCATTATACATGCGCTTGGAATAAGCCCTGGAAAACAAAAGTCAGAACACGTTTTAAAGGGCTTTACTGGTACTGGCGTCGCAAAGCAGGTCTCCCCCCTCAAGGGATAAAAGAGCGTCTGGCGGAAATCCTTTCCCCCTGTTATTACCTAGAGAAAAATGGCCGTAACTTTCTCCGCACTGCTTTTTTCCTTTTGCCGTGGATGAAATTACTTTCATCAGAAAACAAGGCACATATTGGAAAATGGCAAGGTATTTTTCCGGTACAAAACAAAAAAGATATAAAGAACGAAAATAATCATGTTTGACTTTTGCCTGATTTTTCCTGTTTTTATTTAGGCTGGACCTTATGAATACAGGATTTCTTTTGCTTTAGAGATCATCAGAATTTCTCATCAACAAGGTGAATTTTTCTTTTATGCCCGCCTTACGCCTCTCTAAAAGACAAACAATTTTCCCTGCTTTGCTCCTTCTCGCCGCTGCGGTTTTGCTGCGCTGTCAGGTTTTTAACGATCCGATTTTCTATATTGATGAGGATTTCTATCTCTATGTTGGGCGGGAACTTTTAAACGGTTATCTGCCTTATGTGGATGTCTGGGATCGAAAACCTTTTGGCTTATTCCTACTCTATGCGCCCTTCGCTCTCTTTGGCGAATATCGCTTTCTTGCCTCTCAACTTGGCGCACTGGCTTTTGCATGGGGAACCTCGCTTTTTATTCTCAAAATTACCCAGCGTTTTGCCTCTACCTGCACCGCTTCTCTTACCGCGATTTTTTATGTGGCGCTCATCGGATGTTTACGCGGTAGTGGCGGACAAGCCGCTATTTTTTACAATTTCTTTACGGCCTTTGCGTTCTATCTTGTTATAACGCATTTGCAACAAATGAAACTTTCGACAAAATCCCTCACCAGAACGGGATGTGAGGCTATGCTCCTCATCGGCATTGCCATTGAAATCAAACCGACAGTTATTTTTGAGGGAATATTTTTAGGATGTTTTCTACTCTTTCTTCTCTGGCACTCTCAAAAAAAGATACAAGCCCTCTGCCTCAATGGCATTTTCTGGATTTTAGCAAGCCTCCTCCCGACTTTGCTGGTCATCGGATTTTATCTTAAAATCGGCCAATTTGACGCTTGGTATTTTGCCAATATTCTTTCAATTTTTCATAAAGATGCTTACACGCCTCTGGCAAGATTATATCCTTACCTCGCCCTCTTTGCCGCCTTTTTGCTAGCTCTCATTCTCTTACGCTATACGGCAGTGCATAAATTCAGAACCGAAGAACGTAAATATTTTTATTTTTTACTCTGCTGGACAATCGTCTCTTTGGTTGCAAGCGGCCTCATTCGCCCCTTCTACTCCTTTTATCTTTTGCCTTTCTGCCTGCCCCTGACGCTTTTTATAGGGCTTGCAAGTTCTAAAAATAAAATAGCGCAAAGCCTTCTTATCCTTGGCCTTGCAGGGACGGCACTTGTCAGCCAATATCTGATTTTTCAAATCAAGCAAATACATCCCGAAGCGGAATATTACCAAATCCAAAAGCAAGTTTCTGCCGCCCCCTCAGGATGTCTTTTTGAATATGGCGCTATCGTCACCCTCCTTGATCCCGTGCCGGAAATGGTAAAAAATTGCCATTTAACAAAATATCTTTTTCCAAGTCATTTAGGTAATCCTGACGAGGAAGGTTCCCTTGGTCTCGAGAATGAAATTGCAGAGCTCAAGCATATTTTAGACCAAAAACCGTCCTTTATTCTTGTTGGACAATATTACCTGCAGGCAGACAAATATAAAAAATTTCTTAATAAAGCCTCCTCTTTCAGAGAAAAAAATGAAATTCTCAAGACGAGGTTAAATCAAAATTATCATTTGACTTATAAACATTTAAAAGACGAGCCTCTGGAACTTTACGAAATAAATAAAACTTCCTAAACTCTTAAAAGCATTATTTTCGATCGTTTAAAAATAAGGCAAATCTTTTGCATGCTGTTCTCACGCAACACTAAATGCCGCACCTTCTTGCCTGCATTATGCTTATTATTCTGGGCGATTTTGATACGCTGCCCGACCTTTAACCATCCGGCGCTCTATATTGATGAGACTTGGTATCTCTACGCTGGTGGTCAGCTACTGGATGGCTATCTGCCTTATATTGACGTTTGGGACCGAAAGCCTTTTGGCCTTTTTTTACTCTATGCGCCTTTTTACCTATTCGGGAAATACCGTTTTCTAGCCTATCAGCTTGGTGCCCTGATCTTTGCTTGGGGAACGGCACTTTTTATCCTTCAGATAACGAAAAAATTTATTTCGGTGAGCGCTGGCTTTTGTGCCGCAGCACTCTATCTTGTTTTATTAACAAGTCTTGGGGGATGCGGCGGACAGGCACCTGTCTTTTATAATTTCTTCACGGCTTTTGCCTTTTATCTTGTCCTTAACCGCTTTGAAGAGATCAAAATCAACCCGCTTTCCCTCTCTATCACTGGAATGCAGGCGATGTTTCTGCTGGGACTAGGGATTGAGCTTAAACCAACTGTGGGATTTGAAGGCATCTATTTAGGCTGTTTTTTGCTCTTTACCTGTTGGCAAAATCAGAAAGACCTCAGAAATTTCCTTTTAAACGCTACTTTGTGGGTTTTTACAGCGCTTGTACCAACCCTCTTTGTGATCGGATTTTATGTTAAAATCCATCATTTTCAAGATTGGTACTTCGCCAATATTCTTTCAAGCTTTCTCCGAAAATTCATTTTCAACCCGCCACAATTTTTCAAAATGATAGGGGTTTTCCTTGCAGCCTCCATCGTTTGGCTCGTCGCGTTTTTCAGTTTTTGGCGGATTTTACGTCTTAAAGAAAAAGAATATTTTCTTTTTGTAACCGCTTGGCTTGGAACAGCGATTTTTGCCATTCTTATTGTCCCACCCTACAATCCGATCTATACGCTTCCTTTTTTACTTCCTTTTGCACTTTTATCTGCTTTTCTACTACTGGATCAAAAAATAGGCGGAAGACTTGCTATGGCCGGACTGTTCCTCATCTCTACCGGTAATGACATAAGATACCTGCACGGCCTGCTGAGAGAACATTCCAGAACAGAATATACCCACCTTCAGAAAATAGCCGAGGCGCATCCGGGCTGTCTCTTCCAATATGGCGGTCTTGTCACGATGCTCGATCTCACCCCTGAAATGGCGAAAAAATGCCATCTCACAAAATATTATTTTTCAACACATTTGAGTGCGCCTAATGAAGAAGGCGCTATCGGCACGGATGCTGGAGAAGAGTTGGAAAAGATCTTGCAACAAGAACCCAGAATGATCCTTGTCGGAGGCGATTATTTTTTTCTATCCGCCACCTCCCCCTTCTTGGCAACGGAAAATGCCATCCTAAGAAAAACACTTGAGAGAAAATACCATCTTCTTTACGAACGAAAGGACATCGAGGCCTACCAGCTTTATCTGCGTAATGACGAACCGAGAGAGAACCCCTCAAACGACTTGCGCTAAGGCTCCGCTCTACAGAAAAGAATTTCATTTTTTTATAAAGCTGCAAGCTTTTTCATAGCTTAAACGGCAGGCTTTTCGAAAATAATCTAAAGCCTTTTCTTTGGATTGTGCGCAGCCCTGGCCATTTAATGCCATGATCCCAAGATTGTAAAAAGCTTCTGCATTATCTTGAGAACTTGCCATTTCATAATATTGTTTTGCCATCAGATAATTATGATCCATGCCAAGCCCATGCTGATAAAGATAACCTAAATTATTTTCGGCCTCCGGAAGACTCTGCTGTGCCGCACTTTCATAATATTCTCTCGCTTTTTGATAATTCTGTGCGACACCATGACCCTTTTCATACATGACCCCTAAATTTAAATCCGCCCATAGATTGCCTTTTTGAGAGGCTTTTTTAAAATATTGAAAGGCCTTCGTATAATTCTGCTCTCCCCCATTCCCATGTTGGTAGTTGAGACCTTTTTGAAAGAGATCATCACCATTTTGAGTCTTTAAATTCATAAAATCTTTCTGAGATAAAGCAGTCTCTTTGTGTTCCACTTTTCCAGATTTTTCAAGAATACGCATTTTTGATTTTTTTTGAGGGCGTATAAAGCCATGTTTTTCAGCTTTATCAAAATATTCATTGGCTAAAGAAAGATTTTTATATCCGCCCTTACCTTCAAAATAAAGAAGACCCAGATTATATTCTGCCTCCCCTAAATCCTGTTCACTGGCTTTAAAATAATAATCTTTAGCTCTACTATAATCTTGTGTAACGCCAAGCGCATTTTCATAGAGATGGCCTAGAGCAAATTGGGCTCGGGGAAGATTTTCAAAAGAAGCCTTTTCATAGTGATTTTTCGCTTCTATATAATTTTGCTGAACACCCCAGCCATTTTCATACAGACGGCCTAAAGAAAAGCTTGCTTCCGTGACATGGGCTTGAGACGCTTGTTCATAAAGCTGTCTCGCTTTTTGATAATTTTGTGCCGTTCCTCTGCCCTGTTCATAAAGCAGACCTAAATTATAAAAGGCTTCGCCAATATTTTCTTTGGCAGCTTTTTCAAAATCATGAAAAGCTTTTTTATCCTTATTTTCAGAGGCGGCAATAATTCCGAGCATCAAATAACATTGGGCAAGGAATTTTTTTTCTTCTTTCGCTTGATCCAAGGAATTATCAAGTTTTAAAGTCTCTATAAAAGATTTTTCTGCTTGTTCAAAAGCATGTTTAGATTTCAGCAGATCCCGTGGCGTGCCTCTCCCAGTATAGTAACGTAATCCTTCATCATACGCTTCATATGGATTTACTTTGCGTTGCACCTCTTTATCTCGGCGCAACTTCTCCCGCAGTTCCTCAAGATCCATCCCAAGGGCGCATCCGATATCGAGCCTCACATCTAAAAGGAAAAGACAAAACAACAAAATAAAAAATCGTCTTATCCGCATCTTTTACCTTCTACTTCTCTAAAGCAGGAATCTCCTTAAGATTTAACTTAACCACATTCGAGATCGCCACCCTCTCTATTGGTGCATTCTCCTGCACTCTCTCGCTGGATACAATGAACTGGCACGTTACCAAACAACAAAATAAGAGCTTTGGATGATTTTACTCAAATATGTGCTTTTTTCATGAAAAGTCATATTTTTCTTTCATGCAAAGGAATGATTTTTTCCCTTGCGGAGAAAATCATGCCGACCCCCAGCAAATAAAAGAAAAACTTTACCATTGCTGCCAAACTGTAAGAGAGACCTAAACCAAAAGTAAGAAATGAAGGCGTTGCCATAAAAACAACAATAAACACAAACATGGAAAAGGCGGAAAAAATCTGAACCCATAAAATGCTCAGAGATTTCCCAGCGCAATATAACAATCCCTCAAGCGGCAATCCCATCATCATGAAAAGTAATGAAGGCGACATCCACTGCATCAGAGGCAATGCCGCCAAATAATCTTTTCCGAGCAGGGAAAAAATGAAATGTCCGCCGAAACAGGTGATAAGAATGGTTAGAACTGATACCGATAGCGCCAAAAGCTCAATCCGCCCCACCAGTGCCCACGGTTTTGAGGAACGTATATCAAGCCTTGCCAAATCCGGATAATAACTTTCCTCTAATAAGCGGCCAATCTTAGCAATCGCCCGCAGAAAGGTTTCCGCCAATCCAAAAAAAGCCACGGCCGCCGGCCCAAAAAAACGTCCAACAATCATAAAAACCGCAGGATTGACAGCCGCATTCAAAGAATAGCCAAGGCTGGCACTGAACATTAAACGCCAAACCCCTTTGGGCATCTCATGGGAAAGCCGCATCAAACGCAAAGCAGGGGAAAATAGAAAACCATTCTCCTTTAAAACAGCGGAGGCCGCATAAAAAACATAAATTTGCCCGGCCATTGTGGCAATCCCCACAGCCAGAGCGAACCCGACAACGCCGCCGCCCATAAACCAGACAATCCCGCCAAGTAACAGACGAATAATGGCTGTATAAGGCTCCTGCTTGGCAACCAGCCCCATCCGTCCGAAAAGACGTAAAATCCCTGTTGTCGAACTGTTCAGGCAGGTTGCAGGAATGGTCAAAAGGGCGGCAATCAATCCCATTGCCAAAAGCGATTCATTGAGGCCAACCGCTGTCGGAAAGAAAAAGACCCCAAGCATCGCAACCAAAGTCGCAAAAAAAGCCGTAAAAAGATCCAAGCCCAGCGCAAAGGAAATCGCATTTTGAACGGGGGGCTTCTCCCCCTTTTCAAGCGGCGCAGCCCCATAATGTAGAATGACTTGCCAGCTTCTGCCCGACCCCATCAACGCCATGAGACGTGGCCAAGCATAAAGCAAAGTCACCTCGCCAAACTCGGCGGGTGTCAGAGCACGTGCCGCTAAAATCGTATAGACAAGGCCTAAAACACCTGCCATAGCTTGGCCTAAAAAAAGCTTTGCCACATTTTTCATCACACCAACAAAAACGGTGCTGTCTGATTTTACCAAAGCCAATACGCCATGCCCTTTTCCCTGCCGATCATGCCTCTTGGAAAACTAATGGCATTTCTTGAGACGGAAGAAAAGCTTTTAGAAAATTTACAATATATTTCATATTCCCTTCTTTTGCCTCTTGTTTCCCCAAAAAATGAGACCAAATAAGTACCCTATGAGAAGAAATTTTCTCTCCTGAAGACTTTCCCTCATAATGGTATTACAAGATCGGGAGATCCCCATGGCATATAAAACCGTCAATCCCTATACAGGTGAACAAATTGCAGCTTTTGAAGATGCAACAGATGCTCAAGTCCAAACAGCGCTGACAGAGGCACAAGCGGCATTTTTAAAATGGAAAGAAACTTCCTTTAAAGAACGTGCGGCTATTCTCAATAAGGCGGCTGAAATCCTTCGTCGTGATAGCCGTACTTATGCAAAGCTCATTACCTTGGAAATGGGCAAAATTTTGAAGGAATCCGAAGCTGAAGTCGAGCTTTCTGCTAAAATTTTAGAATATTACGCCAAAAATGCACAAAGACTTTTGCTAAAAACAACGCTGCCGGCTTCCCACGATGGCTGTAAAGAAGCCTATATTGTGCATGAGCCGTTGGGTGTTCTCCTGACCATTCAACCTTGGAATTTCCCTTACTACCAGATCGCCCGTGTGCTTGCGCCACAGCTTTCTGCCGGTAATGCGCTGATCTTAAAACATACTTCGAACACACCGCAATGCGCTGCTGCTTTTGAAAAACTCATGCTCGAAGCTGGTCTGCCGGAAAAAGTCTTCCAAAATCTCTACCTTACCCGTGACCAAATCGCCACGATCATTGCCGATGATCGCATTAAAGGCGTGTCCTTGACAGGTTCCGCCGGTGCCGGTGCTGTCGTTGCAGCACAAGCAGGAAAGGCGATGAAAAAATCGACCCTTGAACTGGGTGGTTCCGATGCCTTTATCGTGCTGGAAGATGCCGATATTGATAAAGCCGCTGAATGGGGTGTTTTTGGGCGTCACTGGAATGCTGGCCAGGTTTGCGTTTCTTCCAAGCGTATGATTGTCGTGGAAAGCGTCTATGACAAATTTCTTGAGAAATACAAGCAAGGTATTGAGAAACTTGTCGCCGGCAACCCAATGAGCAAAGAGACAACCTTGGCTCCCCTTTCCTCCCAACAGGCTGTTGATGACCTCAAGGCCCATGTGGAAGAGGCTCGCAAAGAAGGGGTCACGGTAACCGAAGTAGGTGCGCCTGTCCCAACACAAGGTGCCTTTTTCCAGCCAACCATTTTAACCAATATTCATGACACCGCAGAAGTACGTAATAAAGAATTCTTCGGCCCTGTCTCCATGATTTTCAAAGCAAAAGACGAGGCGGATGCTATTCGCATTGCCAATGACAACCCATTTGGGCTTGGTGGCTCCGTCTTTACCAAAGATATTGAGCGTGGAAAAAAAGTCGCTAAACAGATTGAAACAGGCATGGTCTATATCAATCATCCAACCAAAGTTGAGGCTGACCTTCCCTTTGGCGGCGTGAAAGGTTCTGGCTATGGCCATGAATTGATTGACCTCGGTCTAACCGAATTCGTTAACTTTAAACTGATTGGTGTTGTCGATATCGACTCCCCTTTCTAAAGATTTCGTTTAATTAATGCGCATAAAACCGCCCCTTTTTAAATAAAGGGGCGGTTTTTTCTTGACGCTTTTACCTAAAAGCTCACATTTACGCAGGAAGAAATGTTTTTACAGGAGTATTAAAATGACTTCATGGATCTCTTGTCTCTCTGTCATGCTTGGCGGGGCAATTGGTACTCTGGCACGTTATCTGATGGGACTTGCTATGTCTTCCCTCAGCCGTGCTTTTCCATGGGGCACGCTATGTATTAATATCCTCGCCTCTTTTCTCATTGCCTTTTTCGGCATGCTGACACTGGCGAATGGACGCTTCCCTGCCTCTGAAAATCTCCGTCTGTTTTTTATGGTGGGCGTTTGCGGTGGTTTCAGCACCGTCTCTTCTTTTTCATTGCAAACATTGGATCTCTGGCGTGAAGGCTCCCCTGAAAAAGCCCTGTTAAATATCTTCCTAACAGCCTCTCTCTCGATGGCAGGTGTTTTCTTAGGATTTTTAGCCGGAACCTATCTTAACAATATGCTAAAAGCTTAGGATGTCCTTACGACAAGCTTAAAGGCGGCGGCACCGTTCCCCTCCGGAACTTTTCCAATATAGCCGCCTGAGGCATCATAAACAGCGCCATCATCATTAATCTTGCCGAGATATTCTCCGTTTTTACCATACATTCCGCCATCGGCATGAACTGTTCCTTGATAATCACCGGAAGCGCCATAAATTTCACCGCTTGGATCAATCTTGCCTTGATAATCACCTGAACTTCCGTAAAGCTGACCGCTTGAAGTCTCTTTCCCCTGATACTGGCCTGACTTTCCGTAGATTTGTCCGTCAGAATGAATCTCTCCAAGGTAATCCCCACTCTGGCCATAAGTTTGACCGCCTTTATTTCCCCCCAAAGGGGCATCAGCCCTCGTCACAGCTGGAAAAGAAAAGAGCCAACACGACACCAAAAACAAAATAAAAAAGAGATTTTGAAAGCCTCTTTTCACGCAACCTCCTGCAATGTTTTTCCATGCGATGGATCTTTTTGAAACGCATCAGATGAAGAAGATTTACTTCCCCTTAAAAGCGCAAAAGCCGCCATTCTTTTATCAGCAATGCGCCCAATAAGGCCCGTATCATGAGAGAAAAATCTACCTTCTCCGTCAAAATACCCTAAACATTGCCCTTCATTGTTATGAACTTCGCCTTGAAGTGTCAACGAGCCTAGATATTTTCCCTCTGCATTGAAGATTTTGCCATCTGACGGCACTGCACCAAGATATTCGCCATTGGCATTAAATATCTCTCCCTCATCGGTGATCTCTCCGAGATAAACCCCATTCTCATCAAAAATTTCACCTTGATTGGCAATCGTTCCGAGATAACTCCCTTTTGAATCATATCTTAGACCTTTCCAATCCATGTCCCCCTCCCCTGTCATGATTTTATGGCAATAGTCCATTACAAAATATAGACCTCTAAACAAAGAAAAGATATATAGAAAAGGTAAATCGAAAACATATTCTTGATTACAGGACAAAGGCCAATACTATCTTTGTGCCTAAACAAAAACGAATGTATTTCTTAAGAAAAGGATGAAACATTGAAAGTTATTAATCTTATTGGCGGCCCCGGCTCCGGAAAATCCACCACGGCAGCCCATATTTTCGCCTATTTAAAAGAAAAACAGGTTGGTCGTGTTGAGCTCGTCAGTGAATTTGCAAAAGATGTTGTTTACGATGAAGCTTTCAGCATTTTCAAAGATCAGCTTTATGTCCTGGCCCAGCAAAATCACCGTCTTGAAAGACTGCGTGACAAGGTGGATTATGCGATTGTAGATTCCCCACTTCCGCTAATTTTAGCGCATTGTGAAGGGATTGCATTTGATATGAAACGGATCGTTCACGAAGTCTTTAATAGCTACAATAATATCAATTTCATTTTAGAACGTGAAGCCTCTTTGCCTTACGAAGAATACGGACGTTATGAAACGCTCGATCAGGCAAAAGCACTGGATCAAAAAATGGCAGAGATTTTTGCACCTTTCCCGGTCACAAAAAGCAATGCTTTTAAATGGAAAGAAATCGCCGAGTTTATCATGGATGATTATAAAAAAGCGCAGCAAGGCGCCTAAGACATCTTTCTAACGGATGCGCTTGTGCAATTTTGCATAACAGCAACTTATGTAGAGGCGCATCAGAAGAGAGTATCTGAGGGAAAATGGACTCAAAGCCAGCCTCATCTTGATCTTGTTCTTTATGTTGGCGGCAATATCTACTGCTAGGGCAAAATTCCGGGACAATCTCTCAATGACTTATAAAATTCTCTTTCTCGTCAATCCCGTAGCGCACCGTGCAAAACCCCGCAATATCCAGCTTTATTGCCAATTTCTTAAAGCACATGACGCAACAGTCTCACTCCTCTGAACAAAAAGTGAAAAAGAAGCTTTCCAAATTGCCCTGCAAACCAGTCATGAAGCCTACGATCTTCTGGCGATTGTAGGCGGAGACGGAAGCATTCCAGGGGTTGCCAGCGGTCTTTATGAACGTAAAAAATTAGGAAAAATGCCTTTGCCGCTTTGGATTGTGCCGCTTGGGATAGCCAATGTTTTAGCACGAGAGCTGAAAATTCCACGTCGCCTTAAAAAAATACTTACTATCTTCTCACAAAAGCCCGACCATGTGCGCTTTGTCCGGCACTTCTCAAAAGCCAAGAGGGGGAAAAGCTTTTTCTTCAAATGGCAAGTGCGGGTTTTAGATGCTGAAACCGTTGCGAATGTTTCCTACCGCCTTAAAAAATCTTTAGGTGGGATCGCCTATCTTATCGCCCTGCTTAAACTGCTCAAAGCGCCTCTTCCGCTTGTTCACATACATTTAAAGCACAAAAATATTTCAGAAAATTTTCAGGCAAGCTGTGCAATCTTTTCAAGAGGCTCTCTCTACGGCGGCCCCTTTTGCATTGCCAAAAACCAGCATCCGAGTTCTAAAGAAACACATCTTATTCTGTTTCAAGCCTCTGGGAAAATAGCATTTTCCCTCTCTGTTCTTGGCGCTTTTCTCCCCTTTCCTTTTTTAAAGAAAGAACTTTTTCTCAAAAAAATCGAACCGGAGACGGAATGTCATTTTCTCGGCCACAGTGCTGTTCAGGCAGATGGCGATCTTAAAGGAAAACTCCCTGCCCTTTTAACGTGCGCTCCCTTTCCACTCACTTTTTTGCACTAAAAAAGGCTGTTCTTTTTAAAAAGAACAGCCTTTTCTCAATAGTTTCCTGAGAAAACTAAAAACTTAGCTCAATTCTTCTAGCTCAAGCTCAACCTCGCCCTGCTTGGCAATTTTATGCAATGCCAATGCAGCAACAACAAGGCTCGCCGCAATAACGGTCAACACAATAGCAAAGAAAACACCGGCAACTGTCAAAGCAACACAGGCGTTATGCAGTGCATGGTGCAAATGCTGGACATGCTCATTTAAATCCGGAGATTTTTGAACCTCTGAGATAATGGCATCAGTATGGGTGATGACTTCATTGATGACATCTTTGGTCACTTCATGAATGTTAGAAATTGCGATGCCAACAGGATGTGTGACATCTGTTTCAACGATTTTAACAGGAACTGTAACAGGTGCGTCAGCCATAATATTTTGATCTTTCCTATGTTTCTCACAAACACATCGCAAATAAGCGCACAACATTCTCTGTGAAGAAAAGTAATGTCTCTGGCTAAAGCGACGTTTAGGGTTTTACGGTGCTTTGAAAAAAACGAGAAGTCAAGCTACTGCTAAGCGTAACACACCGCTTCCGCAGAAGAGTGACACTTATTTGTCTCACTCCTCATCCCGATAAGCCTCAACGCCAGCGATCGGAGGCAAGTCCGCATGTGTTCGCTTGACAGGTTTTTGCGCCGTTTCCTGTAAAGCACCGGCATGGCTGGAGGGTTTCCCCTCTGCCGTCACGGGATAAAGATATTGTGCATTATCCTCGCCAATATAGGATTCCGTTGCTTTTTCCGCTAAATGCTCTTGTTTTTGATGGGAAATCGCCTTCTCCTCTGTCAAAGAGGGAATAGCTTGCGGTTTTTGTAATCCCCCCTCAAGGGCAGCCTTCGCCTCTGCAAGATTAAGCGGCGGCGGCGCTAAAACCTGTGCAGGCGGCGGCACAAGCACACCTTCTTGTGCCTTAACCATTTTAACAGGCTGGGGCTTAATCAAGGCAGAGATAAATTCCGGATGATGTCGATCCTTAAATTCTTCAGGAATCATTTCAGCAAGCCAATTTGCATAAATTTCTAAAGGATCATCCGTTTTTTTAAGCGGAATGGTTTTCAACGCCTTCCATTTTTCCACCAGTAATTTTGGCTCAGAACGTTTTAGATCTGCTGTCCACCATTCCGGCGGTGAATGATGTTTCAAACAATTCTCCAGACGGTAATTCTCCTCTGCCGAAGGCGGACACAATTCTAACGCATCAATCAGACTGCCACGTGTTTCGCCTAAAAGCTCATCTATCGTCATGCCGGGTAACTGGCTTTTCCATTTAGCAGACATATTGTTGCCATAAGAAGCCGCCGCATTTTGTATTCCTGCTGAAGTACCTTGCGGTTGAAAATAACGATTACTGATTTTTTGATGCGGATCTATCCCCAAAACAAAACTTTTATTTTGCGTGTCCTGTGCATGATGATGCTGCGCATTTTGCAATTGCGCCTGCAACTGTGCCTGCCCCGCCTTTTGACTTTCCTCTGGTGAAAGCGTCGGCATGGGATCACTTTCCCCCATTTCCCCTAATAAGGTCGGCGGTGGCGTTAAGGATGTTTTTGCCCCTTTATGGGCGGCAAGATAAGCCGTGACATCGGGCGATTGCTGCGGGCCGGATTTTGAGATCTTGCGCTTACTTTCCTCTTCCAGAACACGGGCCTCTTCCTGATGACGGAAATGACGTTGGTAATTGGCCTCTTCCCCCTCTTTATCATTCTCAGCGGAATCTCTCAGAAGCGCCTCTTCTGCAATATCCATTGCCCATGAATTTTTTGCACTGACGGCACCAAAAAGAGAAGCTCCCCCAATTAAAAAAGACAGAAAATATAAAGACCGCATGTTCAACCTTTAAAATGTTTTCATCGGGGAATAGTCCCAATTTATGGCTTTTTCAATTGCTTCGGCCATTTTTCTAAGCTCGTGTGGCTTTAAGGATGTTCTTGCTAAAATCTCTTTTTCATCCCCGTCATCCTCAATTTCGAGATAAAGCGCAAAAGGCGGAAAAAGTGTAAAATACAAAGCAAAAATAAACGCCAGAACGCCTATAAGAAAAATAAACCAATCCCAAGGCCGGCTTAAAAGCCTAAAAGGGAAATCCCACAGACTAACATCTTGAAAAGACAGAATCCCATAGATCAAAAAAAGGGAAATCCAAAAAGCCCCCCAACCGAAATAAAGACCGCTACGGCGACGCACATTGCCCCCTGTAAGCATATGTGTTGGCAGGCGTATTTTGCCGATCTCAACAAAATCCCCGGTAACAAGCCCTAAAGGTGCTTTATAAAAAATCTTGACAGCTTGCTGTGCGACCCTGTGCGTGTGGTTTTCCATTTTCAGCTCTATTCGATTGTATCGTTTTACAAATCTCTCCAGCATCCTAAAAAAGCATAAAGCCTAGAAAATTTAAGATAATTCTCTAAAATAAATAAAGGAAGAGCTTTGTTTCGCCAGTGCTTTATTTTTTTCTATCTTCTTCTCATGATTTAAGGGTAAACAGAAAAGAGTGAAATCCACAATGAACAAGCGAGAAAACCTTCTTTTTCGTCCATTAAAGTGCCGTGCCGCAAACGAGTTTATCTTATGAATGATGGAGACTTCCTCTCCCCCTCAAAGCCAAATCTTTTTTTAATGCTCACAGAAGCGGCCGCACGCCGCCTGCGTCTTTCGACATTTTCTTTTTTTGCTGCCCCCTTTTTCTTTTCTGTACCAGCATTTTATCTCACCCCTAAACCTGTGTTTGCACAATCCGTGAGTAATGTTTCCGAAGATGAAAACCATATCTGGGGCGATTGGATTTCTGCGTTGCGCCTTGACGAAGAAGACGAGAAAAAGCCTATTCTCTGCCGTCTTTCTGGAAATTATGGAAAATTTGGCCTTTGGGCCTCCAAAGAGGGACTTGAAATTACCAGTGAAGATGCCAACTGGAACCTGCCTGAAAAAAGCGGCGGCGCTGTCACACTTCAAATCAAAAACCACTTGGTAACGGAACATATTGATCCCAATAAAGATGGCGGGGAACCGATCAAACCGATGCCCTTCCGAGGGCGTCTAACGGCTGATTTTCAAGATACTTTCTTTATGCTGGCTCAAACCCCAGAGCGGATGGCGGCTTCCATTACGATTGAGCGTCTTTTACCGCTCTTAGCCGCTTTAGAGCAGGGAGAGAGTGCAACCTTGCGTTTTGGAACACGATCTCCTGAGCCGCTCCCGCTCTCAGGCACCCAAGAGGCCATCAGTGATTTCAGGGAATGCGCCTTTAAAAATCACTTTGCCGATTTACGTGCCACGGCTGAATCAGACGAAAATATTCTTGAAGGGGAAGATGAAAGCGAGAAACGCGCTTCCAACAGAGCAAAACAAAACCAAGACCCTTATAAAAATCCCTTCACACCAAAATCGAGTGAAAATCCTTGGCCGGAATCAAAAGAAACGCCAGCGCCTGTCATTGATGAGGAAGATGATCCAGATGCTCCAGAAACGCCGAATGAATTTAGCGAACAGCCGAAATCTCCGGGGGCACCACTGCCATTGACCGAAGAAGAACAAGCGGAAATTGATCAAAAACGGGCCGAAGCCGTGCAAGAAAAAGAACGTCTGGAAGAGGAAGTCCGCCAGAAACAGATCGAAATTGCCGAAGAGGAAGAGGCTAAAAAACGGGCGGCGGAACGTGAGGCAAAAAGGCTTGCAGATATTGCCGCAGCCCAACAGGCACGCCAAGCCCGCAAGGAACGTGCCGCTGCACGTGCACAAGCTCGCCGGGAAAGTCTCAAAGCGGCGAATTTACGTGCCCGTAAAGAACGTGAAGCCGCACGGAAAAAAGCCCTCATCGAGCCAAAAGCGCCGCCATCGCAAGATACGCTCAAAGCCCATCAAATTCAGGCGCAATCTGCTGTCTTGAGTGCCGAAATGCAAAAGGCGCAGGCCTTTATGGCCGATGTCGCCAAAGGGACAAAAAATCAACATAAAAAAGTCTCTGCCAATTTAGCCGCAAAACAAATCGCCAGCGCCCGCCATAGAATTCAGACACAGGCAGAACGGGAAGCGCTTGAAGTAGCACAAGGCTCTAAAGAGGTGCAAAACGAACGGGCTGAGAACGCCAATATTAGTCTCTCACAGACGCAAACCTATTTGGAAACGCAAGCCCAAAAGGTCAAAAATAAAAAAGCCCGCCAAACTTCGAAAAAGCTCTCTTCCGAAATGCAAGCGGCGCAAAACTTCTTGCAGGCGCAAAATGCACTCCAAGATAACGCCTCTCTCACGACGGCGCAAAAAGCCAGTGCAAAAAACAAGCTTCCCTTTGCGCATCAGCCGGCGACCTTCCGTGAAAAAATTGCGGCAAAGCCCTTGCCCAATACGAAACAACCCGTTCCTAAATCGGTACCGAAGCAGGGTGCTGGAACAAAAAAGAGTATTTTGCCTTTTTCCGATCAAAATCCGACAACACTTCCCAAAATCAAGAAAGAGACCTAAACTCGGAAACGGTCTCACGAAAGGGAAAATATGCCTTCTGATAAACAAGAAAAGCACATTCCATCTGAAACGCCCCCTCCCAAAAAACTGACCTTATGGCAGAAAATTTGGAATGGGCATTGGGGAGGTTTAGGATGGATTATGATTGGCGGGAGTCTGGTCTTGATTCTTTATTTTGTCTGGCCCTTCCTTCCTCGGTAAATCTTTGAATTTGGGATAAACAATGACAGAAAAACTGCTTGCGCCTTTGCGCTATTTGCACACGATGGTCCGTGTTTTAGATTTAAAGCGCACCATTGGTTTTTATAATTTACTTGGTCTCGAAGAGCTTCGCCGCTCCGATGTTGAAGGCGGCCGCTATACGCTTGTCTTTATGGGATTTAAAGAAGATCCGAGCAAAGTAGAAATTGAATTGACCTTTAATTGGGATCGTACGGAACCTTATACAATCGGAGATGGTTTTGGACATTTTGCGATCGCTGTTCCCGATGTCGCTGCCGTTGCAAAAAAAGTGCATCAAGAAGGTGCAAAATTCGGCGGCAAAGTCACAAGAGAACCAGGCCCGGTGAAGTTTGGCAAAACCATTATTGCTTTTGTGGAAGATCCTGACGGCTATAAAACCGAGCTCATCGAAAAATAAGAAATAAATGAAGAATAGAAAATCTTGGCCTCTCAAATGAGGTCAAGATGCCCAGCAATGGAGCGGCCATAAGATCAGCGGCAAAAAAAGTAAAAAACAATAAATGCCGGAAATCGTACTAAAATCCTTCAATGTCGCATGAAGGCAAAAGCTAAAAAGGACGAAAAGCGCAAGTTCAGCATAGATTTCAATCTCATAATGCATCTCAAAGACTTCCTCTTTTCTCAAAAAGTTTAGAAATCAAAAAGGCTTTTCTAAATTTAAAGCCAACATGGCACTGGAATCCACAAGATTACCGCCAAAAAAGAAAAGCCATGAAAATCCTAAGATCCCCGTACATAAAAAGCAGGTAACCATGAGCCAGGCCATCTGTTCGAAACGAATGCAATGAAAAAAATCCTTTTTGTCGAAAAAACGACAAAGCGCATTATAAAGAGCCCCATGAATTTCTTCTCTGGAAAGCACCGCACTGCCTAAACTTCTGGGCTTTTTTTCGAATTGTTGATTCCCCCCTGCAATCATGGCGCCCCTCTCCTTTTAGATCATATCGTCTCTTAGCAACAAAAATAGGAAATCTCTCCCTATGGTGTTTTCCAGCTATGCTTACGACATGCGAAAACCCCAAGAAAATAAATTATTCACAGGATAAAAATCTTTGCTCAAAATAGTATTTTTTTAGGAAAAAAACAGAAGCGAAATGTTTTTTTTCATCGAAAAGATTTACTTGAAGCTTTTCAGCAACAAGCTTTTCAAGCGATGCTATCTCGGAAAGAATTGGACCTAACGATTTCCCTTAAACGCCCAAACCAGTAAAATCAGCAAAAAGCTCAAACAATTTGCAATTCCCAAGACGGCCATAAAGACCAAAATGGCAAATCCTGCCGTCATGCCCGCAGGCGTCAACCACAGCCCCAATAAAGGTGGACTAATGCTTGCCGGCAGAAAAAAATACAGATTGATCCGTCCCCAATGGGAAAGACAATAAGATTCAAAATTTTGTGACGGGAAAGATTCTTTTAAAACAGGCGTTTTTGCGACTTTTTGTGACAAAACGGGCAAATTGTCTTTTTGAAAAGGCACATTTGGGACAGGAACAATCTCTTTCTCTTTCCCAGCCTTTTCTTTTACAGGAAGGGGTTTCTTACGGGATTTTTTACGTTCAACTTCAGAGGAAAGAAAGGGAATCTCTTCAAGTGTTTCCGGAATCGTAGGCTTGGTTTTACGCCCTTTTCTTGGCTTTGGAACATTTGAGGTATTTTGACGTTTTTTAGGGGGTTTAGGTGCTATGTTCTTTGCTGTCATCTGCTTTTCCATCCAAGATTTTCACCTCTTCAACCACAAGTGTTTTTTCAACCAAAGTCACTTCTTTATCCGGTGCGTCTGCTACGCTTGCGGTGATTTCAAGCTTCTGAAACTCTGTCTCGCTGAGCTGTATATTCTCTTCCGCCTCGCCTTCTTCCAATGTCTTTGAGCGCCCTAAGCTCTGAAAAACCCATTCTGTTGCGGCGGTTAAACTCATAATTAAAAGCGAAAAGAAAGTCGCAATCGCCCAAAGCGTTACGACCAGATTAGCAATCAGCGTAAACCGCTCCATCCCTTCTAAAAAATACCACGCATTTAAGATACTGCTGTAAATCAGGATGGGTAAAATATAAACAAAATTTGCCCCCACCCAATACCAAAAGAGTCGGAAAAAAGGATGTGGATTGTTGCGCACCTCGACTTTGTCCGCACGGACAATCCGCTGACAGCAACCGATAATCAAAATAAGGCTCAAAGAAAGAAGATTAGCACGCCATAACGTATCGAGCGTACCATATTCCAAATATTTTAAACGGGGCATATCCGAGCGCATCAGACAATACGCCATCAAAGGGGCCGCCAAAGAAGCTGGGAAAAGATAAAATAAATTCGTCTTTAGCCAGTTTCTGATCCAAATAAAAAAATCTGGAGAACGAAAATATCGCCAAAGATCCAAGAGCAGCGTTGCCGCTCTTGCTTTGACTTTTACAAAAAAGGAAGGCGGTTCCGCATCCTCAGCGGGCAAAGAGGCTAAAAAGCGAGAAAGACCTTTTTCTTCGGAAATGGTGATCGGCTCTGCCTTTTTCTTTTGCTCTAATTTTTCCATTTCATTTCCATCTCAGCCTGACTAGCGGTCTAAATAGCTTACCCCTGAAAGCGTTCTTGTAACCCTGCGAATAAGCATAAAGAGCCATCGCATCATAAAAAAGAGGATAAAAGCGCATAATGAAATTAAATTAGCCATTACGGCAAAAAGAATCGTGTAAGTCAAGATGCTTGAAATCCCCTCTTCCATCACCGGATCAAGCATCAAAATATCTGAGGGGAACAGCGCGACCAAAAGAATAGAGGGGAAAATATAGAGAAGATTATCTTTAACCCACAATCCGAGAGCATGGCGTGCCGGATGGCTCCCTTCCGGTGTTAAAAAAGGCGAGGCAAAACGTGCCGCCGTATTGAGAATACGGCTGTCTCTCTGATGTATTTGACGGCGTTTTTCAACCATTTCCTTATGATGGCGCTCCACCAGCCAGCGCCAAAGCAGCATCGCCAGCAAAGAGGCGATATTGGATAAAAGAATCAAGATAACGGAGATTTGAAAAACCCATGCCGTAGGATAGCGATGCAAGGGCACAAAAATCAGCATCAAAATACCGAGAGTACTCACAGACGGAAAAATAAAGAAGTAATTAACTTCCAGCCCTCTCGTGAGAAAAAAAGGAATCCCGATAATATTGGAACGTTTAAAATCCGCTTTAAGCTCTTCTTTTATATAATGAAAAAAATGTTTCAGAGCATCCGCTGCTTTCTTCACCATATTCGGCTCATCTGTTCTTTTGTTTTGCATAACGTACCTAACAATAAATCCCAGCATTAAAAAAATGCAAAGCGTTTTACTTTCTAAACTTAGACTATTTCAATAAAAAATTATTTTAACTAAGGAAAGGACTATACAACTATTTAAGAAAAGCAACAAATGACCTTGCCTCTCAAGAGCTTCTACGCTTGAGAAAGCAAGCGAAAACTGTCATAGTTATGTATTACTATAAAAATATACCGCTAAAATTGCGCCATCCTGCAGGATTTATCACTATGCGTCAGCTTGAAGCCGCCTCTCAAAAACTTCATGCCTTTTTAAAGCTTCCAAAACGTTTCAAGCAAAGCATTCTCTCTCTCTCCTGTTTAGCCTCTCTTTCCGCCTGCACCATTGTTCCCAATGAGGGGCCCACAGAATGTGGCTTGGAAAGTATGGATAACGCCCTCTTTCGGGATATCGGATGTGACCCAATTACAGGAATCATCTCCATTCCTTATGTCGTGCTTGTTTTTGCCGTTGATTATGCCGGATGTGGACCTAAATGGCATAATAGCCGTGTAGCGCTCGATGTTGATGGCAAAGACAAGCGTTACCTGCGCCGTTTACGCCAAATGAAACTGGAGGCTGAACGCAACCAATCCGCTCTTGAGGCGCAACGAAGTCTTGCGTCGCAAACCTTAGCAGTCAACGCCATTGCCAATCGTCTTTATACAATCCTCACAGCCAAAGCGGCCGCAATAAATCCGCCACCCCTGAGCATGAAGGACAATAAAGCGGCACGCAAATTGGCAGAAAATGCTGTGAGTGAACAATTTACCATTGCTCTTGAGCAAATTCTGCGCATTCAAAATAATCTAAAGCTGGCGCATGACAGAGAATTAGCCGCAATGCCCCAAGATCAGGATCTTTTACCTGCACTGGCTGATCCGGGGCAGAAAGAGGCCTCTAGCTATTCCGTTGTCGAACTTGAAAAAAGCGCATGGGCGCAAGTAACGGCCGATGACAAGATTGAAAAGGCCAAACGCCAACAGGAAAAAATTGCCCAACTACCGCCGGAACGCCGTGCGGCCTATGAAGCCAAGCAGGCGAAAAAAGCCCAGCAACAAGAAGCAAAACGCCAGAAAAAGGCACAAAGACAGGCGGATAAAACGGCACAGCTTCAAGCAAAACTGGCTGCAAAACACGCAAAAGCCGAGGCGAAACGTCAAGCCGTTCTACAGGCCAAAGGGGAGGCTGAACCTGTTCCGATGAATCCTCAAACGCACCCTGCGCCACCGGCTTCATCCGCACCAAGTTCTCCTGCACCAAACACGCCGGCACCAGAAGAAAAAACCGCTTCTCAAAAAGACGCTCTTCTTCAACAAGCGGCACAGCAGCCTGTTGCTCCCCTCGTGCGCAAAGCAGAAACAGTCAAACCCGACAGCAAAGCGCTAAAAGCACAAATTCAGCTAAACAAAAATCTGCCGCTTCCTCTCCATAACATACCACAATCCTAGGATTTTAATGGCTTTTAAGTGGCGGCTTTTTTGCATCCAACAATGTTGAGCCAAAACTAATTTTTTATCCTAAACCCCCTTGTCAAAAAGGGGAAAAAAGCGCAACTCTTGATAGGTCGCTCCTCTCCCCCCCTTTTTTGCAGAGGAGCGGCCACTATTTCCTCAGATTTTTTTTGCTTTATGCTTTTGCCAGATTCCATAGAATCCAAATGGGATCAGGAGGATATTTCCGAAAAGAAAATCCTGCCAAAGACTTGGTGGCAACGTTCTGATGCTTTGATGTGCAGGATCTAAAAAAGCCAAAGATGCCGGCAGATATTTGCCTAAAATGGCCAGCGATAAAATAGGCATAATCGCAATCAAATTAGCCTTTAAAAGCCAATAGAGAAAATCTCCCGTTTTTTTACTTGTAAATCGGGCGAGAGACTGACCCGCATTTTCCTCTAGTAAAATCTTTACCAAAAACCATATGACAGCCCCGCCAAGCGCTAAGAGATTAATATAAAGCCACAAAATCATCTCAAGCGGTAAAAAATAGCGTGACTTTACCAGTTCCGGTGCCAAAGGAAGCCAGCCTAAGCCAATGCCGATCGCGGCAGGCACAAAGAAAAGAAGATTAAGATGCAGCCAATACCAAAAAATCTTACCGAATAATCCTTTTGGATGTGAAATCGCGTATAGATTTTTTGTAACGGAAGCTGCGGGGAAACCACCAAAAATAAAATTTTCGGAAGGCATTTCCTCAAAATAAAAATCCTCTTTCCTCTTTCGATGACAAAGCCGCCAAATCACACTGGCAAAAGAACGCATCAGCCATGAAAAAAAAGTAGCCAAGGTCCAATTCACTGCCAAAAAAAGAAAAAATAGCAAAATAAGATAAAGAAGATTTTCCTGAACACGTCCTGCCTGCCATTCCTCAGAGGATAAAAGACAAATTTCAAAAACAGCAATGGAGGCGTTCATCAGACAAATGGGAAAAATATAATAAAGATTATTCCAAAAAGCAGAGGGGGACGGCTCCCAACTCCCCTCTCCTGTCCGTTTTTCCTGTCGGTAATATCTTAAAATTTCCCAAATCAGAGAAAAGAAATTGCCAAGAAAAAAGGGCAAAAAGGAATCAATGACGAAACGATGCAATGACGTAAAGAAATTGGGAAGACAGAAAACAAAAGTCGCCGGCAAAATATAGAAAAGATTGACCCAAAAATATTTCAAAAAAAGCGAGAAGTAGGAAATAGATTTTAACATGTGAGACATCGCCTCTCTTTTGCTTTTTATCGCTTCCTTGAAGGCCTAGAGCTTGGCCTGATTCTTATCACCCTACCATCATATCTCACAATTTTGGATATTTTTCTTTTTTTCACTTTCTGCACATTTTTGTCTTCCTGAGGGGCTGAAAGTTTCTTTTTAAAACGGTACTTATGGACCTGCCATTTATAAGCACTTTGTTTTAAGGCCTGCTTTTCGGTCTTTCGCTGTGCCAGATTTTGCTGATAACGCCGAAGCGCTCCGCCAAAGAAATGATAAAAAATTACGCGAAAAAGTGAAAAACACCCCTGAAAAAAAAGAGACAGACAAATCGCCATGCCAACAACCGCCACAGCACCCATCAATGCTGAAAAAGGAGCGATCGGCTGCGGTGTAAAAAATTCAGGAACAGTCGCCAAAAAACCAATAAGACAAGGTGCCGGCAAGATATAACGAAAAAGATTTCCCAAAAAAGAAAGAAATGACGATTTCTTTTGAGGGGTATCTGTCCGTTTAAACGTAAACAAAATCCCTTGCCACATTTTAGAGCAGAGAAAAACATAGACCTGTGCGACAAGCCCCAAAAGAAAAGCGATCGTGCCAGCCCAGAGGATCATCTGAAAAAAATCTTGAAAAGCCCCCGTCTCTAAAACAAAAACGGTGCCAATGCCCCATGCCAGTGCAAGGGGAAAAATATAAAATCCCATTTCACGGCAAAAAGCATAAACAAGCGCCTTTACACGCTGCGGCACACACCAATGATAGAGGAATAAAGGCCCCGCGGCAGGGCGATTCTCCGCAGAGAGCGCTTGAAAATCTATCTGTGTTTTCTGTGGCTCCGCTTCCATTTCCTCCAGCAAGTTCCCCGTCATACTTTTGGGCAGATGAATGAGGAAAACAGGCATTTCCCGCCTGATCTGTTGACGCTTGCCTTTAAGAGCAGAAGGGCGAGGATCTGGCTGCCAAAAAAGAGTTGCAAGGGCACGGACGAGCCATGAAAAACAACTGGCAAGAAACCAAAACCCCAAAAGATCCAGACAAAAGAAAGAGAAATATAATGGCACTTCAGCGAAAAAAGTCTCTAAATCCATCTGAAGCATTATTTTACCCCAGCTGGTAAGCGCCGCCTCCAGACTACCGGCAATCACCAACGGCATGATATAAAGGCAGTTGCTTTGGATCGGGGATAAAATAATTTTTTGAAAATCCGCATAATTGTGTTTTTTAAGTAAAAAACACCGCCATAAAGCCACAGCCCCCCCGACAATGTTGCCGATTACCAAAAGTAAAAGCCATGCCATCAAAAGAATGAAAAAGGCATCCGGATCATTGGAATAGGTAAAAATTAAAAAGGGCAAAGCCAAAGAGGCTGGCAAAAGGTAAAAAATATTTACCGCAACCCAACTGGCTAAAAGCGGGTCTTTAAAAGATTGTTTTTGAGCATTATGAAGGCGCTCTTGCGCCAATTTCCTCGACAAAGAACGGGACACACGCCAGCCCCAGCAAACTAACCAGGAAAGGCAGAGCATTGCCCCCCACAAAAATGGAAGCGCAAAGAAAAAACACAAAGTTAAAAAAGGGATAGATGCAAAAATACCGGGATTTTGAGGAATTTTCAAAAGCTGCTCCCCCTGCGTTTCCACAAGAATAAGCGATCCTAAAACCGCAAAGGGGAAAAGATATAAAAGAGCCCCAGCCCCAAAGGATAATGGAACCGCAAAAACCTGCTTTTTCACCGATTTCCGCTTTAAGGCCCACTGCCTTATTCCCATGCAAAGGGGAAAGTAAAGATTGCTGTAAAAAATCAGGGAAAGCCAAATTTCATCAAGGCTAATGGCTCCCGTTGGCGGCTGTAAAAATCCCCAAATCGGAATCAACAAAGAAGCCGGTATAAAATAGAAAAAATTAACCCAGCCCCAATCTTTAAGAAACCAGAATTTCCGCACATCCCTTTCCGTCAATGAGATAAACCTTTCGATACGTAAAAGCCTCTTGGCATATAGTATCCCCGATACTTATATTGCTTCTTCTTGCGCTCTAGACGCTTTTACAAGGAAAGAAAAATGACAAAATCAATGGGAAATATTGCCTCTTAAGGATGTAAAACATTTTGTCCAGTAGCGCTCGGCAAAATAGGACACCACCTGAGAAACACCCCAAAAGACAATACAGATGAAGAAAGTCCGCCCCAGAGGCGTTCCCCAGTCCCATTCCCCAATCGTGGATTCTAAAGAAAAAACGCCTGTTCCCTGAAAGAAAATCAACAAAGCCGAGGGGAAAAGAAAAATAAGATTATGGACAAACCATGTTCTCACTTCGATTTGAAGAGAGGAGGTTTCCGGTTTTGAGATCACTTGATAGCCAAAGCCACGCAAAATCCCTTTAAAAATCATGGACACAACAGCCCAAAAAACAATCATTAAAAAAGCCGCCGCATTGCCAAATAATGCCCCAAGCCCCCATAGGGAAAGGCAGGCGATAAACTCGCCGTTCCCCATAAAAAAGCCCCATAACGGCCAAATCAAAGCGCCTGGAATGATGTAACAAATATTAGAACGTAGCCAGAAAAAGAGCGCATTGCCCAAAAAAGCAACAAAACGAACGGGGAGAGATTTAGGAAGAGGATTTTCAGCAAGCCTGATCTGCTGCTTTTCCTTCACCTCATAAAGCGTCCTATGGGCCAATGCCAAAAGGCGGGCTGTACTATCTGTTAAAATAGTCAAAAGGATTGCCAAGCCCCAAAAAACAAGAAACTCCATCCCATAGGTGAAGAAAAACGTCTCATAAGAGCCCATCGCATAATCACCACGATCCGCAGGCGGCACAGTCCACCACGCTTCGATGGCAATATCTACCGTCATGGCTAAGGCAAAAGGTAAAATATAGGAAATAACCGCTTTGGCAGGAATGAGTGGGACAAACTCTCCGACCTCTTTATGACGGGATTTTAAAAACGCTCTTCTCAGGGCCAAAAATAACAAGGCTAAAAGATTGCCGGCGATAAAAGGCACGGCCCAATCGTGAAGAAAACCGGAAAGGCTTTCATCCAAATCCGGAAACAAAATATCCCATAAAGGGGCTGTCAAAGAGGCTGGGAAAAGATAGAGAATATTGACCCACAGCCAAGATTTTAAAAAGCTTGGAGATTTGGCTTGGAACGCCGCCATTTCATTGGTCATCTCTGTTTCAATATTCATCAAAAATCCCTGCCAGTTTCGGTAAATCTAATCTTTAGAAGAATATTATCGGCCAGAATAAACCGAGAGGCAAGGGGAAATCAGAGGGGGCTTTTAAGGCATGTAAGAGGGACTTTTAGGCGAAAAATCCCTCTTTTAAAAAGACTTATTCCGCTTTAGGCTTGGCCGCTTTTTCTGTTTTTGGCTTGCCTACCTTTGTTGTTTTCTTAGGCGCTGCTTTTTCTGTCTTCGCTTTTGAGGCTTTAGCCGGTTTTTGAGCGGCGGGGTCCTCTGAGGTTTTTGCTGTTTTTTTAGCCGCAGATTTTACCGTTTTTTTTGCCTTATTTGCGGCAGGTGACTGACTTTCTGAATCCTCTGCTTGATCTGGCTTATTAGAGAATGCAGGGTCCCAAGCCCATCCGCAATGCGGACAACAATAATGTGCCCCCACTTTTTCGGCCTGCGCATGTAATTCTAATTCATGCTCGGAATAGACTTTTCCACACATAGGACATGAAACCATTTTGAAAATCCCCTTAAATTAAAGATAAAACAAACTGCCCCGAGTATAGGTGCATGCAGGGCTTTTTCAAAGCGCTAAAAAAGGAGAAATCCCTGATATTATTGAGAGAAAAACACCCTACCTTCTAAGGAGTTCAGATCATTTTCAAAAATTTAATCTTTTTTTAATGTATCTTTATTAAGGAAATTTCACTGACACATCTCTAAAATCTCCACATTCTTTTTAATACCAAGGGTCATCAACAACGCTCAAATTTTTGAGAATAAAAACGATGACCATCTTGGAGCAAAAAGAAGCCGGCTACTAAAAAGTCGTCTTAAGGCATATACTTATAATTAATTTACTCTACTTATACGTAAATTACGATTTTCACCTTATCCCCTTCGGCTTCTTCTGTTAAGCTTCCGGAAAATCTCCCTTTTTTCTTGATGTTTTTTGATGTCCCATATTGACCCGCCTGTTTCTAAGTTAAAGCTCTCCCTCCAAGGGATCATCACACTTTTATCCTTTGCGAGTGCTTTCCCTTTTATTCAAATGGCTGTGCAAGGGGGATTAAGCGCCTCCGGACTCTCTGCCCTGCGCTATGACTTAGCCGCTCTTTTCTTTCTCCCATTCTGTTTTAATCGCAAATATCTGCCAGAGAAAAAAGACCTGCCGCGCATTTTCATTTGTACCTTTCTAGGGATCTCTTGTTACAGTTTTTTGCTCAATTATGGCGAACGTAGTGTCTCTGCCTCTGCAACAAGTTTAATCGTCTGTGCCTCTCCTGTTTTTTCTGCTTTTCTGGGGGCTTTTTTTCTCAATGAGAAATTAACTTTATTTGCATGGATCGGCTCTTTCATTGCCCTTAGCGGGGTTGCTATTGTCTGTTTTTCCCATGGGGAAATCACTGCTGATAATTTTTCAGGCCCTCTCATTGTTCTTACTGCCGCGCTTTGTACTGGCGGTTATACGGTTTTACAGCGTCCTATTGTTAAACGTTACGGCTCTCTTCGTACGCTTGGCTATTTTACAATTCTTTCTGCCTTTTTTCTGCTCCCTTTCCTTCCCTCTGGTCTGAGTGAACTCCAGCACTCTCCGCTTAAAACATGGCTGAGCCTCGTCGAATTAGTGCTTTTGCCGACCTTGATCGGTTATGGTTGCTGGGCTGCTTTTTGCGGGGAAATCGGCGGTGCAAAAGCCGGTATTATCCTCTATGCAATTCCGCCCATCGTCATGATCCTCTCCATTTTACTGGAGGGGGAAATCCCCGGAAAGATGACTTTAATTGGTGGTGCCATTGTTTTAAGTGGTATGGCTGTAACAAAAATGGGAAAAAAACATTAAGCGTGCAAAAAACATTTCTTTCTGAAGGTTTTTCCTCTACTTTCCGCTTTCTCTCTTCTCTTTCATCAACGGTACGGTAATTTGACCGAAAATCCCACGCCTGCAACCTCCCAGCAAATTCTATCAACCCATCATGAATTTAGTCCCCATCCTGACGCAAAGGGGGACACATTTGCCACCATTATTCAGTCGATTGTCCTCTTAGGCTCTTGGTCTCTCGCTTTTCCTTTTATTCAACTGGCCATGAAAGGCGGCATGGAACCGGGCGGACTAGCTAGCATTCGCTATACGCTTGCGGCTGTCTTTCTCCTGCCCTTTTTCTTCTTAAAATCCAAAAAACTTCCCCATGCCGGCACGCTTCCTCAAAAACAGGATTGGTGGCGTTTTGCCATTTGCGGTCTTTTAGGATTTTCACTCTATAATCTTCTCCTCAATATCGGGGAAACAAGCCTCACGCCTTCTGCCTCGTGCTTGATGAATTGTACAGCACCCATTTTTGCGGCTTTTTTAGGCATTATTTTCTATAAAGAACATCTCAATAAATGGGGATGGGTTGGGGCTGGCGTTGCGCTTTTCGGTGTCGGTATTGTCGCCGCCTCCACAGGACAAATCTCAGCGGCCAATCTTCAGGGCCCGATGGTCCTTTTACTGAGCTGTTTTTTAACAGCGATTTTCAGCCTTTTGCAACGTCCGCTCATCCAGCGATACGGGCCAATGTGCTCATTGGCTTGGATTGTGCTTTTTGGTGCTTTATTTCTGGTATTCTGGCTGCCATCAGGCATTAGCGGACTGCTCCATGCCTCACGGGCAACCTATCTCAATGTCTTAGGTCTGGCGATCTTCCCTTCTGTTTTAGGCTATGCCTGCTGGGCCGCTTTGGTTGGCAGATTGGGCGCGGCAAATGCGTGTATTTTACTTTATGCAGAGCCCCCTTTGACCATTATTTCCTCCATGTTCCTCACGGGGGACAGACTGACTTTTGGTATTTTATTCGGTGGCTCTGTCGTCCTGACAGGCATGTTTGTGGCACGTTTGCGCCCTGTTCGTAACGCTCCAATTTTGCGGCGGAAAAAGAAAAAAAAGAAAAAGCCGAATTACCGGCCTTTTCATCAACGCAAAAATGGCAAAAAAAATCCATATCCCAAAAAGGATCTTTTTACGCCCGAACAAGTTTAGACAAGACCAAACCGGCCAAAACCCCAAGGGCAAGATTTTTGGTGGCAACAACGACACTCGTTGTCACCAAAATAATCCAAAATGCTTTTTGCTGAGGCTGTCTAAATTTTTTCAAACTTTCCCAAGAGAAAGTGCTGATGGAAACCATCACCATAATCGCAACCAAAGCCGCAACAGGGACTTGGGCAACCCAATGATGCAGACTAATCATCAATAAAAGTAAAAAGGCACCGGAAACAAAAATAGAAAGCCTCCCTTTACCGCCATAGCGTAAATTACCGACGGTTTGACCAATCATTCCGCAGCCGCCCACACCGCCAACGCAGGAGGCCATCATATTTGCAATGCCCAGCCCACGGCATTCTTGCGCAGGATAGCTTGGCATCTCCGTCTTTTCCTCAGTAATTTCGAGTGTCAAAAGAGATTCCAAAATCCCAACAGATGCCATTGCAAGACTCGCAGGTAAAATAATCCAAAAGCTTTTCAAATCAAGGGGAGCCGCAGGAAACTGAAAGAGGGGAAAATGGGTCGGCAAACTGCCTAAATCGCTGATTCTCGGCATTTTTAGCCCAAAGAAACTTGCGCCTAAAGTGAGAAGAAAGACGCAAACCAAAGGGGACGGAACCGATTTAAAAAAGCGGGGTAAAAGATAAATAATGACCAAACCAGCGCCGATCATTCCCCATCCCATGGCCGAAGCCTGCACAAAATGTGGCATTTGTGCCGAAAAAATTAAAATCGCCAGCCCATTGGCAAAACCTGTCACCACCTCCGGTGAAACAAAGCGTATAAGCTTTTCCAGTTTCAAAAACCCAAATAAAATTTGCCAAATCCCTGAAAGAAGCGTTGCTAAGGCTAAATAATCCAGCCCATAGCGATGGGCGATCGGGGCAGCAACCAAAGCAACAGACCCTGCCGCACCGGAAATCATTCCCGGCCTCCCCCCGACAAAAGCCAGCACCAAGGCAATGGCAAATGTGGCAAAAAGCGCAGATGCGGGCGAAACGCCTGAAATATAAGAAAAGCCGATGACTTCGGGAATTAAGGCAAAGGTACTGACCATGCCTGCAAAAATTTCTTTAAGCGGATGCCCATAACACCAGCTATGTAAATAAGATTTCAACAAAAATTCCTAACAGAAAAGCCCAGCCTTTTCAGGTTGAGCTTTTACATAACAGATTTTGAGAGGGCGTACCTTCTCTTCGCTTCAGGAATGCGGAGAGAAGCGCATCAAAATTTTTGAAGTAACAAAAAGCGCCTCTCCCCCATCAATGAAGGGAAGAATCAATGATCGCCGAAAAGATGCTTCAAAGGTCCGACAGGACTATACTGCCCCTGCACCAAAGGTACGGCTGATTCTTCCAAAACCGTTTTAAGCTCCATCATCGGCGAGATTTTCTCTTCGAGCTTATCCATCAAATTACGAATTTCAGGTGCTGTTTCCTCTGCAAAAAACTTAAATTCTTTGCGGCGATCATGTTTTGAAAGATTCTTTTGATCTGCGATCTCAAACATTTTGCCAAGAAGCGCACCGATTTCCCCAACCTCTTCCTCAACAGCTTCATGGCCAAAAGCCCGTCGAAGCTGAACAATAGCACGGCCGAGAGAGACGACATCTTTTGCAAGACGAGGCTGTTCCCGCTCTGGAATCCCATCTGGAGAATTAGAGAGAAGATTGGTCACAGAATCCAAATGTTCTTGGTAATCGTTCCATGCTTTCCAGCGAATCTGTGCCAAATTATTCTGGAACTGCTTGCTGGCGAATTCTTGTAAAGAACGAACGGCAAGAAGCGTATTTTCTGCCAAATCATATGTTTTTTCGGCTAGAATGCGCTGATTCTGGTTGAAGTCTTCTTCGTCCACATGAAGATTATCCGGCATAATAACGTCTCCTTAACCGTAAATCATAACTCCCAGTCTCTCTGGGAATAAGTCTTTGTCAGATGGTGGGTTATAACATGATTTTAAAGAAGGGAAGTAAAAATCTTTTAGACCTTTCCCTTCTAAACACGCTTTATCCTTATGAGCGCATGGAAGGGGGAATATAACGTGCGTCTGCAAAACCTATCCCTTCGCTAATAATTTTGATTTTAATATTTTCGAGTGCTTTGGAAATTTTTTCCTCTTTTGCCGCTGCCAACAATTTCTCAACAAGATTCAACAACGCTTCTTTCTCGGTATCACCCTGTCCCTGCATCTCGTCAAGAAGCTGTGCTTTCAACGCCTGATTTTTTCCGCCTTCGAAAAGCGTCCCTGTAACCTTGCTCGGCTTATCCTCTGCATGGGCAAGATCTGGCTGAAAATTTAACTTAAGAAGCATTTCGCCATCAAAAATCTCCACTTTCCGATCGGCACCATCTCTATATACTTGAACCATTTTTATACATCCCCCTTTTTATCGGTCTATTTTGAAAAGAGCTTACCTGCGACAGCAAAAAAGCTTTTAAAATTGTCTTGAAACAATTTACTGTTTAGCCCTTCTTAAGCCTAAGTATTGTGAAAAAACAATGCAAGCAAGCACGAAATCACTTTCTTGACTTACGGCTGAAAGATTTATTTTATGCCAAAATGAGGTATAAGAAAAAGACCTGCGCTAGATCCGCCCGAAAGATATTTATTTTTATGAATGACGCTTTTCCCCTTTCTGCTTCTTTAAAAACGATTCTGAAATCCTCCGGACTTTTAGCGCTCTCCTTGACAGCCTTTCTAAGCACAGCCTACGGAGCTCGCCCCAAGCCTCCTGTCTCCCCCAATCCGACACAGACAACAGCAGGCAAAACACCTCAGGGCGGTTTAAAAGTTGCCCCGCCCCCCCCTATGATGACGCCGAGAGAAATGGAACGTGCGGCCTCTCAAAATCCGATGGCCTTTGCCAATGACCGCCCTCGTATTCAAGAAAATGTCATTTGGCCACAAATTTTCAGAAATGATGGCGTAAGCAAACAGCCCTTGCTCCTTT